>PNLE01000039.1 GCA_013822855.1 Planctomyces sp.
GAAGATCCTCGAACGGGTCCCCTGCTCGGCGGGGATCAAATACAACCTGGGACGCGGGTTGATCCAGCAGAAGGAACTCGACAGCGCGGCCAAAACGCTCGAAGGGGCTCTCCAGGATTGCGGCAACTACGTCCCCGCCTACCAGCATTTGCGGCATGTCTACGAACAACTGGGCCGCACGCAGGATCTCAAAAGGCTGGATGCGATGTGGACTTCGGCCGAGGCGCAGGCCGAAGAGGCGGACGATGACGACGAAGACGAGCTGGAATTCCTCGACGAAGCGGAGGGCTCGCCGACGCGGGATCGTGTGTGAGGGCTGGAGGTTGATCGCGGACGGTGAACATCCTGTAGGCCTCGTGGTACACTGGCGTTTTCCACACGCCCGGGTCACATCGCAGGGATGACAGCCGACGGGCTCCCCTTGACGCTTCCATCCCCAACCGCAGGATTTTCGCACGATGACGGCACTCAAGACCGCGACGGCCTCCAAGCGTGCCTTGATCACCGGCATCACCGGGCAGGATGGATCGTATCTGGCCGACCTTCTGGTCGAGAAGGGTTACGACGTCCACGGGATGGTTCGCCGCACAAGTTCCGTCAGCACACAGCGGATTGAACATCTGCTGGCGTGGAACCAGCCTAAGATCACGCTGCACACCGGTGACCTGGGGGATACGACCTCCATCCAGCGGGTGCTGAAGGAGTCTCAGCCGCACGAGATTTATCATCTCGGAGCGCAGAGCCATGTCCATCACTCGTTCACGCAGCCGCTCTATACGGCGGATGTGGTGGCGCTGGGGACGCTCCGGCTGCTGGAGGCGGCGGTGCAGTTGGCGAAGACGCAGGAGGTTCGCTTCTACAACGCCGCTTCGAGTGAGATGTTCGGGGATGCGACGCTGGTTCCGCAGAACGAGGCGACGCCTTTCAATCCGCGCAGCCCGTATGCCTGCGCGAAGGTCTTCGCCTATCACCAGACGATCAATCATCGCGAAGCATACGGCCTCTTCGCCTCGAACGGGATTCTGTTCAACCACGAATCACCCCGTCGCGGCGAGCAGTTCGTGACACGGAAGATTACGCTCGCCGCCGCCCGGATCAAGCTGGGCTTGCAGGAGAAGCTGGAACTGGGAAACCTCGACGCACAGCGCGACTGGGGCTACGCGTGGGACTATGTCAACGCCATGTGGCTAATGCTGCAGCAGAAAAGTCCCGGCGATTACGTGGTCGCCACGAACGAGACGCACACCGTCCGCGAGTTCCTCGACGAGACATTCCGGCTGCTGGATCTGGATCCCGAAAAACATGTGAAGATCAACCAGTCACTCTTCCGGCCGAGCGAGGTTCCGCTGCTCAAGGGGGATTACTCGAAGGCCGAGAAAGACCTGGGTTGGAAGCCCAAGACGACCTTCACCCAGCTGGTGAAACTGATGGTCGAGGCCGACCTGGATCTCGCCCGCAAAGAAGCCGCCGGGGGTTGAGTGAGCTACCTTGTAGGGTCCGCTGTGCGGACCATATTGCCCTTGCTACGTAGATAGTAGCCGTCTCTATCGTCCCTTCCGGATCTCTGTTCACTCTCATCCCTTGCGGATGAAGTGCGCTGCGTAGCTTCTCACATTCGTGCCGTTGAGGACGTGGAAGACGCGGAGCTTCTGGATCGTCTCCTGGCTGAAGCGCGAGAGCGGCAGGTGGATCAGCTTTTTGCCGTAGCGCTGGGCGATCTTCTTCCACGCCAGGCCGGGCGGCAGCGGACTCATCATCGCGATGTGCTTCTCCCGCGAGTAATGGCAGGCGGCCATGATCAGCCGCTCCTCGAGCGTATCGGCGTGGTCGAACCGGCGGGAACGCCAGATGTCGGGGATGGGTCGCGGCGGGAAGAGGAACATCGCCCCGCCGTACGTCGCCATGCCGATCCCCGGCCCCTGCATCCCCGTGCGGTAGTCGGTCGCGAAGAGCGAGAGGGTCGATTCGTCGTGATGCTCGGCATGCCACGTCACCCGCCACGGATACGTCCGCGGATCCGCAGGGGAATCGAAGAGCATGATCACGCAATCCAGGTTGCCGCGGGCGGGGGGATTGACGCGGATGTAGAGCTGCCCCGTATGCCAGTTCCGCAATGTCTCGCGGATGTCCAGGCCGTCCTTGAGGCTGGTGGTAAACTTCTCGCTGCGGGCCAGGTCTGCTCCCAGCAGCGCGATGGCCGCGTCCTTGATGTGGGTGCGGAACTTCTCGATGGCGATATCCTCCGGCGGCCAGCTGCACTGCCGGTAGGGGTTCCAACGCGACTGCCAATCCTGTTGCTGGATCTTCGGAACCTGGGGGGTGAGTTGCAGGGAAGACCATGTCCGCGTTTGGCCGGGAAGGCGGGTCTTCATCCCCAGGAGCGTGCCATCGGGCAGGGCCGCCTTGTGGATCCCCATACGCAGTGCCGGGAATTCACGGTTGGGGGGATGGCCGTATTGCCGGGCGACATCGGCCAACTGGACGGCGAAGAGATCGCCCGCGATCTGCTGGGCAGCGATGATCAGTGAGTGGAGCGAGGGGGTGAGGTGCCGCTGGATCAGGGTCAGGTTCCGCACATATTGCAGATAGGTGCGGAGGAGCTTGGGGGTGATCTTGCGGCCGCGAGAACCCAGGTCTTCGCGGTACTCGTCGCGGGCGGCGAGCAGCATGGTCTTCACGCCGTCGATGCTGAGGTTCTCATCCGATTCAAGGTCAGCCCGGGCCCGTTCGTAGAGGCCGGTGATGTAGGGCAGCTCGCCCAGCATGAACAGAAGCGTCTCGGGTGTGACGGCATAGGTCTCGACGGGTTCGACGAGATCGTCCTCACCCGGAGCGGCTTCCTCCTGATAGGCCTTGCGCAGCCAGGGCCAGTCGGTGAGGGAGCAGATGCAGAGGATCGAGGAATGCCGCCGTTCCAGTTGGCGCAGCCGATGGGCCATGGTCTGAATCCGCCGGACAGCTTGTGCACCCGGAGGGGGCGGAATGGCGGGCAGAATGGCGGCGGCGAAGGCTTCGGGCGTGGTGTGCTTGAGCGAATAGGGATCGGGATAGACGGCGGTGTGGCACTCGAAGTCGTCGGTTTCGAGATCGATGAAAGCGCGGGGGATCCGCTCTTCCATCGCCGCGCGGATGGCGGCGATCACCGGCTGGCACGGCTCCACGGGGACGTAGCTGGCGACGCGGGTGAAGTCCGGCCGGTCATCCTCCGCGCCTTTGGCGTCCTTCTCCGGCGACCACGGGCGATGATCGGGAACGGACGTCTCCCGTTGCAACACGATTGAAACAGAGGGGAGTTGCAGAATCGCCTCTTCGACCGCCTCCGCGAACGAAGGGGGCAACGGCACCGCCAGACAATCGAAGGAGTGGTGCAAGAGGAATCGGCGGACGGCGACCGCGAAATCGCCACTCTCGTGAATCACCGGGAAAAGTGTGATCCGGGGACTGAGACGGAAGACGAGGGAGATGTCTTCCGGTGGCGTGGCGTCGGGAATGTCGGAATCAGGTCGATCGGACATGGGCGGGCTAACTCGCGGAAGTGCGGCGAGACGGAATCAAGGTCACGCTGTACGTTGGCGAATTGCGATTGTCTTGGCCAGCAACCAAGGAGTCCACCCGCGATTTTCCATTGGCAGGCGATGGGGTGGCTGGCGGGATCGACGGGTCAGGGAGCCATCGACGGGGCGGCGTCACTTGTCAGGCCACCGATTTCGGAAGCCGGAGCCGGTTCACTGGAGATCTGTTCCGATCGGACCGGATCAGTGGCGAAGACGTGATCCTTGGCGTGCCCGCCGCGGTTCCCTACGCCGATGATCGTGAGGATCAGGAAGAACATGACACCCATCCCCACGACAAGATAGACGAGGCTCGGCTCGATCGTGTTGGACGAGTAGAGATTTCCATCGTTGCGCTTGGCCACGGGCTCCATGGCGACTTCTCCCCGATCACGTACAGACGGATCACTTGCAGACAGCGAATTCCCTTCAAGAGATGACGAACGCCCTGTTCATCGAATGGCGGCGGAATCCACGCCAGTCAACAACAATTAATGCACACTCTGTGCCATAATTCCGTGGGACAACGTAATCCATAGGAAAACAGGTGTTTCCATGGATTCGCAGCCTCCCCCACGGGAAGGAGTGTTGCGAAATGGGAACGAATTGTTTCGGGATCGTAACTTCGAGAACCCTTCGGTATTGAAGGTCCGCCTAGTAGAGATCAGTCGACCATGCGAATCCCATGGCCGACTTTTCCGGCGGGACCGCGGCCCCTGAGTCGATCGCCGATCAGCAACGCTTCAATGGTGATCGGCCCCCACGTGACGCGGTAAAGACCGTTGTCATCACGAGTCCAATTCCCCTTGAGATTCCCAGGAGGTGGGAGAGGCATCTTCCGCTTTCTCAATTCGACCAGGGTGCCAGGAGGGATCGTCACCGCAACGGTTCCGTCCGCTTTAAGATGTGTGTTGAACAACAAGCCATTGGGAGCCCTCATCGACCACTTCCCGACAATTGGGTCGTCTCCCCCTCTTTTGGCAGCACCCATTTCCTCTGCCTTGCGCGTCGTCTCCAGGTCGCTCAAACGCGTCAGCCAGACTTTGACATCCTGGCCCGAGGTTGAAGCTTCGTTGAAGTATTTGCGGGCCAGCTTCGCGTCGGAAGCCTGATCGAAACCGACGAAGACCCCGAGGATCAGCGGCGAGTTGTCGATCGAAGCTAGGCGGGGCTGGGCCAGCTTGATCCAGGTGCCGGTGGGGAGCTTCGAAATCGGCTTACGAATCTCTTTGCGGAGAGCTTTCGAGAGGAGGACGAGTTCATCCTTCTGGGGATCGCGGTCATAGCGGATGATGCTGTAATCGGCCCCGGAGATCTCAATCGGTGCCCCTTCCTCCAGCTTCGCTGCTTCCTGGACAACGAATGCCTGGAGTGTCTGGAGGCCGGTGATGACATTCCGATCGGCCGTGATCTGCCGTCCGTAGGCCCGCAGATCGGGTTCTTCCGACGCGGTTTCGAGAATCGAGAGAGCGGAGCCGTACTCCCGCCGGGCGACGACATCCGAAACCGAGGTCCAGACCACCTGATAAGGATCCTTTGCGGACTGGCGATCGTCCTCAGCTCCCAAGGGACTCCAAGGCAAGAAAAAAGCCAGCAGCAGGAACAGGCGTCGTCCCGAAGGAACCTTTGCCAGTGGATTTTGTCGTGCAATCGATGTCGCGGTCACAATGAGACTCCCAATCATAAGGTGGAAATGCCTGGCGTTGACCCCCAATGGTGAGACACCGCGGGTCTTCACACATCAGTGCGAAATCGGAAGTGGCCTGTGGACAGGTTTCCCGGGCTTTTCTGAACGGGGCCGTGGATTCACTTGATCCACTAAAAACAAAATCGCCCGTTCCTCAGAGGGAGGAACGGGCGATACGAGGCTTTCATCAGCGACCGCGACGATCGAAATTAGTCGTGGTAGGTGACGGTGATGCCGCGACGGGTTGAGGAGATTTCGACCGAGTACTTGCCGTAATCGTAAATGACCTTCGAGCCACCGCGACGCACCTTGATCTCTTCACCGCAAGAGCAGGGGGGGACGCAGATCTTCACGCAGACGCACTGGCAGGGGTTGCAGGGATCCTGCACCGAGACGATCTTCGGCACGGCGCAGGGGGCGATGTCTTTCTCGCGGCGGTAGTTCACGCATTCGAACAGCGCGACAGAAGGAGAGGTGACATAAGCGGCATCGGGCGAAACGACCGAGTAGGTCGTGCCGTCGTAGGCGGGATCGGCCATGGGATGCAGCACAGTCCCTTCCTGGCCGGGAACCGGTGGGATCTGGCCGAAGGAGGGACCGCCGTAGGCGGCGCCGGGCTGCTTGGCTTCGACACCGGAGGCCGACAGGGCCAGGACGCCGACCACCGTCGACAGGGCGACGGCCTTGAAAGCCCCGCGCACGGAAACTAGATCGAGCAGACGCTTCATGTTGACCATTTCGTGAGTTCCTCTCCCAGTGATGCGCCTGTCGCCAATTCGCGGCCACCTCAGGACAGTATGAGGCGACTGCGAGCCTCCCCACACGGGAGGTTGGCACAGACGATCATCAGCAAGGCCCGCGGCAGACACTTCTCAATCTATCGGCCACACACCGAAGACAAGTGGCAAAAATTGCCGGATGTCGCCGCGACCCCTCCATGTTATTCATGACTAGGGATACTGGGCAAACTTTTCCGCCGCAAGGATGAGGATATTCCCGGTTTCTTGAACAGGAAGTGTGGGTTCTTTGCGGAGAATGGGGTGTTAATGAGTGGCGGGATCGTTGGTTCGCACGAGGGATGGAGTTTTTGGAAATGAAGTGTGAAGCCAAATTCATCAGCTCGACTTGAGCACTGATTGAAAGTCCAGTATCACATGGGTTTTCGGTGTTGCCGCCGCGCCCCGCTGCGACACCGGGAAGTCCCCAAGGGTGTTCTTCAGTGAGAGATTCCGGAATCCGGAACCTGTCTCGCGGTATCGCCCTTGTCTCACCGCATCGCCACAGTTTGATCCGGTTGACTTCCACCTTGGACATGTGATTCCAGTAAAGCGGGCGGCCGTTGGTGAATAGATTCATTCCGTCAAATATCCGGAGCGCCAGTCTCCGCGTACCACTGGTCGCCATGACCACCCTGTGCTGGACGATCGTGGTGATGGGCCTCCGCACTTGTCCGGTCTTTGCGGTGGAGAGTGTTCCCGCAGATCCATCTCCCCGTGTAGCCCATCGTCCCAACATCGTCTTCATCCTGGCGGATGACCTGGGCTGGCGGGATACCTCGGCTTATGGCAGCCGGTTCCACCGCACGCCTCAGATCGATCGTCTGGTCGAAAAGGGAATGAAGTTCACCAATGCTTATTCCGCCAGCCCGCTCTGCTCGCCGACTCGCGCGAGTCTCCTGACGGGTCTATGGCCAGCGCGGTTGCGATTCACCACACCTGCGGGACATCTGCCGCTCGAAGTGCTCGACCCTGTGGTTCCGGAACGTGGGCCGTCGCATCAATCCGTCGTCACGCCCCAGACACGAACCCGTCTACCGAACGACTATGTGACATCGGCCGAACTGCTACAAAAGTCGGGCTACGAGACCGCGTTCTTCGGCAAGTGGCATCTGGGCCGCGAGCCTTATCTTCCGGAGAACCAGGGCTTCGGCCGGGTGGTCGGGGGACGCGAACATGCCGGTCCTCCCGGAGGCTACTTCGCCCCGTTCCGGGGGATCGACACTTTACCCGAGGCAGCTCCCGGCGAGCACATCGATGATCTCCTCACGCGGGAGGCAGTGAAGTTCATCGAATCCAACCGCGACAAGCCCTTCTTTCTGAACCTGTGGTACTACTCGGTCCATGCGCCGTTTCAGGCGAAGGCCGATCTGGTGGCGAAGGCTGAATCGCGGGTCGACCCCGAACTCGATCCGCAGCATTGCCCCACCATGGCGGCCATGATCCAGACACTCGACGACAATGTCGGCCAGGTGGTCGCGACGCTGGAACGCCTCAAGCTCGCTGAGAACACCGTCATTGTCTTTACCTCCGACAACGGCGGGAACATGTACGACGAAGTGGCGGGGGAGTTGCCCACGAGCAACCGGCCTCTGCGCAGCGGCAAGGGATCGATCTACGAAGGGGGACACCGCGTGCCGCTGGTGGTCGTGTGGCCGCCGGTGATTCCCGCAGGCAGACTCTCGGAAGAGGTCGTGACAAGTGTCGACATGCTGCCGACACTTGTCGAACTGAGTGGTGGATCGCTACCCGAGGGACACCTCTGCGATGGTGTCAGCCTGTTGCCGTTGCTGAAGGGGGAACCTTCGCTGGGCCGCGAGGCGGTCTTCAACCACTTCCCGCACTATGTCCCCGCGACCGGCAATACGCCCGCCACATCGGTTCGCAGTGGCGATATGAAGTTGATCCGCTACTACGGCGGCGCGGCCAACGGCACCGATCGACTCGAACTCTACGACCTCAAGAACGATCCGGGCGAGCGAACCAATCTGGCCCGTTCACGCCGGGATGAAATCGTCCGGCTGTCGGGGCTGATCAAGGGGTTTCTCAAGGAGACGGATGCCCTAGTACCCCACAGGAATCCCGCCTACGCACGACCTCCAGCGGGATGGGTCACCGTAGCCGCGGCCGAGGTGGAGGAAGGGACGCTAGTGCTCAAGAGGCGCGCTGATCAGGAGATCCTGTTCGAGACGCTCGACGTACCGCATGTGAACCGTCGCATGACTCTCCGCTGGCCGCAGCAGGTCACGTCGCCGGTGGTGGGTCATGTTGAATGGACCACCCTGAAGGAACCGGCGTTCGCCGCCAATCGTCGGGTGAGGTTCAATGTCGCGCAGCCGGGGGTCTGGGAGGATGTCGAGGTAACACTTCCACTGGACGACCTGTTGACCTCGATCCGCATCGAGTTTTCACGAGGCTCCGGCGATGTCGAACTGGGCTGGATCCGCTGCGAGCTTTCCGATGGCAACCTGGTCAAGGAATGGCAGTTCGGCGAAGTCGAATCGGAGTGAAGGCTGTCCAGCCTTCGAGCTGCTCCTCCCCAACTTTTGAAGTCTCGTCCTGTTCCGTGTCTAAAGCACCACAGGATGCACCACAGTCTCCGATTGACACATTCAGGGGACTGATTTACAGAGGTGTTAGGGATGAAAACCGGCTGACCTCTGCGGAGCTCCCGCCAGCGCGCTGGTTTCGCTGAATTCTCGTTGAATGTCGAGCGGGTGAAGGCGTCGTCGCCGATGGCTTGGAGCAGACTGGGCATGGTGCTGCTGGCTGGACTCGCGCTGCCCCCAATAACGGGTTGCGCGGAAGGTCGCCTCACCTCCCGCTGGGCCATGGATCACCAGGACTATGCCCAGAAATACGATCGGCCCTATGAGGAACGGGGTGCCCGGAAGCTGGGTCGGATGGCGAAGCAGGCCAGCGATGCCCGGTTTCTCGACGATGACACTGGCGTGACCGTCGAGGCGATGGGTGCCGGCGATCCGTTGTATCTGGGAGGTCAAGTGGGGGTGAACCACTACTTCACGCCGATGATCAGCGGGCGCGCCGGCCTCTTTGGAGCCGCCAGCGAAGAGCACCTCGAAGGGTTTCTCGTGGGTCTCGATACCAGTGTGCGGCTCAATGCGCCATCGCGCTTCTCGCCTTTCGTCGGTGTGGGAGCGATGGTTGGCACGACCTATGAGAAGATTGAAGTCAACGAGTCGTTGATGGTTTCCACCGGTTCGGACAGGCAGACTCGGCGCGAGACGTCCTCCATGGCCGCTCTCTACCCCGAAGTGGGAGCCACCTTCTGGATCAATGGGCATACGTCCATCCAAGGATTCGGTCGCTATCTGATCTCCACCGACAATCACAGCCAAACCTGGATGTGCGGAGTCGGGATGACCTTCATGATGTCGCCGCGGGTGGACGAAATCGGCAATGCCGGTCGATCTTTTCCGCCACCGGGAAAAGCGGAGACGACCTCCGAGCCCTCTCCCCGGCGCGCACCTTATGAATTCTTCATTCCCGTTGATGAAGTAGGACGGCTCTACGACGACGTGCTGGAAGGCCTGCAAGATCGCCATGTCATTCCGCAGCCGGATACCCGCGCTCCGGAACCGTGGGAACCAGGCCTGGGCGACCCAAAACTCCTGCCGCCTCCCGACACGCCGTAGCGATGCGGCGGCTGGTGAATACGTGTGATAAAGTTCGTTCCGGGTCCCTGTGAATCAACGGCAAACCATCCACTATCAATCCTGTGTCACAGAGAGACTCCATGTGTCGCTCTATGCGCTTTGGTTTGGCGATCGGAGATCCAGTGGATCGAGATTGATCCGGAGGTGATCGAGATGCCGCCGCAGCTGGGGTTCGTCGATGAAGTGGGATTTGTGGAGACGGAGCAGGAAGTGATAGGTCGCGTCGGTCAACCGGCGGCGGGCCTCATGCAGGGCCAGTTTCGGAAGTCGCCGCTGTCGTGTGACGTTCTGGTAGGATTCGTCGAAGTCGTCGGCGTTCAGCAGGAACTCGCGGGTTCCGTTGGCTGCCACATACTGCTTGGAGGCCTCCTCCATCGACCGGAACCGCAGCTCGTAGCCATCGATCACAGCATGCGCGTGCGCGACTTCTGCCAGCCAGAAATCCAGATTTCCCACATGCCCTGCTAACTGATGCGGATTGAGCGTCACAAATCGTTCCAGCTGCCCCGCGATGAGATCAGCCTGATTTTCGGAATACGAGTTGACGATTCGATGGCTCCTGGATGGGTAGGGGATCGCTTGATGACGGGTGGCCAGGGCATGATAACGTGAACGAGATTCGTACGTCTCACGAGTGCTGCCAACATTAAAATCGGCTTGGCCGAGTCGATGGATTTTTCAGAGGTGGCCCACCGATGCATATCGACGATCTGGCGGCTTTTAGTGGATGGGGAGCGGAGGCAGGTAGATCGTTGCGGGCGGTGGGGTGGCTGTCTTCCACTCATCCCTTTTCCACAGGTCGGATCTCCGCCGAGGTCTATGCCAAGTTGAAGTTGTTGCTGGTGGATCCTTGGCAGCCGTTCGTGTCTTGCGGGGTACACCCCTGCGAACTGTGCCAGTTTGATGGTCCCCTGGGAGGTGCGAACCTGTTCGTGCCCGATGGGACGAAGATTCTTGTCTGCCCGGAATTGATCACCCACTCCATCGCGGCCCATCACTACCGCCCGCCCGACGAGTTTCTTACCGCGGTGATAAATTGCCCGGAAACTCGCACGATGGAGTACAAGCGGCTCCTCCTGGCCAGTGGGGGGAGATCCTTGGTGGGCGAATGTCGCGGGTGATGGGGCGTTGCCCGACCGGCTGCACGGTGGAAGAAATCCAGTTGGAAACTACTCACCGTCCGCGGAACTGCCTGGCGTTCTACAAGATCATCGCCTGCCGGATCCTGCATCTGACGCATTTGAACTGGGAGTGCCCTGTTCTGCCGTGCGACGTGGTGTTAGACGACGGGGAATGGCAGCCGGTGTGGCGGATCGTGAAAAAGGAACCTACGCCCGGTCCCAAGGTGATATCGAGCGAATTGCGAAGAATGCTCGACTTCGCCATGGCCTGGCAAGCCTTCCAACAATACCAGTCAAAAATTGGCAGTGGCCTCGGGCAAGCATGCTTTGCGAAGTCGTTGAGACGTCAAAGCGCGATGCGCGCCCGGCACACCCTCCCCAAGCCGCAGGCACGGCACAGAGCAGAACACAGAGGGTTGAGCACGCCACCCCGCCCAAGTGGTTAGCGGGCCAACCGGCTGAACGCTTCCCGCATCTCCTTGACGGAGCGATAGCCGCTGAATCGGGCGGTCTCCTTCTGGTTTGCATCGAGGAAGATTCCCGTTGGATAACCTCCGACCTCGAATCGTTCCTTCAGATCCTTACGCTTGTCGCCGTCGACTGTGACGCACACGACCCCGTCGGCGGCGTCGACCACGTCCTTGGCCGTGAACACGAATTGATGCATGGCCTTGCAGGGTCCACACCAATCGGTCTCGAATTTTACAAAGCAGGGTTTGCCCGATTCGGTCGCCAGTTTGATGGCGGTCTCAAATTCCTTCTCGAATGCCAGCGGTTTTTCGGCTCGGGGCGCCAATTTGTCGGCCCGGAGGTGGTCCCTCATCGCTTCGTCATCGGCCCGGCTCACTTCCGGATCGAACACCGTGACGACACCGCCACCGCCGTCCGCTGCGTTCAGCGTGAGCTTCCAGGCCACGTCTCCCCCCCAGGAGAAGTCGTCGATGGTTCTCCAGACCGGCCGTTCAATGCCGCCTTCGTCGTCCGCCAAGGCGATTCCCCACGAGTCACCCCGCTCGAAGAGGGCATCGTTGTTCCGGTCGGTGAGGACGACGTGATAGGTCCGGCCACTCTTTTGAAATGATCCCTGAAGGAAGCCTCTGCGGGTGAAACGCGCGAGCGGAGGTTGTTCGTCGGGGGATTCCACCGTGATCCAGAAGGCCACCGGGTAGTCGATGGTATGTTCTGGTCTATCGGAATGCCGCACCTTCAAGGTGATGCCGTCGAACGACGACCACCATTTGTCTCGCGTCAATTTCGGCACGGCGGCAACCGGTGTTTCATCGGCGAGGTCGCCGTTCAGATTGGTGTCGGCGAACAGTTGATCATACGGTTGATCGGGCTGGCTTTTGGCGAAGGCGATTTTGATACCGTTCGGCATCGCCTCGCGGGGGCCCAATTCGATCTTCCCTACGAGATGCTTCAGTCCCCCCAGGTTGGGAACGTCTTGAGGCATCAATCCGAATTGGGTTCCTTTGGGGGAGAAATTCGGAGCCAGGCCGGAAGCTCCCTCACCGGGTGCGAACGTCACGTTGAATTTCTCGGTGGGTGCTTCAACCTTCGCTTCGCGGGCAGTCCTTCCTGTCGTCGCGTCGTCCGGAGGGGCTTCCAGCGCTCGTGCAGTCGTCGTCGAGCAGCAGATGATGATCGCCGCCGTTGTGGATTTCGTGAGTTCCGTCAAGCGATGGGATAGGAGCATAATAAGGGCTTTGCTGAATCTGTATGTTTTGGATCAGAGTGGATGAGGCAGGGCTATTGAAGTTCGATGTTGACGTCGCAATTGAGTCCTGGAATCAGTTGGACGGTCAGACCCGAGGTGTGGACCATCTCGTATTTGGAGGGAAGTGGACGCCAACTCGAGCGATCGACATTGGGTTGGTTCCAATTCTTCTTCTGGGGATCCTGGGGATTCGACGGATTGTCGGTATCCCTGGGGAAAGCGGGATCCGTGCTGAAGACGGCGACTCCGACCGTACCTGCCCCCACACCTTCGATGTAGTATCGACCGGTGTTCTCGTCGATGTTCGCCACCTTGGTCATACCGTCCGGGCCGACAAAGATGACCGCGCCGCAAACCACGGGTCTTCCCTGATATGTAACCATTCCATCGGCTTCAGAGATCCGCGAGCCACATCCACTCACCGTCTGCAACAACACGGCGGTGCCCACGGCCAGAAACACAGGGAATCGCCTGGCGGAGATCATGAGAATTCTCTCCATAATTTTGGAATTGAAACGCATTTCAATCAGTAAGAGCGGTAGGTGGGATATGCCCGCAACATAGTGAGCATGTCCCGGCGTTCCACGACGAGTCTGTGGAATACGGCATTCCGTGGAGGGCTCCGGGCATAGTCCGCCGGGACGACCATGCCCGTTGGAAACGTGGCTATCTCAGGAGGAGTCCGTCACCCCATGAGGCCGCATGGGACGAACAGGTAGAGCCGGGGCTTCCCTCGGAAGCTCGGTGAACCTTCGAACCAGCGCCCCTGCGGAAGCGGGATGGGAGCGGCTCGATGCCTCGAAACGGTGATACGTGTCCCCAAAATCGACTGCGAGCGGAGAGATGGACGAGACATGCTTGCACGGTTTTGTTTGAAGAGATGCAAGCATGTTGCGCGGCACAAGCCAGATAGAGCGCGGTTGTTACTTGGGATGCGTATTAGAACTCGGGATTTACTTCCCCTCCGTCACGAGTCGCCAAAGTCAGGAGCAATTGGCTGGCGGAGTAGCTGATGAAGCGGACGGATCCGTCTCCCATCGCGAAGTTGGCGCCCCCGGGGTGGTAGCTCCAGAAGTGGTTATAGCTGCATTTGTCGTCGCGGTTTCCCGGACCGAAATAGGCGGGCATTGGACACTGTGGTCCACCGTCGTCGGTTCCCCGGGAGTTGGCAGTCGATGTATTGCGGATGCGGCTGCGGTTGGCCACGCCCATGGCGGCGTCGTTGTTTCCGGAATTCCAGTAGTTAAGCCGCTGGGAGGTCGGCCCCGGTTCCACGGGAACTTCTCCAATGAGAAGCGTGTTGGTCGACCCGTCGACGATGTCTTTAAAAGCGACAAACTCGGGCCGGATCGTGGCCCCGTCCCACTTCCCTTGAATGATTCCTTCGGCGGGAGACGCCCCCGAGGCGGATGTCCTCCCTTTATACCCCAGGCCCCATCGGTCATAGCCGGTGACGGCGCAATAGTCCGTCAGTCCCATGAGGCCCGATTGGCCGTCGGATGCGCAATTCGCGACCGACAAGGGTGTATCCCTGGAAAACGCGGAATTGAGTGGTATCTGGTTGTAATAGGCGGTTTGTTCAACGTAGGGGAGCAATGAGCCGATCCAGCCGAGCCAGACTCCGGCGCCCGCAGCATTCTTCATCAGATTGCCGCGATCAACCACGATCGGGAAATGCTGGTGGACGTCGTGGAAGTTGTGACAGGCCATCGCCAGTTGCTTGAGGTTGTTTTGGCAGGACGCGCGGCGGGCGGACTCCCGCGCCATTTGAACGGCGGGAAGCAGCAAGGCCACGAGGACGGCGATGATCGCGATGACGACAAGCAGTTCGATTAATGTGAAGCCGGGTCGACGCATGGGAAATCCCTCCAGCCGGAAAATGGAATGACTTGAACATCCCGGCGAGAGGCAATAGGAGTGCCGTCAAGCGAAACAACTTCCCGGCTGGCTTCCATCAAGGCAGGGTCTTTCAGCATAAGGTGTTGTTGTGAAATGAATTGCAGTTGAATGCGATAGTTGCGTATCTAGGGTGTGTTCAAAAGAACAGTGGTAAAAAGTGGCGCGGGGAAGAGCGTAGGGAAGGGAGGTCCATTCAAAGCTGCTTAAGTCGGAGGCAGACCAGCCAGTTCCCAAGCGGTTCCTTCACCGGGATTCACGGAACTTGGCGGGGGAGCAGCCCACATGGTGGCGGAAGGCGTGATAGAAATTGGCTTGATCGCTGAAGCCGCAGATTCTGGAAATTTCGATCACCGATAGATGGATCTCCTGTTTCAGGAGTTCTTGCGCCCGCTCCAGCCTTAGGGTGAGTAGATGGCGGGTGGGGCTTTGGCCGATTTTGGCACTGAACAGTCGAGAAAAGTGACCTGGACTCACTTGAGCGATCCGGGCCAATTCGTCGCGTCCCAGATCCCTTCCCAGATTCAGTTTCATATAGTCGAGGACGTCCTCGAGGGCCGCCGTGCGGATGGATTTGACCTGGGCATCTCCGTCACGTTTCGCGGCGCGTCCGGTCTTGGCCCAGAAGCGGCCAATGATGGTATCCAGCAGATCGTCCTTGGCGAGCAGGTTACCCGGTCGACGGCAGATCGCCATCAGCCCTTTGATGTGCTGTTCGCAGACCGCGTCGAAATGGGGCGAGGTCATGAGAGCCGTCAGATCATCGGGTGTTCCGCCGTAAAGTTCGCTGATCCGTGAATTCAGGTGGCGTCGATCAATCGCCAGGGAGATGACCTGATAAGGGCCGCGTCCCAAAAAAATCTTGTCGCGCATACCATCGGAGAAAATCATGGATCCAGGCTGGTTCGCGCGATGAAAGCGGCCCTCTCCCAGTTGCAACTCCATGGGACGGGCCTGTTGGCCGTTCAGTAGCAATGAAATGTAATACTGATCCGTCTTTTGCCAGACCGCCGGTTCATCGATCAGGATTTCGGCGATGTCGAAGGGGGAGTCGGGATGCTGGAAATAATCGGCGGCGATGAAGAGATCCTGGACCCTGCCCGGCATCTGGCGGAAGCGTGCCCACTGATCGAGATTCATGCTGAGCTTCTGCTTGGCCCGCAGGAGGTCGTCGGAATCACTCATGATCGCATCCCAGAAATGACGGCAACCCGGAAAACACATCCCAGTGAAAGCATCCCGCGGCGGGAGAACGGCTGACGCAGCGCAGCGACTATGGCTGCGTTGCGTTGGAAAGACCTAGTGGATTGTATAATGCGGAACAAATCGCCGCCAAATCAATCTTTGACAGCGCCGGCTGGACGCATCGAGAGAGCCTTATTCGGCGATCCGTGTCGGGGCTGCCGATGTGGGCTTATGCAAGGTCTCTGTGGGTCGATGGTTGGCTGGGTTTGCCATAGCAACTGCGCCAGCCGAAACCCCCGGTTTCCTGCATGCGATGTCAATGGATCTGGATCGAGCGTCCAGAGTGCCTTCCACGGATCGCATTTTGAAATGGCTTGTTGAAAGTCGCCAAGACATGCCTGAACTGTTTGTTTGAAGAGGCATGCGGGGCATGCCCTCTGCGCCGGGGGGTGGCTTCCCGCCTTGGCTTCTTGTGGCGTTACCACCGCAATGGAAACCGGAGTTTCAACCGGGGGACACCCTGTGGGTGTTATTGAACCTCCGGTGGCATCAACGCTTTGGTGGAAATCGGGGTTACCCCATGTCTCCCCTTTTTGTTCAAAGGGGTTCATTTCACCGTGCGGGTTTCATGGATTTCTCCAGATCCATCATGCTGGCTCGGATCAGGACTTTGTGCGGCAAAAGTCCAAAGGTCAGGAGTTCGATAATCAGTGGAAAGAACGTCAACTCCACAACGCTATCGCACCACACCACCGGGTGAGCCTCCGAGATCCTTCTCTCGCATTCGAGCAGGCAATGAGGTATGTGCAAAGTCACACTGCCGTCAGAGATGTCAACGAAATTGTTGGCAGACCGATGGATTAGAGACATGGCTGACGCCAGCACTGTCATGAATACAAGAATGACAAAGCCCAGCATGACTCCTTGGAGGCTCCATTTCCCCATGAGAAGAGTTATGATCGCGAAGGGGATTGTGGGCAACAGGAAGAAGCCGATGTAAATCCAGAACACCCTGGATGTGGAAATGCAATACTCGCGTCTTTTATCGGGATCGGGATCTAAATATTTTCCACTGTAGTATTTGATGAGGCCCTGGCGGAAAAAGTAGAGCTTGGCCATGCTTTCGATCCCGTTGAGTGAAGTGGTTGGCAACAGGAGGCCACCATGTTTCAATCTTATCGCTCTTTAGGACGAAAGGGTTGTCTCGACTGGGAAGATACTCGATAGGATCGCAGGGTAGTACTGGTGAATGGTATGAAAGGGGTGCCACTGGCTCTGCCAGTGTCTTTCGTAATGGCGACTGCGCACGTCTTGACGCTTTTCAGCAAGTTTGAGTTGGTGTGTTGCGCAAAGCTTGAACTCACCCTGCCACTACTGAGTCTCCATTTTTGTTCGGTGGGATTCATTTCATCGTGCGGTTCTCATGGATCTCTCCAGATCCATCATGTTGGCGCGGATCAGCACTTTGTGCGGATATTGTCCGAGGGACAGGAGTTCAGAAAGCAATGGAAAGAACGTCAACTCCACCACGCCATCGCACCAGACCGTCGGGCAAGCCTCGGAGATCCCTTTCTCGTACTCGAGCAGTCTATGAGGCATGTGCAAAGTCACACTGTTGTCAGAGATCTCAACGAAATGGTTGTCAAACCGTTGAGCAAAAGACATGGCAGATGCCGTCACTCTCATCAGCACAAGCCAGAACAAGACTATCGCCAACTTTTCAATGGTCCATTTTTCTATGACAAGAGTTATGATGGCGAAGGGAATAATAGCCAACAGGAAGAAGCCGATGTGAATCCAGAACACCCTGGATGTGGGAATGCAACGCTCGCGCCTTATACCAGGATCGGGATTTAAATATTCTCCATTGATGTATTTGAAGAAGCAATGGCGAAAAAAATAGAGCTTGGCCATGTTCATTCGATCCCGTTGGGTGAAGTGGTTGGCAACAGGAGTCCGCAATACTTCAGCCTTATCGCCCTTGAGCACGACAGGGTTGTCTCGACCTGGGAAGATACTCGATAGGATCGCAAGCCCGAGTGAAGTCCTCTAAGTTTTCACTTGTCGACGAGCACCACATGGCCGCAGCCTTTGCAGCGGCATTCTGTTGCCCCTCGCCAAACCCGATTTGTTCTGCAATACAAGCAAATCATGTCCGGGTCAAAATGGGCATGGCATGACAAGCATTGTCTTACGTAACGGGTTCGCCGGTTGTTTCGCTTCAGCTGGGCGAGACAAACTGGACAATTTCCAGATCGCTTGCGTTTGAAATGCTTGTCTTGATTGCCACCCGCATGTGATCGTTCTGCGCGGTCATCAACCTGTTCCCGGCGTATTCGCCGATTGGATTGTTGCTTTTGAAACTTGGTGGCTCGCTCCTCATGTTGCTGCTTTTTGTGCTTGTTGGTGATGAGGTTCGCCATGGATGTCAAACCAAATGCAGTGTGAAACGATCCGGGCCATTCGAGCGACGAATCTCATACCGATAGTCCGAGTTGATGGGTTGCGCAGAGCCTTAACCCACCCTACGTCGCTTTACCTATTGTACCTGTCTAGGGCATGGGGAAGATTTCGACCAATTGATCCCCGCTGACCTTGTAAAGTTTCTGCACGGTTTCATCGTACAGGCAGTCCCCTTCGTTCAGGCCGAGCCGTTTGTATGTGAAGACGTCCGGGCCAAGGTCCACGTTCAATTCAGACGATTCAAGCGTCAGGCTGTATTCGCTTTGGAGTGTTCCGTCCGTTTTGGTATTCCTGCGGGCGACGCGTTTTGGCAGAAAAGCCTCGCCCTCACGGATGTATTCCCAGGTCTGGATTTCCATGAGGTATTCCGTAGCCGGTTCCGACCCCGAGCCTTCGACTTGGCGATAGGAGGCATAACTCGTAGGGCAATACCCCACCGCCCCGCCAAACACGACCCTGCGACGGACTCCCTTTGGACGCTTCTCATAAACGAGATCGACATGATCGCCGTTGGGAACTTCTTCCACCGAGATGCCCGCCATCGTTTCCCTCAGATATTCAGCCGGCACGTTTTCAATGGCCGCTGCCATTGCGCCCATCTCCTTCCAGATCGGTTCGTTGTAGCCAAAGACCTTGCGCGGCTCGAACCCACCGCCCCATCCTCGAATCTCCGTGTTCTGGGTCGCGACGACCAGGCCCCTTGACCAGATCCGGGCTGACGCGGCCCTGTTGGGAGATTCTTTGATTTGATATCTGAGGCGAGCTCCATCGGCAAGAAATGTTCTTTCGGGTGTGACAATTTAAGTCGACATGTAAGGAGGCTGTGTGATATTCAGGTAAGGTCGGGGTGGTCCATTCGTCTCCATAGGGGGACCCGGACATTTCACAGCTTCTTCGGTCATCAATTCTCGAAATTGTGGGAGATTATCCTGAACGGAGCTGCAAAAGAAAGAACTCTTGGGAACGTCAAGTGCAAACTCATGATGACCAGACGTCACACGAACCAATGATCCACTGGGGCGTTGTTCTTCGGGCATCCATTCTGTAACACGTAAAGCTTGCTCGTCCTCATAAAGAGTATATGACTTATATTTGAAGCGTCCGCGCCAAGTTTGCACCTTCTCGAAGTTCGTGCGTGTGTCGTGCTCGATGCGACGCATGACCGCGGCGGTGTTCTCAATCCATACTTTTCCGTCGTCGCATACACCGCTCTCCATTCGGCCCGCCCAGGCGGCCGTTATCAGAAACAGATAGAACGCACAACGCTGCCTGCGTGGCTGCTGGTTGCACTGCTTCTCGATACCGGTGGCACAGGCGATCCATCGTCTCATGGTTTGATCTCTCCGTTGGATGGCAAGTGGGGCTTGGGAACGTATGACGTGTGTATGGTTTTCGAACGGGGTTTGGTGCGGGAGGGCCACTTGGTCTTGGGCGTCTGCTCGTGGATGCATGCTGGCAATTTTTAGGCGAGGCCGTTTTTGTGGCCATCCGGGAATCGGAGATCAGTATCGGATGGTGGGTTGCGGGGAGCCTTAACTCACCCTGTCTGGCTGGCTGATTGATCCATTAAAAGCAGATTCCCGGCGTTGGGGAAAACGCCAGGAATTGGGGATGCGCCTCATACGTTGGGACTCGCCCTCACCCCGGCCCTCTCCCATAGGAATGGGCGATGGGGGAAGAGACAGCCGTTGGATTGGCGGGGCATGTCTTCCAGCGAGGGGAGAAACAGTGGGCTGACACCCACCGCTCGCCTGTGCGGGGATGGCGAGGGGGCGATAGATATCTTCTGCTAGCCGCCCAGGTGTGGGGTGTTGAGAAGTCATGCGACGGTGTTGTCGATGGAGTGCCATGTTTTATTTATTCTCTATTAATCTGTTTCTCAAACAGATTCAAATAGGGCGTGTAGCGCCAGCGGCGGTTGCGTTGCTGGCCGGTGATTTCGTCGAGCAGTCCGAGGTCGACGAATTCTGCGATGATGCTGGTGGCGGTGGAGTGGCTGCAGCCCAAAGCGTCGCGGGCTGTGGCCACCGAGAGGATGGGCGTCTGGTAGAGGAGGTCAAGCAATTTCGGGGTGTGGCTGCTGGTGGAGGAGGAGAGGATCATCCTTTGGTGTTGCCCACGAAGTTCGAGAATGGCGCGGGCGGTCGCCGTGGCCGATTGACTGACCTCGAAGACCCCTTTCAGGAAGAACTTGACCCAGGCTTCCCATTCACCACGCAGGCGGATCCCCATGAGGTGTTCGTAATAGGCGGTGCGGCGTTGCTTGAGATAAAAGCTCAGGTAGAGCAGCGGTTGCCTGAGGATTTCCCGCTCGCACAACAAGAGTGTGATCAGCAGCCGGCCCACGCGGCCATTGCCGTCCAGAAATGGATGGATGGTTTCGAATTGGGCATGTGCCAAGGCGCAATGGACCAGCACCGGCAATTCGCGATGTTCGTGAAGGAACTTCTCGAAGCTGGATAGGGCGTTGTTCATCTCGTGAGGTGGCGGTGGCACGAATTCCGCGGTGTTCAAGTTGCAGCCCGCAGGGCCGATCCAGTTCTGCGAGGTGCGGAACTCGCCGGGTTGTCTTTCGGAACCGCGAACGCCTTGCATCAGTTTCTCGTGGATCTCCCGAATGAGGCGGAGCGACAAGGGAAGTTCCGGCAAGCGATGGATGCCGTGACGCATGGCGGCGACGTAGTTGACCACCTCTCCCAGGTCATCGGGAAAGGAATGCTGTTTGGCGTCGGCTTCGAATTCGAGGATGTCTTCGAGCGTGCTTTGAGTCCCTTCGATTTGTGAACTGAGCACCGCTTCGTGCTTGACGTACATCGAGACGAACAGATCCGGATTGGGCAGCACCGACGCGACCCCATCCAGACGGCCCAAGGTCCGATCCGCATCGGACAGGAGCTTTGTCAGTTCAGCGTCGAACGTCAGCGGGGGAACAGGAGGGAGATCGGCGGGGAGGAACGCCTTGAATCCCCGTGGCTGCTGAACATATTTTCCGGCTCGAAAGGACACGTTTCGGGCTTCCTTATGTCGGCGGACTGGAATAAGAGGGGGCTGGCGACCTCCTTATTACAGAAAAACGCCATTTATTGGAATAAGGAGCCTCTGAAAGATGCCTTATTCCGGTGGGCCGACATAACGGAGGGGAACGGACGATCAGATTAGAATGGGGGGGGGCAATGCGTCTAGCCGCCGAGGTATTGGGTGTAGAGGGTGCGGGCGAGGGTGGGGTCTTCGGTGCCTTCGATATAGGCCCGGCTGTCGCGGAAGATGGTGAGTTCGCAGGGGTGGCCGTGGGGGCGGAAGCGGAGGAGGTAGGGGTTGGGCCTCACTTCTCCTAAGGGGCCCAGCTGGGCGGCCAGGCGGGTCAGGTCGAGTGGCTGGGAGGTGGCGGGGCTGATTTGGACGGCGTTGCGGCCGCAGAGGACGGTGGTCTGCGAGGTTTGCTGGCCGCTGAGCCAGAGGCGTTCGCCGTGGCGGCAGGCCCGGCAATCGGCGTTTTCGCGCAGGTTCGAGAGATCCATGGAGCGGATCTGGCCCCCCCAGGCGTCGACGAGTTTGAGCTGCGAGCCGATGGCATCCCAGCGGCCGAGGAGCATCTGGAGGGCGAGCATGGCCTGGAGGGAGGCGACCAGATGGACCGCCGGCCCGGCCACGCCGACGGCGTCGCAGGTGGCGGGTGTGGAGGATGAACTTCCTTCCGCAGAGGGGTCGTCGCCTGCGGGGTTGATGAGGCAGCGAAGGCAAGGGGTGTGGTGGGGGCGGATGGCCATGACCTGGCCGCTGAGCCCGACGCAGCCGCCGTGAACCCAGGGGAGGTGTTTGTCGAGGGCGGCGTCGTTGAGGAGGAGGCGGAGTTCGAAGTTGTCGGCACCGTCGACGACGAGATCGACCCCTTCCAGCAGTTCGAGGATGTTGTCCGGGCGGATGTCGGCGACGCGCGGGTCGAGCGTGATCTGGCTGTTGATCTGGCCGAGTCGGCGGGCGGCGGCGATCGCTTTCGGGGTGCGCTCGCGGGCGTCGGTTTCGTCGTAGAGGGACTGCCGCTGGAGGTTGGTGACGTCGACGAAATCGCGGTCGATGAGACGCAGCGTGCCCACCCCCGCTCGACCGAGAAGTTCGGCGGCAGCGCTGCCGAGCGCACCCATGCCGAAGAGGGCGACGACGGTGCGCGACAGCCGCTCCTGGCCGGCGGTGCCGATCTCCGGGAGGAGGGATTGTCGGTGGTAGCGGCTGAGATCGTGCATGCGGCCATTGTGACATGGGTTGAGGGCGGCGGGTATGCGGCGAGGCGCGAAAGTCGCGTGGGTGGAGGGGAGGGAGAAGTAGCGTTTCCGCGATGGACACTTTGACGGCGAATTCCCTCGCGGACTGTCGGCGGTTTGAATATACTGAACAAAAGTATATTTCCAAAATGGCGCACCGGGTCGTGATAGGGTGAGAGGGGCTGGTTGTTCAGTTCCTTGTTCATCGGTCAGTGTAAGGGAAATTCAGATGACGGCTGTGGATCCAAGAGGTGAGAAAATCGAGCTGCCGAGAAACATGGCGACTTCGTTTTGGCAGGAAGTCCAACGGCATTACGCGGAGGAAGACCCGCAGAAGTGGAAGATGTTGGCAATGCTGGCTTTACGTGAGAATTCGGGGTGGACGATGGAGCAGATCGGCTATGCCATAGGCCATGCCCGGGGGCATGTTTCGCGATGTATCCGGCAGGTGAAGGATGACCTGCAGCAGCGATTCAAGAATGCGGAACACATGCGCGAACGATGCGCCCTTGATGAACGTGACCTCATTCTGAGTGAACAGGAGCGCGCTGCGATTCAGAATGAAGAGATGGCGGCTGCGGAGAGGCCGCTGAGGAGTCGCACGAGCGTAGCGAAGCCTGCGGTACGGCGGGCTGAACCGGCGCGGGTGATTTGATTCGTTTGGTCCCCCCTGAAGTTTGTTATGCCACTGGAGTTCATGCGAGCCAGAATTCGAAATGGCGCGTTGGAAGTCGCAAAAACATGCCCGCACAAAGCTGCGGGGCATGCCACCCGAGTGTGACTTCAGATCGAAGTGTGAATCGTTTGTTTCAGGAATGTTCGTGATGGAACTGTGTCAGAAGCCGATTTGGGCGTTGCGCCCGGCACCGTACAACCCCCGTAAGGTCTTGAAGCCGGGGGATCGCGGATTCGAGCGGCTGGCGCGGTCGCTCTCGGAGTTTTCGCTGGTGCAGCCCTTGGTTTGGAACCGGCGGACGGGCTACCTGGTGGGGGGCCACCAGCGGCTGGAAGTCCTCAAGTCGCAGGGTGTGCTGGAGGTGCCGTGCGTGGTGGTCGACCTGCCGCCAGAGCGTGAGCGGGCGCTGAACATTGCCCTCAACAACCGCGAGGTAGGGAGCGATTGGGAGGTTTCGAAGCTCTCCGGGCTGCTGGCGGAGTTGAAAGCGGTGCCCGATTTTGACGCCTCGCTCACGGGTTTCGATGAGCGGCAGTTGCGGGAGATGTCGTTGGTGCCGGTCTTTTCCGGAGTGCCGCAATCCACTGCCAAGGGTGAGCAATCGCAGGCATCACGCGGGAAGCGATCATCAAAGGCTTCGGCGAAGACATCTGTGGTCGAACCGGAGTCAAACACTGGGCAAAACGCGGTGATCGTGACCCTGGAAGTGCCACCGGAGGACTGGGAAGAGGTGCGGCGGCAGTTGGATCTCTTGTTGGAGCAGAGGCCGCTGCCGATTCATGTGCGGTGGAGTTGAGTAACGGGGCTGACGGAGAGCACCGGTGGTTGGCGGCGCTCATGAAAACAGGGGCGTTTGTCGCTCTTCGATCGTGAATTTCCGACGAATGGGGCGAAACCTGGATCGCTCGCCGCGTGTTCAGTCAACGTCGGCTGCTGCTCACCGGCTGGCATGTCGAGTGAATTTGATTTTCAGGCGAAGCTGTCGAGGAACGGGCCATGTTTGCTCATCAACTCTCCCGGCGAATTCTCTCTCGCCGAATTCTGTGCGGTTTGTGTCTATTCGCGGTCGGCAGTTGGGCGGTCTCTCCCGTCGTGATTTCTCCCGTCGCGGCGGCTGAGAAAGCCAAGGTAAGTTCCCCCAGAGTGGCTCAGGCCAGTGCGGCTCAGGCCCGGGTGGTCTCCCCCTCCGAGAAGCCTGCGATCGAAGCGACGAGCCGGCTGTTGGATCAACTGTTGCAGCGGGAGTTCGACAAGCAGGGGGTGACCCCCGCGGCACTCTGCAGCGACGAGGACTTCCTCCGCCGGGCGACGATGGATATCGCGGGCCGCCTGCCGACTCCCGCGGAGATCCGCAGTTTCACAGCCGACACCGATCCCGCCAAACGCCGGCAACTTATTGACACGCTCCTCGCGGAACCGGCCTATGCTACCAACTGGGCTCGCTATTGGCGGGATGTGTTCTTCATGAACGCGACCAACGCCCGTGCCCGCTTCGCCGTCAAATCGTTCGAGGAATGGATGACGGCGGAATTGGATCGCAACGCCAGTTGGGGCGAGATCGTCACGCAGCTGATCACCGCCAAGGGGGATGTCTACGAGGATGGCTCGACGGCCCTCTTCTTCGTGCACGACGCCGAGCCGGAGGAAGTCGCGTCGGAGATCTCCCGCGTCTTCATGGGAACTCAAATGTCGTGCGCGAACTGCCACGACCATCCCTCGGATATCTGGAAGCGACGGCAGTTCCATGAACTGGCCGCCTTCCTCCCCCGCGTGAGTCTGAAGCAGGACTTGCAGGCGATGCCGCCGAAGTTCGAGCTGGTCTCCGTCAACGAGAATCAGCGTCGCGGCGAGGATTTCCTCAAGCAGAACCCCGAGATGATCTTCCAGGCGCTCGACCGCAACCGCGATCGCAAGATCGATGCGGAAGAGGCCAAGGGTGGCCGGGGCCAGTTTGCCCGCGTCTTCCCGCGGGTCATCGAGTACGGCGACACCAACAAGGATGGCATGATCTCGCTCGCCGAGATCAAGTCGATCCAGATCCCGGCCAGGCCAGGTCAGGGAACGATCGAGTACTATATGCCCAACCTCGACAAACCTTCCGAAAAAGGGACGCTCATCCAGCCGAAGTTCTTTGTGAATGGCCGGGCACCGGGGAAGGAACTTTCCGATGAAGAACGCCGTGAGTCCTTGGCCCAGTTGGTGACATCCCCCGAGAACCCCTGGTTCGCGAAGGCCGTGGTCAATCGCGTGTGGCACGAGATGCTCGGCTCGGCGTTCTATATGCCGGTCGACGACATGGGGCCGTCGCGGTCGCCGCAACATCCGGCTGTGATCGAAGCGCTGTCGGAGGCCTTCACGGCATCCGGCTACGACCTCAAGTGGCTGGTCTCGACCATCGCCCATACGGAGGCTTACCAGCGGTCACTCCGCAACAGCTCCACCAGCCAGCCGGAACCGGCCTTTGCGGCAGCGCAGCCCAGCCGGTGGCGGGCCGACCAGCTCTTCTCGGCGATGTCTTCGGCCCTCGGCATTCCCGAGGAAACGCGGATGTCGCAGGCCCCCGGCATGATGGGACGGCTGGCCCAGCGGAATTCGCCGCGCGGCCAGTTCGCGCAGCTCTTCGGGTTCGATCCCTCGATGCCGCGTGAAGACATCACCGGCACGATCCCGCAAACCCTCATGCTGATGAACAGCCCCACGGTCAACCGGGCGATTGATGGGACGATCCGCGGCGGTAGCGAAGATTCCGGCGCGCGGGCTGGCGGTCCGCTGGCCTTCGCCTTCAACCGCTTCCCCGCCAACCGAGCGGCGACTGAACCGGGCGTCGCCCTTAACCGCGCCTCGGTCACCGACCTGTATCTAAAGACCCTCGCCCGCAAGCCGACGGAAGCCGAATTCAAGATCGTCAAAGCCTACGTGACGGAAGGGGGCAACAATCCCGACGCGGCAGCGGATCTGCTATGGGCGCTGATTAATTCAACCGAGTTTCTATCGAGAAGATGAGAGCGGAAAAGCTGGAAAGCGGAGAAGCGAAAAAGCCAGAGGGAATTCAACCCTCGCCCATTCCGATGGGAGAGGGTGGCCGCAAGGCCGGGTGAGGGTCTTCCCGATCGATCGTGCGAGCCAAGCAGTGTTCTCAGGATAGTTAATCCGCATATCCTGAGGTTATATAGCGAGCAATAGTCAAATATATAAAAACTCGCCCTCGCCCCAACCCTCTCCCATAGGAATGGGCGAGGGGGCCGCCGAATGGCTCTTCCCAACAAACAACTGACAACTGAGCAAACACCAAACACCCACTCCCCCCGGAGTCCTTCCCATGTCCACCTCCTTCCACGACCTCATCCAACTCTCCCGGCACCACATTTCCCGGCGGCGGCTCCTGAGCACAGGAGCGGCGGGGCTGGGGGCCTTTGCGGCGGGTGGTTTGCTTCCCGCGCGGCTGGCGGCCCAAGCCGCCGATCTCAAGGGGAAGCAGCGGTCGATTATCGTTCTCTGGATGCAGGGGGCCCCCAGCCAGTTTGAAACGTTCGATCCCAAGCCCGGCACCGAATATGGCGGCCCCACCACCGCCATCGACACCGCCACCCCTGGCATCCGCATCGCCTCCACCTATCCCCAGGTGGCCACCATGATGAACGAGATCGCCCTCATCCGCTCGATGACCAACAAGGAGGGGAACCACCAGCGGGCCACCTATCAGCTCCACACCGGCTACATCCCCACCGGTTCGGTGAAGCATCCCTCGCTCGGCTCGAATATCGCCCGCCAGATCGCGCCCCCCAACCAGGATCTCCCGTCGCTCGTCACCATCGGCAACGCGGTTCCCGGCGTCGGAGCGGGTTATCTGGGGATCAACTATGAGCCGCTCAACCTCGCCCAGGCCGGCAAGATTCCCGACAACGTCTCCATCGGCAGCAGCGAACGCTTCGACCGGCGGCTGGGTCTCTTGGGCCAGATGGACAACCAGTTCGCCGAACGGGGCGGCGGCTCGGTGGTTCAGAGCCACAAGGATCTCTATTCGAAGGCGGCCAACATGGCCCAGTCGAAGGATCTCAAGGTCTTCGATTTGGGTGAGGAACCCGCCGCGTTGAAAGCTGCTTATGGCGATACCAACTT
>PNLE01000040.1 GCA_013822855.1 Planctomyces sp.
GGATGACACCACTTTCGATGCGTGCCAGATTGAGCATGTTGTCCACCAGCCGGCTGAGCCGATTGACCTGCTCGTCGATGAAGGTCAGCACCTTGTGCTGTTCGTCGGGTTCGTCGATCTCGCCGTCCCGCAGCAGTTCGGCATAGGCCTTGATGCTCGACATGGGAGTCTTGAACTCGTGGCAGACCGAAGAAACGAACTCCGCATGGCGACTGCGATCCTGCACCTCGCGGCCGATGTCCTGGAGGATCAGGGCCGCTCCCAGAAGCTGGCTGTCACCCTCCTTCAGGTTATGGGCGTGGATGCGGTAGGTGGTGGCTTGGCAGGGAACGTCGGCCGTGCGGCGGTCGCTGGCCACCCGCCGTGCCAACGTCTCGCTCAAGAGCGCCCGCATCCCGTCGAGGGAATCGAGCAGGCCGGATTCGACTGAGATTTCCTGGTTGTGCTTGGAAACGATCTGGCTCGATAGCTGACGTGCCAGACCGTTCTGGAACATGACATGACCGTTGGTGTCCGTGATCAGGATCGGCTGTTCGACATCGTCCAGCGCCATCTCCAGCCGACGAACATGCCGCTTCTGCAGCTTGAAGCGGGCCTCGACGGTGGCGCGGGCATGGACGGCTTCAGCGGTCCGCTTCTCCGCCTGCTGCAACAGATGATTGGCTTCCGAAATGATGTTGCGGAAGAGGACAAGATCGGCCGTCAACTGGCTGCGATTCTCGGGTTGTCCCAAACGTTTGGCGGCATCCGCCTCGTGCCGGGCGGCCAGCATGGCGCTGATCAACACCCCACCCAGGCAGAAGAGGAAGACGATCAGTGAGCTGACAGGCGTGCCGAACAGCAGGATGCACAACAGCACCGCCGTCTGGCCAAAGACCGCCACGGGGATCATCAGCGGCATCAACACCGAGTAATGGACTCGATAACTTCGCGGCGGCTGGGCCTCTCGGACGGGAGATTTTACCGGGTCGTTGCTGCGGGAAGTGGAGGCCTCCTGGGAAGCTCGTGCGACGGGCCGCTTGCCGGAAGCTGATTTCACTGCACCGGTATACTGACCGGAAATGGCCGCGGAATGGTCGGATGTGGAACCGCTGGAGGGTTTCTTATCCAACGGGATGTCGATCTCCGTGGAGAGCACGTTGAGGCGTGCATCCATGGCGGGGAGATCCCCGCGCATGATCTGCGAAAGCCGCGTCGATGACTGTGAAGAATGCACCATACCGCCCCACCCGGATCGCAACCGAGGCCCGTCCCGCCCGGAGAATGACAGCTTCTCACGTGGCAAAATGGCAACAGACCCGGCCATCCATGGAACCGTAGGTCACATTCCGGGGACCGTCCAACGGGAAGTCCGGTCGTTGGTGGAACAATCCGAAAAGAGCGCCCGGTTGACGAGGTGTCACCCTCTTTCAGGGATTCGTCGAACAGATGGGCAGCCAGGTCAAGGCGACGCTCGGCAAACTCGCGACATGGCTCATTCGGTCGAGTCGCCCTCTTCCCCCGTGTCGATCTCCAACACCTGGCTGAGGATCTGCCCATCCGGGATGAGAGTGGCCAGTCGATCACCGACCGCCAGTTGCGAGACCGATTTGATCAGCTCGCCGGTCGGGACTTTCTTGGTGATCGAAAAGCCACGTTCCAGAACTGCTAACGGACTGAGTGCCTGCAGTTCCCGCCCCAGACTCGCCAGCTCGGCTTGGGAACGCTCAAAGCGGCGCTTCCAGCCTTGTTTGAGTCGAATCTCCAGCTCATCCAGTTTCCGCGACAGGCGATGGATCGGCTCCAGCGGCTTGGCGAAGGCCCGCCGTTTGGCCAATCGCTCCAACTCCCTGCGGCTCTGCGCGACCCGCCCCGAAAGACTGAGAGCCATCCGCTGCTTGAGCTGCTCGACATGCTGCCGCCACTCGGCTTTGACCGGCACAACCCGCTCCGCCGCCTCGCTGGGTGTGAGGGCCCGTTGATCGGCGACGAGATCCGCGATCGTCACATCGGTCTCATGCCCCACCGCACTGATGACCGGAATCTTGCAATTGGCGATCGCCCGGGCGACCACCTCTTCATTGAAAGCCCAGAGATCCTCTAGGCTCCCACCCCCGCGGCCACAGACCACGACGTCCACATCCGGGAGCCGATGCACCATTTTGAGTGCCGCCGCGATCTTAGGAGCCGCCTCCGGCCCCTGCACGGGGACGGGAATCACGATCACCCGCACCCCCGGCCATCGCCGAAGCAGTATCTGCAGCATGTCGTGCAAGGCCGCACCGGCGGGACTGGTGATGAGGGCGATTCGCTTCGGGAACTGCGGCAACGGACGCTTCCTCGCCGGATCGAAGAGGCCTTCCTCCGCGAGCTTCGCCTGCAGCTGCCGGAAAGCGAGTTCCAACGGCCCCACCCCTTGCGGCACCAACCGCTCGACCATGAGCTGATACTGCCCGCGCGGGGCATAGACTTCGACACCGCCGATGGCCTCGACCGCCAGGCCGTCCTTGAGGTCGAACCTCATCTTCTGGGCGGCGGATCGCCACATGACCGCCTTGATCTGCGAGGCATCGTCCTTCAACGTGAAGTACAGATGTCCCGAACTCGCCCGCGTCAGCCCCGAGATTTCACCGGTGACGATCAACCGGGGAAACGACAGCTCGACGATCTCCCGCAGGCAATCGGAGAGCTGCGAGACAGTCAGTTTGGGCAATTCGGCTGCCGACAAAAGATCTCTCCTGGTTGCGTTGCATTGATGCGCTTGGGCCTAAATCGTTGCCCGAATCCTACATCAGCGGTCGGTGAAAATGCAGACAGCCCGGCAGATTGGTGTAGTGCCAATCCGCCGGGCTGTCTGAAGATTAAGTTCTGCGAGTACCCCTCAGAAGCCAGGAGGAAGCTCGGCACTGGCCTGCGTCACCAGTGAGCCGGGCTGCGATGCCGACTCGGGTTGCAGTGCACTGGCGGGTGCCGGTGGAATCGCGCCACTCGTGAAACTGGTTTCCAAGGGCTGGCTGGCGGAGGAAGATCCATCGATCATTCCGGGGACGATCAATGTCTCGGCTGGTGTGGAGAGAACCTGGATCGAGGCCGACGACCCCGTTGCGGTGGAAGCTGGTGCGGCTGCCGAATACGAGGCACTCACCACGGTGGGTTCCGTGACAGGTGGAGTAAACATGGGAGCGGCTGAGGTGGTGCCGTTGCCGGTGACAGGCACAACGTGTCGGCGAGGCTTCGTGCTGGAGACAGGCTGCGGCTGGTAGCTGATCGGGAAGACCGTCGCTGTTCCACCGGCGGGCGACATCGCCTGCACCGCCACCGGAGCCGCGGGGGCTGGCGGCTGCTGATACAGTGGTGGCGTGTAGGTAGTCGCATGATTCTGGGTGGCCGCTGCCTGTGAGATCACTCCCTGCGGAGCCATGCTCTGTGGGGCCATGGTCTGTGCGACGAAGGCCTGTGGAGCGGCTGGTTGAGCCACCAGCTGGTAGCCCTGAGGCACGGAGTAGACCTGCTGGCCTTGCGTAAATGTGTACTGCTGTGGCATTGCCGGTTGCTGGATAGCTGGCTGCGGGACGGTGGTGTAATACGTGACCGACCTAACCTGCTGTGGTTGCACGAACTGCATTGGCGGCTGCTGGATGAATTGGGGCTGAACGTTCTGCACTACTTGCATCATCTGAGGCTGCATCACCGGAGCCGCCGCCATGGGAGTGGGAGCCACAGGTGCAGCCGTGTAGACAACCTGCTGAACCATCTGCTGGGGCTGTGCCATCGGCAAGGGTGTCGGCTGGCGGGCGGGAATCGGCTGCATGACCGACCCGCGCTGGGCCACCTGCTGCGGAATCGGTCGCGGTGCATTCTGGGCGAGCATGGCGGCCGGTGCAGCTTGTGGCGTGGGCTGCGAGACCGGTCCCTGCGACCAGACATGCTGCATGTTGGCCTTGGGCCCGATCTGATTATTGGCGAGCGCCAGCTTTGCCTGGACGTCCGGCTGGTTGCGGTTGGCAGCCAGCGACTGCTGGTACATCTGCGTGGCCAGTGGAAGGTTGCCGCGTTCCTGCTGGATCTCACCCAGTTGGGCCAACGCCTTCGGCTGCTGAGGCTGAATCCTCAACGCCTGCTGAAGCGATTGCTCGGCGGCGGCGACATCGCCCGCCTTCCGCTGGGCAGCCGCCAGGCCGACGTAAGCTTCGGGACTATAGGGCTGCGAGCCGACCCAGGTTTGCATCATCCCCACCGCTTCGCCCGAACGGCCGGAGTCGTTCATCAGGCGGGCCAGAGCCTCGTAGCTCGGCTCGTGGGCGGGATCGATCGTCAAGTTGTGCTGGAGAATTTGTTCGGCTTCTGCCACCTGGCCCAAGCGCGACTGGGCGACGGCGAGGTTGAAGCGGTAGTCGGGATTGGAAGGATCATCGTAGACGGCGCGGGCGAACTCGTTGCGGGCCATCTCGAACTCGCCACGCTGGTAATACGCGGCACCCGAACTGTTCATCACCCACCCGTTCACCGGGGCGCAGCCAACCGCGGATCCAAACGTCAGCGCCAGGCCAGCGGCAAAGGCATAGCGGCGTACAAACAAAGTACGAACAGGCATCGGAAAGCTCCGGAGATCGCTGCTGTGGGAAATGAACCGTGCAGCACAGGATCGAGTGGAAGGGGCGACGCTGGAGGCAGCGAGGCGGGGTGCGAGCGGATGTCGCGAAAGGCGGGGGTTCAGGCGGGAGAAGGGGCTTCGAAGAACCGACAAATCGATGGCGTCGCGCCAACATTCGCTGGAATCAAAGCTCTTCCTCGGCAGGTGTATCCCACGCCCCGAAGCCGGACAAGAGGAACTTGAGCGGAAACTTCGGCAATCCTTGCGCATCGCCTCACCTCACCAGGGGCCCAACTTCACTAGGGCGAACTTCACCATGGCCAGCTTCACCGGGTTCAACTTCACCAGCGGAAAAGTGCCGTTGCCCCTGAAGCGGGCCGCGAGATACAGTTCGCCGCTTTCCTCCAACCGGAGTTCACGGACCGATTCAGAACGTACTGAGTACAAGCCTGACCCGACCCGGAGTTCATGGTTTTCCCCGTCCACGCGGAACGGATTCTGCCTGATGACGCTGACATTGCGACAACGACTGGGCCTGCTGCTCGCCGTGAGCCTGGTCTTCTTCACCGGCCTCGGCAGCCCCTGGCTGTTCGACGAGGACGAGCCCAAGAACGCCGAGTGCGGGCGTGAAATGTACGTCCGCGGCGACTGGCTGGTTCCCACGTTCAACGAAGACCTGAGAACCGACAAGCCGATCCTCATCTACTGGTTGATGCTCTCATCGTTCCACCTGTTCGGTGTTTCCGAACTGACGGCCCGGCTGCATTCATCGATTCTTTCCGTGGGAAGCGTGCTGCTCGTCTGGCAATTGGGGCGATCCCTCTTCCGATCCGAAGCGGGCCTGCTGGCGGGTCTGATCCTCGGAACCAGTCTGATGTTCGCGGCGGTCGGGAGATCCGTGACCCCCGATGCGACGCTTGTTTTCTGCATCCTCCTTTCGATCACCGCCTACGTGACGGCCGTCGCCCGGCGACACGGGGGACGCTTCGGCCAGCCAGACTGCGAAGGGACCACGGTCGAGGTCCGTCTCTGGAGCGAGTACGTTCCGCAGACACGCCTGGGATTCGCCGTGATCTATGCGGCCATGGGCTTGGCGGTGCTTGCCAAGGGGCCGATCGGCTTCCTGTTGCCCACCGCCATCTGGGGGCAATTCCTGCTCCTGCAGCGACACCGTGACCGCACCGAGCGAGGCAACAGCGTCGTGAATTCGGCCCAGCACTGGCTCAGCCGCACCTTCCTGACGATCTGGGACATCTACCATCCCCGGGCCTTCTGGGCGGCTCTGCGTGAGATGCGGTTCCCGATGGGACTCCTGATCATCGCGCTGGTGGCCCTCCCCTGGTATGTCGCCGTCGGTTACGCCACGAATGGGGCCTGGCTGGCGGGCTTCCTAGGGGGGCACAACGTCGATCGCTTCCTCAGGCCGATGGAGAATCATTCCGGCCCGATCATCTACTACCTTCCCGTCATTGCCCTGGGATTCTTCCCCTGGTCGATCTTTCTGCCGGCGAGTGTCTGGCAAGTGGTGCGTCGCATCCGACCGGAAGGGACGGAGCGCGCCGCCGTCACGTTCGTCGCCACCTGGGCGGTTGTTTGGATCGGCTTCTTCTCATTGGCAAGCACCAAGCTCCCCAACTATGTTTTGCCCAGTTATCCGGCACTGGCTCTGCTTGTCGCCAGCTATCTGAGTGACTGGATCACCGAAGCCCCACATGTCCGCTCGCTCGGCTTCCGCCATGCCTGCCGGACCCTCGCGACGATCGGCATCATCGCCATCCCGGCGTTGCTCTACGCCACCAGCATCTATCTCCCCGGCGAGGCCTGGTTGGCCGGTCTGGGATTGATCCCGTTGGTGGGGGGCATCCTCGCCTTCAGTGCTGCCCAGAGGGCCGCCCGTCATCGCGCGGTGGCCATCTACTGCGGAACCGCATTGCTGTTGGCGCTAGGCATGATGGGCGTCGCCGCTCCCCGGATCAGCCGCTATCAGGATTCGCCCCAACTGGCGAAGCTGATTCGACTCGAATCGGGTGGCCGACCCGTGAGAATCGGCACGCACAATTACTCGGCACCCAATGTGGTCTTCTACGCCGCCCAGCGGATCGATCGCCTGGATCAGCCGAAAGACATCACCCGCTTCTTCAACGAATCACCCGAGGGATACCTCATCACCCGGGCCGATCGACTGGAGGCCATCACCGAAGCGCTGCCCCAGGATGTGACGATCCTGCACCGCATGCCCCGGTTCCTGCGGAAGCATGATCTCATCGTGCTGGGTAACCAGTCCAAAGCCGAGTCGATGACTGCCGCCGCCAAGGATTTCGACCGTCTCCGCTGGAAGTGACAGGCGACCCGAGGCGTTCACTCGCGCGGGCCGACATGCACCACGACCTGGTCGTGCATGGTGTAGAGGCGATAACGGAGACCGTCGTGGACGATGATGCCGCTCGACTTGTTCTCGTCGATCGGCCTGAGCGGCCCGACAGGATATTTCTCCCAGTGATTAAGATCCTTCGACCTCGCCAGACCCGTCGCCCAGCGACGAGGTGCCGCCGCATCGCCCGAACCGTGGAAGACCATGTAGTAGACCCCTCCATGCCGGAAGATCTGGTTCGAGGCGATCATCACCTTGTCGAACTCCTGCGGGCCGGGAACCATCACGGGTTCATCGCTGACATGCCGCCAGACTCGTCCATCGGATGAGGTCGCGTGCCAGATCCCCGCGTCCCGTCGCTCGTAGAAAAGATGCCATTCATCACCTTCGGTCCAGAGCGTCGGCGTGCCGTACGGGCCGGGTTCGATCGGTTCGCCGTTCGTCTTGCAGATCTCGACTTGGCCGAGATGTGTCCAGTTCCTTCCCTCCTTGGAATCGAACCACTGCATCTGATCGCCCCGACCTTCGGCGAACATCACATAGCGTTCGTCCATCACGCTGCTGCCGCCTCCACCGCCGCCCACAGGACGCATGACTTTCCGCACGCAGACATCCTCCACCCACTCGCCGGGCAGCAATGGGCCGGGTTGAACCCGTTGCCAGCGCAGGCCATTGGTGGATGTGGCCAGCCCAACTTGCCTCAAACCGGTCTTGGTCCCATCGTAGCCCGTGAACCAGAGGTGCCATTCATCCCGCGAAATTCGGAGGAGATCGCCCCGTTCGCGGATCCGGGCATCCCACGGACTTTCCGCCGGGTTCAGGGAGACACCCCGGCCACCGAAGATCGGCTCCGAAGCGAGCGGCACGAATTCCGTCAACGCGTGGGGCCAAGGCTCCTCGGCGGCGGGCAAAGGGTCACCACTGCCAATCACTCCGCCCATGAGACCGATGGCCAGCCAGATCGGTCGCCATCGGGCAAACATCACATCGAGCATCACTTTTGACCTTAAGAAATCGCCATAAAAGAGGCGGTGCCGGTGTGACAGCGGTGTTCGTCGCATCCGTCCCTCGCCAGAAATCCCGATGATCGGAGTTTTCGGAGAGCCCCTGAGTCGTGTCGATCTTCTCCGCTCGTCCCCCGCGGCATACACTACTTCATGAAATCCATGCCGTGACCAGGGGCCGACGGTCGGACGGTGGCCATGTTGAATTCTCCCGAGTTTCGGTTCGATTTTCATGTCGCAGATGCCGCCCATCGACCGCGATGGTCATTTCCAGCCGCCGACGGCCACCGCCGTGGCCAGCGGAGCACTGCGTACCACGTTTGAATCGATCGTCGCCCTGTTGCTCGCCGTGCTCCTATTCCGCACGTTCGCGGCGGAAGGGTTCATGATTTCCACCGGCTCGATGGCCCCCACGCTGCTGGGCTTCCATAAGCGGGTGGCTTGCCCCAAATGCCACGAACTCTTCGCCTATGGCACCGCTTGGGATGAATCGGTCTCCGGCCTCGAAGCCTCATCGCCCGAGTTCGTCGCCGAGCGGGCCATTTGCCCGAATTGCAGCCAGGCCGGCATCGACCTCGCCAACGTGCCCCGCAACCACGGCGATCAACTCCTGGTCAACAAGCAGTCCTATCTTTGGAACAGCCCGAAGCGCTGGGAAGTGGCGGTCTTCCGTAATCCGAACCAGCCCACCGAAGCCTACGTCAAGCGGATCGTCGGCCTGCCGGGTGAAGCCGTTTGGATCCAGAACGGCGATCTCTGGATCAACGGTGTGATCGAGCGCAAGTCGCTGGAGACGCAACGGGCCATCTGGATCCCCGTCTTCAATCAGGGACATCGACCGGAGGAGGACAAGGGATTCCACGAACGCTGGGTTCCCGAGGACGGCGTGGTTGCGGCCAGTTCACCCGATCGAGGCTGGCGAACCTCCGGCACAACATTCCTCTTCCGTGAAGGCTCTGGTGTCACAAAAGACGACGACCAGGATCCAGTGGCTGCTGAATCGATCACAGCCGAAGACGCCAACCGGGCCCCTCCTATCGCCTGGGTCGAGTATCGGCATTGGATTCGCGCCGGTGGAACGCACTCCACCACCGTCCACCTCAACGAATGGCCCAAGGATCTCAATCCGTCGACCATTCCCTCCGCCGGAATTAAATACAATCCCGATACCCGGCAACTGGGTTGCTATGGAGTCCTCGCCGACGACTTTGTCGCGTTCCTCAAGATCAACTCGAAGGATCTCATTTTTCATCAGGCGGTCGACAAGCTCAAGGAGGCCTCCCATCTCGCACCGATCACGGATCGCTACGGCTACAATCCTCCGGAATCCTCCCTCGAACCGAGCGCCGAGCGCGATATCGCCTTTGTCGCGGACCTCTCATTGCCCCAAGGTCCGGCCCGGTTCCTGCTGCAACTGACGGACGGCAAAGAGCGGTACACCCTGAACTTCGACAGCGTACGGAAATCGATCCTCCTGCAAGGGGAAGGCGTGGAACGCCCCCTGCGGATCGGGCCCTGGCTGCCGCCGGAAGCAGGCCAATCCGTCAAGCTCGAGGCGTCGATCATCGACCGGCAGATCGCTCTCGCCGTCGATGGGAAGGAGATCTTCCCGGCCTGGCCACTTTCCGCCACTCCGCCCCCCATCGAGGCCCCCCGGGCACCGGTTCGTTTCGGGGCCTCGGAAGGAACCGTCCGCGTGGCGAACCCCCTGCTTTTCCGCGATGTCTACTACACCTTCCAACGCGGCCGGAACGGCGTCAATCGCCCTTATCAACTCGGGCCTGACGAATACTTCGTCCTTGGCGACAACAGCCCCGTCTCGCACGACAGCCGACGATGGGAGATCCCCGCCGTCCACAAGAACCTGCTAGTCGGCAAGCCGTTCCTGGTTCACCTCCCCTCGCAGCCGGGACGGCTCAAGGTCGGCGAACGCGAATGGCTCCTCCGCCTGCCGGATCTCGATCGCGTCCGATTCCTGCGCTAGCAATCTATGCCCACCAGCGCGTCCATTGCGGATGCCAATAGCGGATATGCCCGATACCGGCCAGTAGCAATACAAATCCCAGACTGATCCCCGCTCCCCACCAGATCATGGCGGGTCGATAGCTCCAGACGAGCACAGCCTCTCCTGCCGGAACGAAGACACGTCGACTGAGCCCCGCCGGTTCCCATGGGGCGGGTTCGCCATTGATCGTCAGTTGCCAATCGGCATCGGCCAGCTCCGTGCAAACCAGCATTCCCGACGGGCCCCCGCCCACCTTGAGTTCCACACGTTGCGGCGTATGGCTGATCACTTCGAAGGGGCGTGCTTCGCGAAGTGCATCCTCCTCAAAGTAGTAACGGCCATATGGCGACTTGATACGATACAGATACAACGGCTCGTCAAACCGACCCCAGGCCCGATTGAGCAACTCATCGAACCCACTCCAAAGAAGTTGGATATTCTCCCCCTCATCAAACTGGAGTGGATTCATCGAGAGCCAGTGCGTCACCCCCTGCTTCGAAAGGAACTCGATCTGCGCGGAGATCGATGTCTTGTCGGGAAATTTAGCCTCCGGTGAGTAGTAGGCTGCAGGACCGATCCCGAGATAGACCGGAGTGGTCGCGACTTCTAGCAGATTGGGCAGATTCGGCCCCGGGGCATAGAGCCGTACTGGCTGCTGTTTCTCGGCAAGTAGCAACCGTCGAACTTCACTAGCCTGGACGAATTGATACGGCGACTTTTCCAGAATCACACCGTAGGTGGCCTGCGTGCCGACGATCTGCAGATCGAACCAGGTGAAGAGGATCAGCAGGCACCAAACCGCCTGACGGATCCGCGGCGAGACATGAGACAAGAGCATGTCCCAGGCCATCGCCCCCGCTACGGCGAGGCCGAATGTGGCCAGCATGCCAAAGCGACCTGGCCCGGTGAAGTAGGCAAAGCCCGGCAGCTTCGATGTCACTGCCAGCGGCAATCCGGTGGCGAAGAGAATCGCAACCGCCGCTCCAATCAGCATCGCGGGGATCCATCGATTGATCCGCTTGCCGCGATACGCCAGCCAGACAACCCCCACAAACGCCATCCAGATCGCCAACCCCGCATACAAGTGAGCTTCGATTCGATTCGTCCCGGCTGGTGTGGGTGTCCACATCCTGGCCAGTTCCGAGTCGACATCATGATTCGCCCGGCTCCACCAGGACGGTGCAAAGAGTTGCCCCAGAAAAAGTGGTGGAATATGCCCATAGCCAGGCTGGAATTCGCCACCTACTTCCGCCCGATGCGATTGCTCCTTGAGGTGCCAAGTCGGCAGGAGTTGCGCAGCCCCCAACCCCAGCCCGCAGAAGATCGCCAGTGATAAAGCGATCCCTGGAAGCCAAGCTTGCTTCCTCGGCAAGGCTTCTCCAGTCGAATGACTGGTCATATCGCTGGCCAAGACCCAAATGCGCAGGGGGATATAGACGACCCAGGTCAGCAATTCGAGAAACGCCAGATTGTAGTGCCCCGCCAGTAACTGGACGCCCAGCATGGCTGCGAGTGCAATCGGGTACTTCCATGTCCGATATTTCAGAAACCGCTCGATGAGCCATAGCCCTAGCGGGAGATAGAGACCACCGATGATCGCCCACTCGAAAATGATGCGGGTTGGGAACCATCCATAGACGTAGATCACACTGCCAAAGATCGTCGCCGGGATCGTGAGGCCGACTTGACGGAGATAAAGCCACATGCAGACAAACGCACCGACATAATGCAGCAGTTGTTCAACCACATAGGCGCGATCCGGTGCGAGGAGCCAGACCGTCAGTAAGCGGGGTGGATAGAGTACGCCCGTCTGGCTTTCGGCGAGCGCAGGATAGCCGTGACCCGTCCAGTTGTTCCAGAAAGGGAGTCGACCGGCAGTTAATTCGTGCTTGAAAAAGGCTTTTTGGGGGAGGTAGTACGCGTAGAGATCGCCGCCAATCAGCGTCGAGCCTTCATAGAACGAGGCCCAACCCAACCATGAGGCCAGCATTGCCACAGCCAGCGCCAGCACCCATTCATAGCGAAAGAGACCGCTGGAACCGTCAGCCACGATCGTGTTGCCATCCTTTGTCGGCGAACTCACCTTCGGATGCGGGGGAGTCTTTATCGCGGGCGTGGCGGTTCGCTTGGGCGGCATCGTCTCGCATTCATCAAGTTCGAGACTCGATAGTTGCTTCTAGTTTAGGCAAGTGTGCCACTGGCTAGTCACTCTGCTCGAATTGCTACAGAATCTCCAGTGTCGGCATAGTTGGCGCGCTGAGCAGGCTGCGGGCGATTTCCTCGGCCACGTTCTCGCAGATCGATAGCAGCGCCTCGCGCGAAGGATTCTCTTCTCGCACCAGTCGGGCGATCTCGCCCGCGTCGCCCGCCACGCGAATCCCCGCTTCCATCGGCAGTTCACCCAGGAAGGGAATCTCCAGTTCCTTCGCCTTGTCCTGGGCACCCCCTCGGCCGAAGATCTCGCCCGACATGTTCTCGACCATGCCCAACACGGGAATCTTCACCTGCCGGAACATGCTGACGGCCTTCACCGCATCCAAGAGGGCCACCTGCTGCGGGCTGCAAACCACCACGGCCCCGGCGAGCCCCAGCAGTTGCGACAGCGTGAGCGAGACATCGCCGGTGCCGGGGGGCATGTCGATGATCAGATAATCGAGCGGGCCCCAGTCGACTTGCTGAAGGAATTGTGAGATCGCCTGGTGCAGCATCGGCCCGCGCCAGATGACCGCCTGATCGGCCTTCACAAAGAAGCCCATCGAGATCGTCGGCAGGCCACCAGCCAGCACGGGTTGGATCCGCATCACCTTCTTTCCGTCGGGGGCCGTCCGTTCGAGGGCCACCGGCTGTTCGTTCACGCCCACCAGATGCGGCACGCTGGGGCCGTAGACATCGGCATCCATCAGGCCAACATTCGCCCCCAGCTCCTGGAGACCGTACGCCAGCGTGGCGGCGACGGTGCTCTTCCCCACGCCCCCCTTGCCACTACCGACGGCGATAACGTTCTTCACCGACAGGCCGATCGAGCCGCCGGAGTTCTTCCCTTTGATGTTCAGTTCCAGATCGAACTCGATGGGCTTCCCGGCGGCCAAGGAAGTGACCTGTTGCCGCACGAGATCCTTGAGGGAATTGGCCTTGGTGAAGCCGGGGAAGGGGATGTCGAGGGCAATGGTGATCTTGTCATCCGCCAGCGTGACGCCACGGACAAGTTTGAGCGCGCCCAGCATCTGCCCGAGATGGGGTTCCTTGATCGCGGCGAGGGTCGAAAGCCAGGTCTGTTCGTCGGCCATGGGAAGCAATTCTTCAGCAGTGAAAACGGTGTTTGTTCGTTGCCGTGGAAGCCGAGCATCTGCTCATGCCGCCCGCATTGTCTCCCCGAATTCTGGCAGCCCCCCCCACGAATTGCCAGTCGCGGCGTGTTAGGGTGGAGGGTTCACTCTCGGCACTTCTGGCGACTCACGGGCTCCCGTCATGCTTGTCCCCCTCCTGATTCATCTCCTGCTGTTGGCATTAGCCCTGATTATTGTCATTGCCCCTTTTCGCAGCCAAAAAGGGGAACTGGCTCGCTGGTCGGATCTGTGGTGGTGGCTGGGGGTGGGAATCCTTCCCTTGTTCATCCTGCCCTTTCTGGCCAACTATCCCGCTGAGAACCACTTCTTCGCTTATGCCTTGGCCGGGTTCTGTGCCTTCTTCGGTTTCTACGGAGGACTCTCGACCATCTGGCGAATCGGTCGGAAGCAACCTCGCTCTCGACATGTCGGCGCACTCATTGCCACATCGATCCTCTCGCTTCTCTTCCTGGCTTTGTTGTTGCCGGCCCTCACTCCGGCCCGCGAAGCCGCCGCTCGGACCGGATGCCGAAACAACTTAAAACAAATCGGCTTGGCGATGGACACCTATCATGATGCCTACGGCACCTTTCCAGCCGCGATTTCGGGTGAAGGTACTCTGGCTGTAAGCTGGCGGGTTCGAATTGAGCCTTATCTCGATGCCAGTCCCCTTGAGCCGCGTTACGACGATCACTTTGCTTGGAATGCCAAACCGAACTGGCCCATCACCAAGCGCCGGATACCGACTTTCGAATGCCCGACAGCAATTTATCGCCGAACCGGTGAGCGCTCAGAGTTCGGCCCGACCGACTATGCGGCACTGGTCGGGCCGGAAACAGCCTTCCCCCCAGACCACGCCACCCAAATAGGTGATATTACGGATGGAACCTCGAACACGCTGATGATCGTCGAAGCGGTGAACAGGGGAATTCGCTGGGCCGAGCCGAAGGATATCGATGTCACGTCAGCGAAACTGATCATCCGCAGCCCCGATGCACCGCAGGAATTGCTCAACCCCTTGATTTCCTCGGCCCACACGGGAGGTGGCCACGTGCTGATGGTCGATGGCACCGTACGATTCATTTCCGCAAAGATTGACCCCGCTGTTCTCGAAGTTTTAACAACACGTCGCGGCGGCGAACCCGTCCCCGAGTACTGACTACCCTCGGTGCCGACGCTTGGGTTGACAATTTCAGTATTATTGTGCGGTACATGATTCTAATGCACAGCGCCGACCAGAGGCCTTTGACAATGGATATCAACAGTATCAGCCTTCTACTGATTGTTGGCGTTCAATTGGGCATTAGCTACCCGCTCCTCAGAGGACAAAAAGCTCGATGGAGCGATCTTGCCCGCTGCGCAGTTCTCCCAACCATACCAATTGCCGCGTTGTTATGGCTTTCCAGCCAGAAGTTCCCCAGCCCCGTTTCGGAGTGGTTGATCAATCAAGCGATCTTCTCAACACTTTTCGCTATGTGCTGGGGAACCTCAATCATTGACCGGATCAGCCGGAACTCCGATCAGAGCCAATGGGGGCAATGCCTCTTCGCACTACTTTTCCTGGCAGGAGGGATTGTGTTTCTAACCCAAAACACCGGACATTCCCCAGAGGTCAATCGGCGTCGCCAATGCAGGGAGAATTTGAAGGCGATCGGCTTGGCGATGCACACCTATCTTGACACTCACAGCACCTTCCCCGCCGCCATCTCGGGCGACGGGCCGTTGGCCGTGAGTTGGCGGGTAAGCATTGAGCCGTATATCGATGCTCATCGACTGGAGCGGCGCTACGACGACCACTTCGCCTGGAATGCCGAGCCCAATTGGCCCTTCACCAGACGCAGCATGCCGCTGTATGAATGCCCCACAGCCAGAAAACAGCGAACGATTGCCGAAGATGATTTCGGCCTGACGGATTACGCGGCCTTGGTTGGTGAGGAGGCCGCATTCCCTTTGGAGAGGGGAATAAAGGCCCGAGACTTCGCGGATGGAACCTCGAATACTCTGATGGTCGTGGAGGCCGTCGACACGGGAATTCGCTGGGCCGAGCCGAAGGATATCTATGTGCCTTTCGCCAACATGACTATTCGCAGTCAAGAGACTCATCAAGATCAGCTCAATCCGTTGATCTCTTCCACTCACACGGGAGGTGGACACGTGCTGATGGCGGATGGCACCGTACGCTTCATTTCCAGCAGTGTTTCGCCTGAGATCCTCCAGCAACTCACCACACGCGCCGCCGGGGATGTCGTTAGTGATGACTTTTGACCGTAGGGCAGGCTCCCGCCTGCCGATTGCGATGCTCACCGCAGTAGCGTGCCGCAATAAATGAACATACCCAACAGGCAGGCGGGAGCCTGCCCTACCAATCACGAACAGTTCACACGCGAAAGCAAGACATGGGATACATCTTCACGCTTGGCCTTCTTGTCGCGACGACTGTTTCCATTACTCTGATCTACCGCACGTTTCGACTTCTAACCGGCCCGGACAATCGTCTGAGGGAAACATTGACCTGGCTGGCAATACCCATCGCTCCGGCGTGTGTACTCCTCATATTGCTACAATTTGGCAGCACGAATGATGCGATCCTGGCGCTCTCAGCCCTGCTGCTCTTCTGCACAGCGCTAATTACGCTTTTCGGGATCGCTCTGACTCTTTTTCGATATTTCACGGGAGCGAATGGGAGTCGTTTGGGGAATGGACTGGCATGTGGTTCCGCCGTGGGAATCACGCTGATCATGGCGCTTCTCCCAGCCATCCAGCAAGCACGAGAAGCGACCGAACGAAGCCAATGCCGCAATAATCTCAAACAAATTGGTCTCTCTCTGCACAACTTCGCCGACTCGAATCAAGGCCGATTCCCCTTGGCAATCAATTCCGAGAAAGGAGCGGAGGTGAGTTGGCGGGTGGAGATCCTCCCCTATCTTGACGGCAGCCCGCTCATTCAGAAGTATCATCGCGACCGGGAGTGGAACTCATTAGAGAATCGACCGGTCTCGTCACTTCATTTGTGGGCTTTCGTTTGCCCAGCAGCTACTAGTCAGCGTAAAGAAACTGCTCCTGAGTTTGGACTCACCGACTATGCCGTGCTCGTTGGAAAGGCCACTCTCTTCCCTCTAGGTGAGCAAGTCTCCTTGAACAATGTTACGGATGGACTTTCCAACACGATCATGGCCGTTGAAGCCGTGGGTCGAGGCATCCACTGGGCCGAACCGAAGGATGTTTACCTGCCCTTTGCCGAGTTGGTCATTCGTAGTGCCAATGCCCATCGGAACCAACTCAATCCCCTGATCTCATCGGCTCATCTCGGTGGCGGACATGTCCTTTTAGGCGATGGGGGTGTGAGGTTTCTCTCGTCAAAGATCGATCCGAAGGTGCTGGAAGCGCTGACCACAGCGAACGGGGGAGAATCGCTCCCGGAAACCTACTGACTTGCATTGGGTTAGCGATTCCCTTTTGATTGCCAGGCTTGCAGAGCATAAATCAAAAATTAAACAACGATGGGATCGATACGAGTCAATCTGGGGCGGAATCACAATGGATGCGTTTGCGATCGTGGGGCATCTGGTGATGCTGGCGCTGGTGGTGGCGATCATCGCACCGCTGTTCCTGCCACGGAGGGGGAATCCTGCCGCCTGGCGGGATCTGTGGTATTGGCTGGCCATGCCGGTGCCGCCCCTCCTGGTTCTGATCCTGCTGCGGGGCCAGGTGCGGAATGAAGCCCTGATCTTCGGCTATGGGCTGATCCTCTTCACGAGTTTTGTCGCACTTCTAGGAGCAATATTCACGATCATTCGCGTGCTGCGACACCTCGACGGCACACGCCCCGGCGTCGTGCTGCTATGGGCCACCTGCCTGACGATGCTCGTCGCCATCTTGATGCCCGGCGTTCCCCAGGCACGGGAGGCGGCGAGACGAGCTCAATGCAGATACAACCTCAAATATATTGGCATCGCACTTTACAATTACCACGATGAATATGGATCGCTTCCGCCCGCCATCTTGGCTACCAACGATACGGAGGTCAGTTGGCGCGTCTTGATCCTTCCTTATCTGGATCAGTCCGCACTCTACCAACGGTATGACCAGGGGACCCCCTGGAATGCGGGTGTGAATCAGCCAGTGTCACGGACACCGGTGCCGGGATATCTGTGCCCGTCGATTCCCCATGCCATGAAACCTTCCGCCGACCAATACGCCCCCACCGATTACGCGGCCCTCGTCGGAGATGAAACCGCCTTCCCCGCCGGACGCACAGTCACCTTCAACGAGATCACCGACGGGACATCCCACACGTTGCTCATCGTCGAAGCAGCCCAGATGGGAATCCGCTGGGCCGAGCCGAAGGATATCGATGTGCCGTTCGCCAGCGAGAAAGTGCGTGGCCAGAGAAAGGGCGGCGGCCCACTCAATCCCCTGACCTCTTCGGAACACACCGGTGGAGTGCACGCCCTCCTCGCCGACGGAAGCGTGAGGTTCATCTCCGAAAACATCGACCCGGAGATATTGAGGGGCATGACCACACGGGCGGGAGGCGAACCGGCTGCGGAGTTTTAGGCTTGTAGGGCAGGCTCCCGCCTGCCAGTTGCGTGTCAACTGCGGGTATCGACAGGTCAGAGCGAGTCAAACCGGCAAGCGGGAGCGCGCCCTCACAAGGCGGGCCGGCAGACGTGAGTTCAGCCGGCGCTGGGCTCGGTCGCTTTGCGGAAGGAGATGCCATATTCGACGAACGATTCGCCGGGGATCTCGCGAACGCGAACCACCCGACCTTCCTTCCAGCGATAGGATCCATCCGGCAACTTCAAACCGATCTGCACGGTGGGGTGCGAGAATTCCTGGGAAGAAACGAGTCCCACTCCCCCCTGCGAAATGTTGAAGGCGACGGCACTGCACGCCGTCGGATGATCGCAACTGGCGAAGGGATGCTCCGGCGTGGGGACGCAGACAATCACCCCGGCGTGGAAGCTCTTGCGTTCGAACTGACGCACCGCGCCGTAAAGCTGCTGATCACGTTCCCCCATCCGCTCCAACCACTTCATCATCCGCTCCAGTGTGCGGGTCTGGCGGTCGTTCGCGGTGGAGGAAAAAGCGGTCATCACGGCCAACCTTGCGGCGAAAAGTTCCGACGGAGGAAAAACACTCACTCATCGGAAACTTGCCACATGGAATCGGCGCGTCAACTGGAATCTCCCAGCGAACCTCGATTTGTGCCGTCCCCAATCGAGAAAGGTAAACCACACCAGATTGAGGACGGCGGAATCCAGGTGCAACGCATGGCGAGCCAACGGTTGACCACGACTGGCTGTCGTTTAAACGACGCAACCCTCGCCAGAGCGCCACATCGGCCGCCAAGGTGAGGGTCGTGTTTGATTTCTGCCAGTCATTCGCTGGCCCGCAAAACAATAGTTCTAGCGGAGATCCCGCTCGATGTTGACGAAGGGTTCGCCCCATGTCTGCTGGAGCGATCCGGGATGGGCGATGGCCTGGGTCACCTGAAGTTCGCTGGTGCTCAGGTCGACGACTTCGCGGCTTTCCATCGGCACCGGGCGACCTTCGGAATTCTGCACGATCTCCACGATCGGGCGATCGTAGCGTTCTCCATTCCGGCGGATCACCTGGGCGATGCTGCCATCGTTGAGTGCCACTAGACTACCGATCGGGAACAGCGACAGCACCTTGAGCAAAGCCCTGGTCGCCTCGGGATCGACATCCCGCGTCCGGGCCATGCGGAGGATGGTCTCCATTGCAGCATAAGGCGTCAGCGCCGGTCGCCAGGCGCGGGGTGTTGTGAGAGCTGTATAAGTATCGGCGACTGCCAGGATCCGCGAGCAGATGTTGATCCGGTCGCTGGTTCGTTGCTTGGGATAGCCCCTGCCATTGGGACGTTCGTGCACCTGGTAGGCGATGACAGCGGTCTGGCTGGGCAGCCCGGTCGTCCGTTCGAGGATTTCCGCCGTGTATTGGGAATGCTTCTGGATCTGCAAATGCTCGCCGATACTCAGGACGCGGTCCGCATCCAGCAGTTCGTCGGGGAGCTTGTACATGCCCCAATCACAGACGAGACCCGTGACGCACAGCCGGCGGCTGTTGTCCTCATCGAGCCCCATTTCGATGCCGATCGCCATCGCCAGGACAGCCATCTTCAGCGAGTGGTCGGCGAGATCGGGCTTCTTGGCCGCTTCCAACACAACCGAGAGGACGCAATCGGTGTCTTCGGTCGACTGGGCGAGAAACTGCGCCGCCATCTGCGCGACGGCTCCCCCCGTGTCGTTACGTCCCTGCAGGGCTTCCTTCACCAGACAGGCGAGCTCAGCCTGGGTTTCGTTTCTCAGTTCGGAGACATCATGTTGCCGCTCCCGGTCGAACGCGGTGGCACCATGTTTGCGCACCCGCTCCCGCACGGCGGGGCCGCTGTTCTGAACCTGGAACAAGCCCTGTTCCACGACTTGATCCAACCGGGCGGAGATCGAGTCCTCGCTGGCCAGGCTGGAGGTCGAGCGGAGTTCCACCCCGTCGAGGTTCCGCACGAGGGAATCGGCCGCATGCGCGCAGACCCGGTGGACGCCCATCGATTTGAGACGGCGTTTGGCCGAACCCGTCAGTTCTTGTCCCGCAGCGAGGAGCAAACGCCCCCGCGTGTCGTTGACGGGAAAGACGAGCGGACGCCCCACGATGAGATCATCGATGGAGACTTCCCGCGTCTGGTCGGCATCGTTCGTGGCGGCTTCGGGGGATGGCGCCGTGATCACAACTGGAACTCCCAACACGAGCCCGCCCTCACTGGCGACTCGCCCAAGGATGAATAAATTGCTTCGTCACACAAACATAACTTGTGATTCTGAGTTCCTTGCCACGTCCCCCTCGGTTTCCCGAAGTTGGGGTTTTCAACTCCTGCGGTTCGTTCCACTTGTAGCGGTCGAGCGAGTTCTGCCATCGCCGGATTTCGATACCCGACAGTTCTGCCGGGCGACGGGATGCGTTACTTTCTCACTCTGTCTTTCTGACCGGGTCTTTCTCACCAGGGCTTTCTTGGTGGGAAGTCACCTCCACAGTGTCATTCATCTTCCGACTCTCGGGTCGGGAACCGGAACCAGGCTCAACGCATGCAATTCGACGTATACGGTGTCGGCAACGCGATCACGGACATCCAGGCACGGATCTCGGAAGACCTGCTCGAAAAGATCGGTTTCACCAAGGGGGTGATGACCCTCGTCGAAACCGACAAGCAGGCCCACGTGCTGGCGAGTCTCGAAGGGCTCCCCGTCAACCGCTGTGCGGGGGGCTCCGCCTCCAACACGATGGCCGGGATTGCCGACTTTGGCGGCAAGGCCGCCTATGCCGGGAAGTTGGCCAACGACGAGATCGGCAAGTTCTGGCTCAGCGACATGCAGGCTTTGGGTGTCGCCGCAGATACGCCCGTCGGTGAAGGTGTCTCGGGAACTTCGGTCATCCTCATTACCGAGGATGCCCAGCGAACGATGTTGACCCACCTGGGAATCTCCTCCACGCTGGGGCCGGATGACCTGATCGAAGAACAGATAGCGGCTTCGAAGTACGTCTATGTCGAGGGGTATTTGTTTACGGGTGACAGCACCCGGGCTGCAGCCTACCGCGCGATCGAACTGGCGAAGAAACACAACGTGAAGGTGGCCTTCACCGTCTCGGATCCCTTCTTGATTCATCTCTTCCGCGACGAGTTTCTGAAGCTGATCGCGGGCCCGGTCGATCTCCTCTTCTGCAATCTCGAAGAGGCCCGCAGCCTGACGGGCAAGACGGAACCCGTCGATTGCGCGCAGCAGTTGCATCATCTCGCAGCCGATGTCGCCCTGACGCTGGGCGGCGACGGCTCGCTGATCCTGCGCGAAAACCAGGTGATCCCCATCGAGGCGACACCCGTGAAGCCGATCGATACCACAGGGGCGGGCGACATGTACGCCGCCGGCATTCTGTACGGCTTGACGAACGGCCTCTCGTATCGCCAATCCGGCCATCTGGCGTCGCAGGCGGCGGGCCGCGTGGTCTCGCAACTGGGGGCCCGTCTGGCACGCAAGTTCACTCCGCAGGAAGTGAAACGGTTTGCCAGTTTGTAATTGGCGGGCGGCACATCCAAGGTTGTGCCACGGCCGGTGGAATGAGTGTTCAGCGCCGATTCAACAGTTGACGATGAGAGTCGTGGTGGAATCCGTGTCCGGGATCGAAAACAGCATCTTGCTTCGTTCCTTCCCGCGGAGTTTACTGCCACTCTTGGCCTCTTTGTCTCGGCACATGTTTTGGGTGCGAGAAAGGAATCTCGTGGCGACACGCCCCTCATTCGACTTCTGCCAGGCCATCCGTCGACTGTGCGAGGACATCACCATCCGATTGCCCGAGTTCCGGCATATCGACATGGATCAGGTCGCGGTCGGTTTCGCCCAGGCCCGCCGGAGTGTTCCCTACGGTCTGCAGGCGAAGCTAACGCCCATGCGGTTCGAGAACGGCACGCTGGTCACACGGCGCGGCCGCCACAATTGGACGATCCGGCGGCTCTTCGCGGGCGAGCAGGAGATCCTCTACATCCTCACGTTCTACCTCCCCCGGTTTCAGGAACAGACCTTCCGCGAGAAGCTGATCACCGTCTGCCACGAGCTGTACCACATCAGCGCCGACTTCAACGGCGACATCCGTCGGCTGGATGGCCGGTACCATGTGCACAGCCACAGCCAGACGGAGTACGACAAGCAGATGGGGGAATTCGTGGACAAGTATCTCACGTTGGGCCCCCCCGCCGAGCTCTGCCACTTCCTCAAGTTCAACTTCCGGCAGTTGGAGCAGGAGTACGGAGCGGTCGTGGGTCTGAAGATTCCGATTCCCAAGATGTTGAGGATCCCAGATCTGCACAGTGCGTGAGTGGCGCGGTGTTTGTCAGTTATCAGTTGTTGCTATCCGTTTGTTGAGACGTTTTCCATGACGACTTCCCCACCCACCGTCGCCATCATCGGAGCCAGTGCCGATCGCTCGAAGTACGGCAACAAGTCGCTGCGCGCCCATCAGGCACAAGGGTTTCGCGTCTTCCCGGTGAACCCCAAGGGAGGCGAGATCGAGGGGCTGCCGGTCTTCAGAAGCTTGGGCGAAGTGCCCACGCCGCTCGACCGGGTCTCGATGTATGTCCCGCCCGCGGTGGGCTTGGCCATGATCGAAGAGATCGCCCGACTCAAGCCTGCGGAACTCTGGCTCAACCCGGGCAGCGAGAGCGATGAACTCTACGAGAAGGCGACCGCCCTAGGCCTGAACGTGATCATCGCCTGCAGCATCATCGACATCGGCACAACACCGACGGAATTCGGGGATTGATCGATGGGCGGGGCTGTGGGATGGAGATCATCTTGCATCTCGTGTTACGATTTGGATGTCATCAGCAAGGCTGGGCCGACCCGTTCGCACGGAAGCCATGCGGCCTGACTCACAAATGATCGCACAGGGACGCTCACAAATTCCCGCCCGCTTCCACACCACGAAACATATCGGTGTGATGTCGGCTGATTCCCGCCATGAGGGGCCGATCTCCCATGGCCCCGACCCGCACCAAGGATTCTGGAAGATGTGTTCGCATTCATGGGTTCGTCGCGCGACCCTCGCAGTCATGTCATTGGCGTTCGCCGTTTCTCCCCGCGTCTATGAAGCGGCCGGGGCCGATCCCGCCCCGAGGCCGAACATCGTCTATATCCTCGCCGACGATCTGGGGGCGTTCGATGTCGGTTGGCGTGGCAGCCGGATCAAGACACCGCACCTGGATAGCCTGGCGGAGAGCGGGGCCAAGCTGGAACAATTTTATGTGCTGCCCGTCTGCTCGCCGACCCGCGCCGCGTTGTTGACCGGCCGGTATCCCATTCGCTACGGCCTGCAATCGGGTGTTGTACGTCCATGGGCCGATTATGGATTGCCCCTGGAAGAGAGATTGCTGCCGCAGGCGCTCAAAACGGCCGGGTATGAGACAGCGATCGTCGGCAAATGGCACCTGGGTCACTTTCGACGGGAATACCTCCCCACCAGCCGGGGCTTCGACCATCAATACGGCCATTACAATGGAGCCTTGGACTATTTCACACATGACCGCGACGGAGGCCATGACTGGCACAGGAACGACCGGGCCAGCTACGACGAGGGTTATTCCACCCACCTCATCGCGAAAGAGGCGGTGCAAGTCGTCCAGCGGCGGGATCGCAAGCAGCCGCTGTTCCTGTATGTTCCCTTCAATGCCGTCCACAGCCCGCTGCAGGTGCCGGAAAACTATGCGGAACCTTATGGCGAATTCAAGAAGCAGCGTCGCGCCTACGCCGGCATGTTGACGGCTTTGGATGAAGCCGTGGGACAGATCGTCCAGGCGATTGAATCGCAGGGTGAGACCGGCAACACGCTGTTTATCTTCTCCAGCGACAACGGCGGCCCGAATCCCGGCCAAGTGACCGACAATGGTTCGCTTCGGGCGGGCAAGGGGACGCTTTACGAGGGAGGCGTGCGGGTCTGCGCGTTCGCCAGTTGGCGGGGGCATATCCAACCCGGCACGGTCGTCGATGAACCGATCCATATCGTCGACTGGTATCCGACCCTGCTGAAGTTGGCGGGGGGCTCGGGTGAACAAGTCCTTCCGCTGGATGGGCGGGATATCTGGCCGACCATCACCGGGAAAGCCCCCTCTCCCCATGAGGAGATCGTCTTGAACATCACTCCCGGCGACGGTGCCATTCGCGCGGGGGATTGGAAGCTCGTCTGGCATGGAGGGCGTCGCGGTAACGCCCGAAACGCCAAAGCGGAATACGAACTTTACAACCTGCGGGACGACCCCGAGGAGAAGCGGGATCTGGCGACCGTTGAGCCGGAAAAACTCGAAGAGCTGAAGACCCGCTTCAACAGGCTGGCTAAGTCCGCGGTTCCACCCCAGCAAAGTGGTGAGAAAGCCGCAGACTTCAAATCGCCCCGGGTCTGGGGCGAGTGATCGGGCCTTGAGTCCCCGGACAGGATTCACAAGTGGGATGGATGTCTTACCGGCTGTGATCGGGAGTCTGAGCCGCCGGACTTGTTCCCACGGAATAAGCCAGACCCGTGGTCCCGTGGGAGACTGCGGTTTCTTGCTGTGAAACGGCTTTCACCGGCCACCAGCGGGCCAGCCAGAGGCCGAGGTCGTCCCAGAGGGAGTAGGCCACGGGGGTGAGCAGCAGCGTCAGCAAGAGCGAGAGGGCCTGGCCGCCGAGGATCACCTTGGCCATGCCAGCGCGGGCGGCCGCGCCGGGCCCTTCGCCCAGCGCCATGGGGATCATGGCGGCCACCAGCATGACGGTTGTCATCATGATGGGTCGCAGGCGGGTGCGGTTGGCTTCGAGGATGGCTTGGTCGCGCGGCAGACCCCGGGCACGGAGCACGTTCGTGTAATCGACCTGGAGAATGCCGTTCTTCTTGACGATGCCGAAGAGCATGAACAGCCCGAACATCGCGTAGATGTCGAGATTCGTACCCAGCATGATCAGCGAGAGGATCGCGAACGGGATCGTCAGCGGCAGCGAGAGCAGGATCGTGATCGGGTGGACGAAGCTCTCGAACTGGGCCGCGAGGATCATGTACATGAAGACGATCGCCAGGATGAACGCGATGAAAAAGTAGCCCATCGCGTCCCCCATGTCCTTGGCTTGGCCGATGAACTCCCATCGGTAGTCGGCGGGGAGATCCATCGATTGCACGTAAGCCTTCAGTTCGTCGACGGCTTTCCCGAGGGCCAGCCCTTCCAGGTTCGCCATGACGACGACCTGCCGCTGGCGGGAAAAGCGTTCGATAGTGCTGGGGCCGTAGGCGTCTTCGAAGCGGGCCACGTTCGCCAGTTCGACGACACCCGTGGGGGTCTTCGTCGACGGGACCGTCAGGCGCGCGATCTCGCTGGTGCTGGAGCGGTTGACGCGTTCGGCCCGCAGCCAGACGTCGTACTGCTGGTCGGCCTCCTTGTATTTGGAGACCGGCAGGCCGCCGACCAGCACGTTGCCGGTGGAGGAGATCGCGGCCATCGACACGCCGAGTTCCGACGCGCGCTCACGCAAAGGAAGCACCCGCAGTTCGGGCTTCTTGAGCGAAAGGCTGGTGTCGATGTCGACGTAATGCTTCCGCTCCTTCATCCAGGCCATGATGCGGTCGGAGTATTCCTTGAGCTTGTCCATGTCGGGGCCGCGAAGGTTGAGGTCGATCGCCACCTGACGGATGCCGGTCGCCTGGATGGCGGCCACATCCTGCACGGCGGCCCGGAGATCCGGGTAGTTAACCAGTGCCTTGCGGGCCTCGCTCATCACATCGAACTGGGAATAATCGCGCTGGTCGATGGGGAGGATGCGATAGTAGATTGTCGCCTTGTTGACTTCCCCCTGCCCCTTGGTGATGCGGCCCGTCGTGTCGCCGATGGTGATGAACGAATCGGTCACACCCCGCACTTGGCGGATGCGCAGGTCGAGCTCTGTCAGGACCTCGTCGGCCCGGCTGAGGGTGTAATCCTCGGGCAAGGTGACGGAGACTTCGAATTCGCTCTGGTCGTCCTTGGGGACGAAGTCCTTGCCGACGATCATGAAGAGGACTGGCGTGGAGAAGAGCACCAGGACCGAGGCTAACACGACTACCCAGCGGTGCCTCAGCGACCAGCGGAGGATGGCATCGTAGCCGGCGAGGATGAAGCGCCAGACAAAGCCCCCTTCACCATGCGAATTCGTATCCAGCTTCAGAAAGCGGGAGCAGAGCATGGGGGTCATCGTGAATGAGATGAGCATGCTCATCAGGATCGAGAAGCCGACGACATAGCCGAAGCTGGAGAAGAACCGGCCCACGATGCCCCCCATGAAGATCACGGGGAGGAAGATGACCAAGAGCGACATCGTCGTCGCGATGACGGCGAGGGCGATCTCTTCGGTTGCGGAGCGGGCCGCCTCCATCGCGGAAAGCTGGTACTCCTGCATGTGCCGGAAGATGTTTTCGTGCACCACCACGGCGTCGTCGACGACGATCCCCACGGCGAGGATCAGTCCCAGCATCGTGATGTTGTTGACGGTGAACCCCATGAAATCCATGAAGGCGAACGTCGCCACCATCGATGTGGGGATCGAGAGGGCGGCGATCAGCGTCGTCCGCCAATCCCGCATGAAGAGCAGGATGGTCAGGCTGACCAGCACCGCCGCCAACAGCAGGTGCACCTGCACTTCGTGCATCGAGTTTTCGATGAAACGCGACTGATCGCGGATGATCTTCATTTGAATGTCGGCTGGGAGGATCGCCGCCAGTTCGGCGATGCGCTCCTTCACCTCATGGACGACCATCACGGTGTTGGTGCCGGATTGCTTCTGGATGACCAGGCTGACGGCGGCATCTCCCACCTGGGAGAGGTTGTCGCCAGATGGAGATCGGCTCCACAAGCGGCTCAGGCCGCGTGGCTCTTCGACCGCGTCCTCGATCCGGCCGATGTCACGGATGCGGATGGGCTGCCCCCCCCGGTTGGCGATGATGAGATTCGCGAACTCCTCAGGGTTGTTCATGCGGGCCATCGTCCGCAGCACGACTTCGCTGGTGCCGCGATCGACCCTTCCCCCGGGCTGCTCCTGGTTCTCGCGGATGAGGGCCAGGCGGACATCCTCGATCGTCAGGTTGCCGAACTTCTGGAGTCGATCGGGATCGATCCAGATATTGATCGCCCGCTGGCGTCCACCCACCATGGCGACCGAGCCGACGCCGGGGACGGTTTCGAGGATTTCCTTGATCTGTCGGCGGGCGATCTCCGTGATCTCGCGTTCGTCGCGGCGGCCGGAAATGGCGAGTGTCAGGACGGGAGTCGCATCGACGGC
>PNLE01000041.1 GCA_013822855.1 Planctomyces sp.
CTGATGACCGGCGCGATTAATCCGGGCTCGTTACTCTGAAAGCATGTCCAAACCCATACTTCAACGTATCCTAAATCGACATAACACATTCCCAGAAAACCAGTTGCGACTGAACCTCTGCGATAAAAACTCGATTTCCACGAAATGGCGTTTCAGTTGTTCACAGCAACTACTTGCTGACGACCCGACAAGCAGATATAAATATATGTCGAGCTATTGGCTGCCTATCTCACGGCTTCCGCTCTAATTGCCATCATTCTGTGGCTGGCTATTCGCTTTGTTTCTTGCATGTGTCCGGCTCGCACATTCCACGGAATGTGTACCTGTCACAACGCCAAGACCTCTTGTTCCACTCACTTTTCACCCTTATTCCAACTGATTTCAACAAAGAGTACCTCATGAACCCTCACCGTCATCGCCGCGGCTTCACGTTGATCGAACTGTTGGTGGTCATTGCCATCATCGCCATCCTCATCGCGCTGTTGCTGCCAGCCGTGCAGCAGGCCCGCGAGGCGGCACGACGCACGCAGTGCAAAAACAACCTGAAGCAGTTGGGGCTCGCACTGCACAACTACCACGACATCTACAACACCCTGCCCCTCGGCATTGTCACTTATCGTCAAACGCCCGGCGGAGCGGGAGTGGACACTTGGGGACATTGGGCATGGGGTGCGGCGATTCTTCCCCAAATTGACCAGGCACCTCTTTTCCAAGCCATGCAGGTGGGAACGCTCACGCCCGCTGCTGCGAACAACATCACCAACCGGTTGGGACTGCTCCAAACGCCGCTCGCCGCCTTCCGTTGCCCCAGTGACACGGGCACCGCGTTGTGCGACACGGAACGTCGCGGCGATTTCACAGGTGTCCCTTCGACCCTCAACACGGCCACCACCGAAACCGCACGCTCGAACTATGTCGGCAACAACGGAGATCTCTTAATGGGTGGCGGAAACGGCGACAAAGGCATCTTCACCCGTCTGCGTTGTACCGGCTTTCGCGATGTCACCGATGGTCTTAGCAATACGATCTGCATAGGGGAACGTAGTTCCGATGTTGGCACGCAGACGACCAGAAACGCAGGGCTGATCTACGCCTCCCCCGACATGGATCAAAGTCCCGACAGCGGTGTCCGATCGGTTTTCGGGAACGGAGGCGTCGCGATCAACGCCAATAATGCCAACAATACCCAAGGTTTCAGCAGTCTGCACACCGGCGGTGCCCACTTCCTGCTCCTCGACGGTGCCGTCCGGTTCATCAACGAAAACCTCAGCCAGACGCCAGGTGTTTTGGCGACCGATGTGAATTCCGGCATCTTCCAGCGGCTGCTGATGCCTGCGGACGGCCAAGTCGTGGCGGAGTTCTAATTCCCGCGTCGCCATAGGGTCGATGTTCGCACCGGGGCTGTGAAGCCCCGGCTTTTCACCTGGAGCTCCCAATGTCTTTGTTGCCCGCAAATCTTATGGCCCGTCACTTCGCACCGGTGCTGGGATGTCTGTTGTTCGCCGGTTGTGGCTCGGCCGACAATTTTGCCACCGCCCCCGTCAAAGGTGTGGTGACCTGCAAAGGGCAACCCGTTTCCGGTGGGACGATCAATTTTTCCCCGATCACTATGGGTAAAGACGGCCTAGCTGGCAAACCGGCCTCCGGTACCGTGGGAACAGATGGCACCTTCATACTGACGACTTATCACGATAATGACGGAGCGGTCGTCGGCAAACACCGTGTTATCTACTCGCTTCCATCCACCGACGGGCCGGTTCCGAAGTTTCCTTGTGCGAACAGCGCCCCCATCGAAGTGGAAGTGAAAGCCGGTTCCAACGATCTCAAAATCGAGTTTTAAACAGGCAGCCGTCACCCTGAGAGATGGGTCGCGGCATGTTCCTTTACGTTACGATTCCCACATCCCGGTTCCCGTTCAGGCGAGTCTTTGCCGTCGCTGGAGTGGGTGGGGGAGTTGATCACCAGCGTGGGAGATCCCCGGCGGCTGTGGATTTCGCTCGACTTCCGCAGCGGCCATTGGCAAGCGGCAGCTTCCCTTCAAGAGCGGGGGCTGATCGCTAGCATCCGCCAACTGGCAGCCTGGGGAATCACGCAATGGATCGTTCTCGATGTGGCCGATGTTGGCTCGGCGACCGGCGGCTCGACCCGCGAGCAGATCGCCACGCTACGCGAGACACTGGAGTCCCTCGATTCGACGAACGAAGCACGGACTCATACGCATTTCAATCTGAAGTAGCGCGTTTTGCGTAGGGGGCGGAGCAGACGGTTTTCATCAGGGATTCGTCGAGGACGGCGGCTTGCCAGGCGGCGAGGGCCGCCTTTTCCAAGTCTTCCGCACCCTGGTACGACCGGTTGCTCCAGAAGTGGCTCTTCAGGTAGTGCCACAAGTTCTCGATCGGGTTCAGCTCCGGACTGTACGGCGGCAGCCGCACCGGAGTGATGTTCTCCGGCATCCGGAGCGACTTCGAAGTGTGGAACCCGGCCCCGTCCCAGACCATCACCGCATGCTCGCCGGCGGGGATCGACGCCGAGAACAACGCCAGGAACCGGTTGATTGTCGCCGTGTTCATCTTGGGGCTGAGCAATCCTTCGGCATGTCCCGTCTCGGGGCAGACGCTGGCCGTCACCCAGAGGTATTGATATTCGGTCTGACGCACCGCCGTCGGACGCGAGCCCGTCTTCGCCCACCGCCGGGTCAGCGTCCCCTGTTGTCCGAACCGCGACTCGTCCTGGAAGTAGACCCGCAGCCGCTTCTGGGGATGCTGTCGGGCGATCTCGTCGAGTCGTTCCCGCCAACTGGCTTTGAAGAGTGCGACGGCCTCCGGGTCGGAGCGGGGATGCTTCGGGCGAGGAGCGAGCTGTACCCCAGCTTGTGCAGCAGCCAATAGACGCTTGAGAGGGACCGGAGCAGCTGGAACTCCCGCTCGAGGATCCGTTGGAGATCCTTGCCGCGGAGGGCACAGACCGTGTCTTCCGGCGTGGGATCGTCTTCGATCCGGGCCTGGAACTCGGCCTGCTGCTCCGGATTCAAGGGGAGACCGGCCTGGTTCCCCCGGCGGTCATCGAGGCCTTGCAGTCCCTCGTCGTTGTAACGGGCGGCCCACCGCTGGCAGATGCGGCGTGAGAGTCCGACGGCCATGGCGATGGCCGGCGCGGTCCAGCCTTCGATGCCGAGGATCACGATCCGCAGCCGGCGGACGCGGTCGGCGTCCTTCTCGGCGCGTTCGATCCGTTTGAGCTCTGGCAAAGACAAATGAGGCTTGATCTGCACAACCGCGCTCCAGGAGGGAATCGACGGCCATGTGATAATGCGTAACCTGCGCGGGCGCAAGCGAATGCGCGCTATTTCAAGTTGCGATCCGTATCAGGCAGCACCGGCCCCCACTCTCCTCGCCGGTGGTGGTATGCGCACGGCCGCCGATGTCCGGAACCTGCAAGCCACCGGCGTGGATGGCATTCTGGTCGCCACCTCCCTGATGAACGGCGCGATCGCACCAGATCAGTTCTGACTTTCCATTGCACACGGTCTGGCATCCGCCAAATCGAATTTCAGCTTGCCTTCTCGGCTCTCAAACGCCTCAGGGCAATGACTTTTCAGGAGAGGTCAGTTCCTCCAGTCGACTGGAGAGACAATGGAGATTGTGCTGATCGTTGGGTTGCCAGCCGCGGACTTTGATCTCCACCATTTGCCGCTTGATCGAATCCGAGACGGCGCGGAGTTGCATGTCTCGCAGTGAGGTATTCGCCAAGGCTTTGATCCATTCGCGAGCGTTTTCCTTGGTCAGAAAGTAGGTACCCTGCACGGATTTCACACGCCGCCCTTCGATCATCACTCGAAGTGCCGTAAAGGCGGTATCTCCCACCGTCGGTGTCACAAGTTCTTCCTCACCGTTGGGAAGCCTGCGAAACAGGGGGGCCTGAAAAATTCCGTTATGAATTTCGGTCGGATCATCCAGACGGTTGACCAGTGCCGGAATTGCGTCGGCACCGGCTGCAAGAATCTCCTTGTAGGCCGTACCTGCCAACGTCTGGTCGTCACTCAACCATTGATTGATCAGGGCGTTGTAGTCCGGCGCGGAGAGGAGTGCTGCGACAAGCACACAGATGGTTAACATTGCGGGAATCCCGTTGAGGACCAAAAACCTTTCACCATGGCTAGTCTAATCGAAGCGAGCTGCCTCATGGCGATAATTTTCGCACTTACGGTCGAGCTTGAACGTCCCGAAGGAGTTTTGGAATTCGCCCAATGGCTGCGATTGCAAGAGACCACCGTCGTGATTGACGAATACGAGATCAAGATGCATCCACTCGATCTGACACCCATGACCTTTACTAGCCACACCTATCATCATGTGAATGTGATACCGGCTTGTGTGAGTTACGGACTTGCTTGGGAGCGAAATCAATCCCGACTACGTTTGAGTAGTTCCCAATTGTCACGGCTCGGCCAAGGTCTTTATCAACTCATCCGAGACGCACCCCACTATCGTATGGCAATTGTGGGGTGGGAAACCGATCTTTTTCTTGCGATTGACGAATTGAGCACCGACTACGCAGAAGACATCAAAGACGGGTTGCTTGAGGGCCTCGTTGTTTCGGAAACTCTGAGCCAGCAATTGCCGAAGTCCAGTCACTGGGTACCGTTCGACAAATCGCATTTATGGATTCCCTACCGAGGCTCCAAAGGCGACGACTAACAGTCGGCCGAAACACTACAGGCCAGACATTTTCGAACGGAAATTGATCCTCGATCTCCTGCCGTCTCAACGCTTCTGAGTGTCACACCCGCTTCTCAAGAGACGCGGTATGCAAATCCCCGGCGTTGAAGAAAACGCCGGGGACTAAGAATCAGATCCTATCGCGAGACGCAGTCGTCGTGGCTGAAAAGGAGCAGGATGGTCTGTGTGAGGGCGGCGTGTTGTTCCGGCGGCGCATGGCCTGTGGGGGGCTTTTCACCCACCTTCAAGAGTTCGGCGGCGGCAGCGGGATGGGACTGGTAGTCGGTGGTCTGTTGACTGAGCAACGACTCCAAGAGTTCCAGCTCTTTGGCGGAGGGCGATCTGGTGAGAAGGGTCGTGAAGGCCTCTTGAATCCGGGCCTGCGGGGAAGGGTGGGCGAGGATCAGTTTTTCGGCGTAGACCTTTGCCGCTTCGACGAACTGGGGATCGTTGAGTAGCACCAACGCCTGGAGTGGTGTGCTGGTGCGTTCCCGCTTGGCAACGCAGCTCTCCCGGCTGGGGGCGTCGAAAGTGCTCATCGTCGGCGGCGGCATGATCCGTCGCCAGAATGTGTACATGCTCCGACGGTAAAGGTGTTCGCCCCCCGCCTTGGGATAGCTCTTTCCCGTCCCCGCTTCTTCCCACAAGCCAGCGGGCTGGTAGGGATAGACGCTGGGGCCGCCGACTTTCGCGACCAACAGGCCACTGGTGGCCAAGGCCTGATCGCGAAGCATTTCGGCGGGGAGGCGGAACTTGGGGCCGCGGGCCATCAGGCGGTTTTCGGGGTCGGCCTGATAGTAGGCGGCATCGGCGGGAGTGGCGGAGCGGGCATAGGCTTCGGAGAGGACGATCTGCCTCAACGTGTGCTGGATGTCCCAGCCGTGATCCATGAAGTCGCGGGCGAGCCAGTCGAGCAGTTCCGGATGTGTGGGGAGTGCGCCCTGGCTGCCGTAATCCTCGGGCGTGGCGACGAGTCCGCGGCCGAAGGTGATCTGCCATAACCGATTGACCGCCACGCGGGCCGTCAGCGGGTTGGAGTCATCGACCAGCCATTGCGACAGCCCCAACCGATTGCGGGGCCATTCGGCTCTAAAGAGAGCAACGGCTTGCGGGACATCGGGCAGCACTTCCTCGGCGGGTTGGAGGTACTCGCCCCGCTTGAGGAGATGCGTCGGTCGGCGGACGGCGAGTTCATCCATCACCATGATCTGGCGAATCTTCGTGATGAAATCGTCCTCGGCCACCCGGGCAGCGGCAAGCTTCTCCGCAGCGGCTTGCCAGGCGGGCTGTGGACGCAACCAGTGGAGCGGTGGGCGTCCCGCTGTCGCCGTCGTCGCTGCTTCGGGGGAGAGGGCCGCCAGTTGAGCCACCTCGGCGGCAGAGAGGGCCAGATTGTAAACGGAGAGATCATCGATGCGGCCCTTCGAGAAGCCGATGTCGCGGAAGCGTGCACCGAGTGAAAGCGAGAGGCCGCCCGCCGCCGAATCGCCCCATTCCCCACGATGGCGGATGTCGCGCGTCAGTCGATCGCGGTGGACTGCCAAAGAGAGGGGGCGACCATCCAAGTAGACCTGGACACCGGCAGCGCGGCTGGAGCCATCGTAGGTGACCGTGAGGTGCGACCATTTTTCCAGCGGGAGGACATCCGCCGCCTGGACGCGAATGGCGTTGCCCGGCCAGAAGTGGACGAGCGAGAACGTGGGCCGGCCCTCGTCGAGCGTGAGTGCGTAGCCCCGGAACGCGGAGTCTTCCGCCGCCTGGGAACAATGAGCAACGACCATCCGCCCCTTGTGCTCGGCGGGCCGCAGCCACATGGAAATCGAGAAGGGACTGGTGCGGGCGAAGTTGCCGACATCCTTCAGCTTGTATTCGTCGTCGCCACTGAACTCGATCGCCTGACCAGGATCCTTATAGCCATCAGGCGCATGGCCTTCGGCCAGCTTGTTGGTGCCGCCAGGGTTGACCCCTTCGAAGTCGAACTGGCCGATGGGCGCGGGAAGAGTTAGCGGTGTGGAGTTGCCCGGTGGAGTCGGCGTGGCACTCGAACGAAGCTGCGATTCCACGGCAACAAGGTTCGCTTCGGCCTCTCTCACGCTGGCCAGCAGGGCTTCGTGCTGTGCCTGTTGTCCGTCCGCGAAGAGGAGAAGTGTGGGTGTGGGGGCGGTTTCGGTGAAGTGGGAATAGAGGCCGTGCTCGTCGACATTCGCGAAGAAGGCGCTCAGGGCATAGAACTCCTTTTGCGAGATCGGATCGTACTTATGGTCGTGGCAGCGGCAGCACTCCATCGTCAACCCGAGGGCCGCTGTGCCGATAGTGCGGACGCGATCGGAGACGTATTCGACGCGGAACTCTTCCTCAACACTCCCCCCTTCGTTGGTCTGGCGATGGAGGCGGTTGAAGGCGGTTGCCAGCCGTTGGTCTTGCGCGGCTTCCGGTCGAGACGCGGGGGGGAGCAAATCGCCCGCCACCTGCCAGGTGAGAAAATCCTTGTAGGACATGTTTCTGGCGAAGGCGCGGAGGACCCAATCACGCCAGGGCCACATGTGCATGTCGCGGTCGGCCTGATAGCCGAAAGTATCGGCGTAGCGGGCGAGGTCGAGCCAATCGTTGGTCATCCGCTCCGCATAGGCGGGTGTCTGGAAGAGGCGATCTACCAAGGCCCGGCGGAGTTCGGGCGTCTCGGGCTGGGCGAGAAAGTCTTGCAATTCCTGCGCGGTCGGGGGCAGGCCCGTGAGGTCGAACGTCACCCGCCGCAGCCAGGCTTCCCGGGGTGCGGTTGGTGAGGCCTGCCAACCGGCTTCACGCAGCTTCGCGTCAATGAAGATGTCGATCGGATGTTGTGGAGCAGCCTCCTTCCGGACAGCCACGGATGGTACGGCGACCGACTTCGGCACCGGGATGAACGACCAGTGCGGCTGATATTCGGCCCCTTGCTCGATCCAGGTTTTGAGGGTGGCCTTCTGAATCGCAGTGAGCGGCTTCTTGAGGGCCGGTGGCGGCATGACGAGTTCGGGGTCGTCGGATGTGATGCGGGCGAGGATCTCGCTTTGGGAAAGGTTACCCAAGTTGATCGCCTTCGCCCCGACGGCCGCCTCCCGCTGATCCAGCCGAAGTTCCGCGGCACGGGTCGCACTGTCAGGCCCATGGCAATGGAAACAGCGGTCGGAAAGGATCGGCCGGACATCGCTGTTGAACTGGAGCTTGGCTGGTGACTCATCGACAGCGAAACTGATCCGGCTCAGCTGCAGACCAAGTACCAGCCCCAACCAGAGGGGGAAAATGAGAGGCGGTATCGAACCTTGCAGCGGGCGGGCGAAGAGTGGCATGCGGTGGACTCGGGAAGCAGCGGTGGGGATGATCGGCGGGACGATTCTGCAGTCTGATTAGCTTAACCATCAGCGAGCATTGGTGTTGTGCCACAAGCTTTCGGATTGGTGGATGGGTAAGCAGACAATTCATTGAACGGGATTCGATAGCAGATCGACAATGGTGTTTTTTTGAACATGCTTTCTGGTCGGCTCGTTTGCAACTCTGTGCGAGGGAGTTAGACTTACGAGTTGTAATCAAATGGAACGTCAACAAAACAGCTCCCTGGTTCGTCATGACGGCCAGCCGCCCCGAGAAGTTTCGGGTGGAGCGAAAGGAATGAAACATGTCGATCACCAAAGAGCGTAAGACACAGGTCATCAAGGATTTCCAGCGGTCCGAGTCGGATACCGGTTCGCCGGAAGTTCAGATCGCCGTGATGTCGTCGCGGATTGCCGAACTCACAGAACATCTTCGCAGCCACAAAAAGGATCACGCGAGCCGTCGTGGTCTGCTGATGCTCGTGAGCAAGCGCCGCCGCCACCTCGATTACGTGAAGGCCACCACTCCCGCCAAGTATTTCGAGTTGCTCGAACGCCTGAGCCTCCGCAAGTAGTTCAAACCACCGCCTCAGCTCCCACGGAGACTGGGGCGGTTGGCATTGTGCTGCCGGTGTTTTCGGGTATCGATTGTCCGAGCGAATCGGATGTCGTGGGCAAGTTGGTGTACTAAGTCAGTGGTGACGAGCACGGTCTTTCTTGATCGTGCAGGCTCTTCCCGGAGTGGTTGACTTCCCAAGCGTGAACTTGGGGATAGACCTTCTGGGGCAAGAGTGATCGGCAAGAGGAGTCGCGGCTGGAGCCGGATGTCGTGGGCACGATGTGACCCGGACTTCCGTGACCCGTCGCCCTCATCGGTATGGGCATGCAGGATCCGCAGAGAATCGAGTTCACCCTGAACGATCGCGACGGGAATTTGTCAGTGGGACACCGGTCCTTCCGGATCGCGGTCTCGTCGTCGACGGGTTTCGGGTGGTTGAACATCGTTTCTTGTGCGGCAGCGTCTCATCCATTGGATGTCGCGTTCTCCGGATGTCTGCCGTCGTGTGCGGAGTGGTCAGGGCCAGCTCTGTGCGGATGGTTGCCTGCGGCACGCCGCCCTGTCTCCCTCCCCCAAAGTAAACATGCCCCCAGCCCGTGTTGGGCTGCGGGTTTATCCATTTGATGATTACCCAATGTGTGAAGTGAAGTCTGTCAGCTATTGAAGGATTGAGATTTATGAAGGTTACTGTCGAACGTCAAATTGCAGGTCGTACGCTGTCGATCACCACAGGTGAAATGGCCAAGCAGGCCGCCGGTGCGGTGACGGTTCAGTTTGGTGAGACTGTGGTATTTGTGGCGGCCCAAAACGGCCCGTCGCGTCCGGGGATCGATTTCTTCCCGCTGACTTGCGATTACCGCGAGCGCGTGGCTGCCGCCGGCAAGTTCCCGGGCGGTTTTCTGAAGCGTGAAGGTCGGCCGACCCTGCGTGAAGTGCTAACGAGCCGGCTGACGGATCGTCCGATCCGCCCGCTCTTCCCGGAAGGTTACATCGAAGAAGTCCAGGTCATGTCGAACGTCCTCGCCTCGGATGGCGTGAACGATCCCGACGTGCTTTCGATCATCGGGGCGAGTGCCGCCCTGTGCCTGGCACCGGTTCCCTTCCAGGGGCCGCTCGCCGCTGTCCGCGTTGGTCTCGTGGGGAGTGAATTCGTCCTCATGCCGACCCAGGAACAGCTCGCCGAGTCGGAGCTGGATCTGGTTGTCGCCGGAACCGAAAAATCGGTCCTGATGATCGAAGGCTTCGGCAAGCAACTGCCGGAAGACCAGATGGCCGACGCCATCATGTTCGGTCACAAGTGCATTGTCGAACTGTGCGCTCTCCAGAACGAACTGGTCTCCAAGTCGGGCCGCGAGCGGTTCACGCTCCCCGCTCCGGCTGCTAATCCTTTCGAGGCCATTCTGCTCGAAAAGGCCTATCCCAAGCTGCGTGAAGTCAAGCAGTCGAGCGTCAAGAAGGAACGCAGCAGCCAGACATCGGCCCTCAAGAAGGAACTCCTTGCCGAGTTCTTCCCCAACGACGCCGAAACCACCGCCGACGGCCTGACCAAGCCGCAATACTTCGCCGCCTTCTATGCGGTCGAAACCAAGGCAGTCCGCGACCTGATCCTCGATGGCATCCGCCTCGACGGCCGCAAGCCCGATGATCTGCGGGCCGTCAACTGTGCGGCGGGCGTTCTGCCCAAGGTCCATGGTTCGTCGCTGTTCACGCGTGGCGAGACTCAGTCGCTGGCCACGGTGGTGCTGGGAACCGTCCGCGACGTGCAGCGTTCGGATGGACTCTTCGGCGAAGAATCCAAGGCGTTCATGCTCGATTACTACTTCCCTCCCTACTCGGTTGGTGAATGCAAGCCGATCCGTGGGCCGGGTCGTCGTGAAATCGGTCACGGGGCACTCGCCGAGCGTTCGGTCGCCAGCGTGCTGCCGCCAGCCGAAAAGTTCCCCTACACGATCCGCGTGATCTCGGACATCATGGAATCGAACGGTTCCAGCTCGATGGCCTCGGTCTGCAGTGCGACCCTCGCACTGATGGACGCCGGTGTGCCGATCAGCCAGCCGGTCGCCGGGATCTCGATCGGCCTCGTGAAAGCCTCCGACCGGTTCATCCTTTTGACGGACATCATGGGCGACGAAGACCACTTCGGCGACATGGACTTCAAGGTCGCCGGGACGCAGAAGGGTGTTACCGGCATCCAGCTCGACCTGAAGATCGACGGCATCAACGAAGAGATCATCCGGGCGACGCTCGAGCAGGCCAAGAAGGCCCGCATCGACCTGCTCAAGACGATGCTCGGCGCGATCCGTCGGCCCCGCGCCGAGATCTCCCAGAATGCCCCGCGGCTCTACCGCACGAAGATCGATCCCTCGAAGATCGGCCTCTTGATCGGGCCTGGCGGGAAGAACATCCGCGCCATCCAGGAACAGACCGGCGCCACGATCGACATCGAAGACGATGGCACCGTGATCATCGCCAGCATGTCGGCCGCCGGTGCGGAGGATGCCCTCGCCCGTGTCGAAGCGATCGCCGAGGAAATCAAGGTCGGCCGCATCTACAACGGGACGGTCAGCTCGATCAAGGACTTCGGCGCCTTCATCGAAATCGCGCCTGGCAAGGATGGCCTGTGCCACATCAGCGAACTCTCGGACGGCTTCGTGAAGTCCGTCGACGAGATCGTGCGTGTGGGCGAGAAGATCCAGGTGAAGGTCATCGCCATCGACGAACAGAACCGCGTCAAGCTCTCCCGCAAGGCGGTGCTGATCGAAGCCGCCGCCGCTGGTGGTGAAGCTCAATAGTCTCGAAACCTGTCTCACCACGTTGTGAACTAAAGTGGCCCGGCGTTGTGTCCAGCACAGCGCCGGGCCGCTTGTTTTGCATGACTCCCAGATTCATTGAATGCGCATCAGGCCATGCGTCCCGGTCGATCACTCCCGCCTTGGCGGATGTTTGACAACCGGGATGTCTTTGGTCATTGATCGTGTGACCGGTTCTCCCCGTGCCTGATCGGCACTGCGGATCAGTACTTCTCCCTAACATGGAGTCATCTCAGATGACAGGCTACACGGTTCACACAGGTTCGACGGAAGAGTTTTCCGAAGGCTGGGATCGGATCTTCGGCAAGGGGTCGTCAGCATCCAAGAAGGGCACAAAAGGGGTTGCCAAGAAAACTGACTCGAAGCCGGAAACTTCCTCGAACGCCGCCGCCATGAAGAAGACGGCTGCAGCCAAATCCGCCAAGAAAGCGGCCCGCAAGTCGAAGTCGTAATGTCCCCTGTCCCGAACAGTTCAGCCAACCGGCAAGGTCTGACATCGCCACTTTCCCTATGTGCCTACTGTGAAACTGCGACTGTTCTTCCGGATGGAACGGGCAGGCAACTTGGATTTTGCGACGGCTGTCTGGGCGGCGGGATTCGGGTGGATGAGTCCGAATCCTCACGCCGATATTCCCGACACGCCGGATCTTCACAGCCATGTCGGGATGTGTTGCCTTTCGTGGCGGGGATCCACAGTCCAGTGGCCTCAATGGAGGGAGAAACCTGTGTCGGAAGATCTCGAATTCGAAGAAGTCTCGAGCGAAGAAGTCGATCGAGTTGTCGCCGCCCTGGAAGAGCTGATGAACTCGGTGACGAGCGAAACGATCCGGGCCCACCTCGAAGACATTTCGAACACCGTCTACTACCTCGTCTACGACGAAGAGGAAGAGGAAGAAGGTCTCTCCGAAGCCGCCTAAGCGCTGTCGGCTGTAGATCGTTGACCATCGCCACCCGCCGATCCCCTGGGATCAGCGGGTGGTTTTCTTTCCCTAACAGAAACGAAGCGGGGGGCGGTGGAAGTGTCATCGAACCCAGCGGTAGAGCGTCAAACCGTTCAAATCGCGGATGGCGATCTGATCTCCGGCGAGTGCCAGGTGGGCCCAGCTGTTGTCCTTGAGCTGCCGGCTTGAAAGCTCGGTGTACTTCCCGGGCGTCATGGCGATGAGGCGCAGCACACCGGTTTCATCCAGCGACAGCAATCGATCGCCGATCGCCACCAGGCTCCAATACTTGCCGAAAGGCTGGGTGATCCAGGCCTCCTTCCCCGTGGCGAGATCGATGCAGGCGAAGCGCTGGTTGCGAAGATGAAGATAGGCGTGGTTCTCGAAGATCACGGGGGTCGACATGTACCCCTGGACCTTGTTCTTCCAGACTTCCGTCACGCCCCACTCGCCATCGGCCTTCTTCTCGGGCCGGATGAGAATGGAACCGCCGCCATAGCTGGTGGTGAAGATCTGGTCGTTCCAGATGACCGGTGTGGCGATGTTCATCCCGCGAAAGGCGGGAATAGGAAGCTGCCAAAGAACCTTGCCCGTTTCCGAATCGAGACCCGCCAGCTTCTCACGGGATTGGATGAGGAGTTGGAGCGTGCCGTCGATTTCACCCAGGTAAGGTGAGGCGAAGGCACTGCCGTTCATGCCGCCCCCGTCCTCGAAGGATCGCCAAAGCAGAGTTCCATTCCGGGGATCCAGCGCGCAGACCCCACCACCGGCCTGCACGAAGACCGCCTTCTCAGTGACCAACGGTGAAGCGACGAAGCCGAAAGTGGGAAGCGCCGATTGGAACTTCTCCACAAAATCGAACTTCCAGAGCACTTCGCCTGTGGAGGCTTCCAGACAGACCAGAAGATCGCGAATGCCGGGAACATAGAGTCTGTCGTGGGCAAAGGCGGGTGTGCCGCGAATCCAGTCTCCGTTGGCCTTGGCGAAGAAGGGGACGGTGATCGCCCCCTCCCACTTCTGCTCCCAACGTTTCCCTCCGGTCTTTCGATCGAAAGCGTAGACGTATTCCGTCTTTCCACCGACCGTGGCCGTGCTATAGACAGCATCCCCCACGATCAACGGCCCAGAGTAACTCGGTTCGATCGCGACATTCCAGAGAGCTTTCAGATGCTGTTCATCGAGCGAATCGGGAGTGGCCTCGCGCTCGGCGAATCCCGTTCGAGCTGGGCCGCGCCACTGGTTCCAGTCGGCACTACGAGTCGCTGCCCCCTCGGAAACACCATCGGCGGCGAGTGTCTCTGCGGAAGAGGGAGGCATGGCCAGAACCGCCAAACCCGTGGCAGTCGAAGCGAGAAATCGTCGCCGCGAAACTTCCAAGCCTGCAGCTGATGGGGGAGTGGTCAAGGACATGCCGGATTCCTGTTTGCAGACGATGGGAGACGGGTCAAGACGCGATTTCTAAACGGAACGCTTTGCAAACTTTAGCCGCCGGTGCGTGTTTGGCGAGAACTGACATTTCACACCGCTGGGGAGTACATTCTCACGATGGCCATTTTGTGGGATGGGGGAGGTGGAAAATGCATGCGACGGAGTTTCTGGCGGGTGATCCCGGCGCATTGCCGCCGGTGATCATCGCCACCGGGACGCAGTGGAAGCTGCGGCAAAGTGTGCTAACACGGCTGGTGGAACTCGCTTTAGGTGGCGACGATGCCTCGCTCACGAAACTCGTGGGGAAGACAGCCGAGTGGCCCCATGTGCGCGACGAGCTGGCCCTCGTTTCGATGTGGGGCGACAAGCGGCTGGTTCTCATCGAGGAAGCGGATGATTTCGTCACCAAGTTCCGGGGATCGATCGAGAAGTATTTCGAGTCACCCGCAAAGAAATCGATCCTGCTGCTCGAAGTGAAGACGCTCCCCAAAACCACGCGCATCGCCAAGCTTTGCGCCGCGAAGGGCCTGGAGATCGATTGCAGCGAGCTCAAGGGTGTGGCGCTGACGAAATGGCTCACGAGCCTGGCCAAGTCCCAATACGGCAAGTCCCTCTCGCGCGATGCGCTGGCACTCCTGGTCGAACTTGTGGGGGAAGATCTCGGCACCTACGAACAGGAATTGAGCAAGCTGTCGTCGTTCGTGGGTTCGAGGAATCAGATCGAACTCGACGACGTTAAGGGGATGGTGGGGGGCTGGACGACCGAAACGACATGGAGCATGACCGACGCCGCCCGCGATGGTGATCTCGCCAGATCACTCGCCTGTTTGCAAGATCTCCTCCGAGCCAACGAAGCCCCCCAGAAACTGCTGGGCGGGGTGACGTTCGTCTTCCGCAAGCTGGCGGTCGCGGCCGAGCTCTCGCGTTCCATGCCGCTGGGGCAGGCCATGAAGGAGGCGGGCGTCTTCCCGCGCGACCACTCGGCGGTGGAGGCCTACTTCCGCCGGATTGGACGAACCCGCGCCGACCGTCTGCATCAGATCCTGCTCGAAGCCGATGTCGGCCTCAAGGGGGGCAGCAAACTCCCCGATCGCATCCAGATGGAAAAACTGCTGATGCAACTCTCGGGGAAGTAAGTTCGTCGGAACCTTCGCCAACCAGGCTTGCTCGAATCAGGGCCTTTTCTTGCGGGCCGAAGGTGGTTTGATCTCCAGGTCTTTGACGCGAAAGATCTCGTCCTCCTTGGCCAACGTGAAGACCAAAGCTTCGCCTCCCGTGTTCTGCAACGTGACGATCTTCGTACTGCCGCGGGGCTTCACGCTGAGCAGACGGACTTCCCCGAACCGCTTCTTGAAACTGTTGATCTCGTCCTCGCTCACCGCACCATCGCGGATCTGAGCAAGAACCCCATCCGCTTTCGCGCTGACCACGCCGTCCAATCCGGTGTATTGGCCAGCGGCGACGGCAAGGCACACCTTCTGGACTGCGTACTCGGCCGTTCCGATGGGGAACGTGGGAGCTTGTGGGATATTACCGGCCGGGCCGTTCCCTTCGGCGCCGGGAGGCGCGCCTTCTCCGGCAGCGTTGGCGGCATTGGGATTGGCCGGGTTCGCGCCAACCGGCGTGTTGGCCATTTCTCCGTGTCCCGCAGGCGCCTGAGGCTTGGCCCCTTCCGGTGGGGGAGTCGGCGCGGCCGGGCCATGACCTTCGGGGGCCTGCACCGGAGCCGGTGTTTCACTGGAGTGCGCTACCGGTGTTGCGGCGTGTCCCGAAGGAGTTGCCGCGGCCATCGCCACCTGCTCATGGCCGGAGGGGGCAGAACCGGGAGCACCCGCATGGACGGGCGGTGAACTTTCGCCGTGGGCACCGGGTGGCACATAAGAGTCTGATCCAGCAACCGAATGACCCGAAGGAGAGCCATGCGCCGAATTCACATTCACCGCCGCATTGGCAGCTCCGTTAACGGAGCCACTTCGAGAGGCGAGTTGATCCGGGTTGGACGGAACCTGAGCAATCCTCCACTCCCCACCTTGCCGCACAAAGTTCAAGGGCTCCCGGTATTTTTTCCCATCGATTGAATAGCGGGCTTCCGCTGTACATCGATCACCGTTGTACTTGATATTGGCCAATGCCGTGTTGGGGTCACTGCCAATCTTTTCGAAGGCAGCCATCGCTCCCACAGGAGATTTCGTCTCCTTTTGCAGCTTGATGCTATAGCCGATCACATCGACCAGACAGCTGTAGCGATTTGAAAGCTGCTCGATCACTTGGGCATTCGAGGTGCTGGCGGGAACTTTAGTCAGGTCGACACCGTGTCGCCGGTAGATCTCGATGAATTCCCGGCCGGGGCCTGTCATCGAGATGATGCCTAGCTGCGGTCTGAGGGCCTGGAGGGTCATCTCAAGGGTGCTGTTGACGGTCTCGGTCGAAAGACTGTCGACGACGCTTTGGTAGTTGTCTGTGCGGATCCCCGTGACCAACTTCTGATAAGCACCGTTGGGCGATTCACGAGTTTGGCAACCCGAGACCACAAAGACGATCGCGACCAGACCCACAACACCAAACGTTCTCGATGCGAACGACCAACGATCCGAAATCGAGGCGGAGAGCATCATCATCATGTCCAATGCTGCACGACGGGGAAGTCGCTTGATGGGAACCGGAGTGAACTGTCAGAAGACGGGGAGAAACTCATCACAAAACTGCCGATAGCTTTGATTCGTGTGGAAATGAGTCAACCTCACGAATCTTGGCAAACCCTTGCCCCATCAGCAGCCATTGATATGACTGATCAGCACTATGCCGACCGTGACGAAGTGAATCAAGACAAACCCGAAGAACTTTCCAGCGAGAACGTTTCCTCAAGCAACTGAAATCATGCCGTCGTCTTCGCCACCGTGATAAGCTTTAAGTCGCAACGAAGAGCGGCACTTGGGCGGCAAGCCTGTCGTCCGGACAGGCTTGCCGCCCACTCAGGGAAAGGATGCGAAGAGCGTGATTGTGGAAGCGTCTTCAAAGGGCACTTCAGAGCGTTTTAGGCCCGCCTGGCGTTGGGGTCTCGTCGGTCTGCCGTGGATCCTTCTACTGACACTTCTCATCGGTTGGGGCCAGAATCGTGTCCCCGCCGATCCCCATCGATTGATCACCCCCATTGCTCCCCCCGCGTCGCGAGGCTCCATCGCAACGTCGTCACATAACTCCGCGTCTGGGCCATTCACTGAGAGCCTTTCGACACCACAGCTCTCGGTCGCGACATTCAACATCCATCGCGGAAAGGGGGGGGCAACTTCCGCGACGATGGCCGACTTCCTCCAGTTGTTGCAAGGAAGCGATCTTGTCGCTCTTCAGGAGGACGTGCCTATCGGTGGCAAGACATTCAGTCGCCGATTGGGTAGCGCACGGGGCGACTGGGCGGCCGAATTGCCCACGGAGTTCCAGTGGTTTTCGCCGAACGGCGGGAATGGGCTGTTGTTGCCCCACAACCCCGAAAGTGTGATCACCCTGCCGCTTCCCGGAACGCGGGGCAAGGCGTTCCGCCAGATGGCTATGGTGCGGGTTCTTTGCGGAACCGCCCCTGTGACGGTGGTGGCAACCCACCTCGACAGCAGTGTCGATCGCCCGCTGCAAATTCCCGTGCTGACGGAACTCTGGCGATCGCTGGCGCCACCCTGCGTGCTGATGGGTGATTTGAACACCCGGCCCGACGACCCGCTCATCAAACCGCTGCTGGCCGTGGAAGGGACGCGGGATGTCCTCCTCGACATGGGCGAAAGAACGGGAGCCCCCTCCGTGGCGCACATCGACTGGATCCTCACCCGCGGCCTGCAAACAGTCTCCGCGGAACTGATTCCGACACCGGTCTCGGATCATCCGGTGATCCGCGCGACGCTGGAACTGCCCCAGACGGCGATCGAGCCATGACTCGTCCAGCAGCCAGTATTCGCTCCTTCTGCCAGCAAACAGCCGTCCCAGCCGGCACAGACCCCGCAGCCCGCACTGCCGTCACAGCCCGCAGCATGGGAAGGTCGCAATTTTTGCCGATGGATGGGTCGCGGAAATTCGATATCAATGGTTGAGTAATTGCTTGATGTGCTTCCTCGACTCTTTGCCACCTATGGCGGGGAGCACATCGATCAAACTCAACCCGCCGAACACCGACCCACCGGGAGTCATCTCCCTACCGCCTTTCAGTTGCCGTTTCGATCGGAATTGGTGTCGTGGAGAACGCAGGCCCCGCAACCTGTGTGATCCGTCCGGCATCAACTCCACCGACTGCCATCGTCATCCTCTCCCCCTCAGGATGGCGATGGCAGTCTTTTTTTGCGCCCTCCGCAAGGCTACCCTCTTAAGGGATGCGTTTCCGGAAGCCGCGACCCCCGGCGGCACAACTTCCTCGATGTTGCTCAAGCCCCAGGGATCGCTGACGGACGGAAGACCCCATGCAAGCACGGCACTCTCGGCAGGCACCTCAACAACGCTCAGTGGAAGCCCCGCATCGAGCCGTCACGTGGAATCATCGATCTCCCGCCTCGGTGAGACGATTCCTCTGGAGTGGTCTGCTGGCTGTTGTCGCCTCAATACTCGCAGATGACTCGTCGCAACTCGCGCTGGCTTCCGCCCTCAACGCCCAACCCGCGGTCCAAGCCGATCTCAGCGACTTCAACAATGGTGTCGGGCTCTATCGCCAAAGCCGGTGGAACGAGGCGATCGAATCGTTCCGCCAGTTCATCAAAGCCAATCCCCAAAGCCCGCGTGTCCCCGAGTCGCAGGTCTACCTGGGCCTGGCGCTCATCAACCAGCAAAACTTCACCGAGGCCCGCGACGTTTTGCGGCTGTTCCTCAAGACCTATCCCGAGAACAGCAATGTCGCGCAGGCGCGGTACCGGGTGGCGGAGTGCAGCTTTCTGCTGAATGACTTCCCGGCCGCCAAGCGGGAACTGCAGGCCTATCTCGATCAGCACCCGCAAGATCCTCTGGCTCCCCGTGCGTTGGCCTATCTGGGAGATGTCCTGCTGCAACTCAAGGAAGCCGCCGCAGCCGTCACCGTCTTCGAGGATGCCCGCAAGCGTTTTCCCAAGGGACCGCTGATGGACGATATCGAATATGGTCTGGCCCAGGCAAACGACGCCGCCGGTCGTGGGGCAGAAAGCCAGACGCTGTTCGAAGCGATCGCCGCCAACACCACCCATCCGCATGCGGCCGATGCCCTGCTTTCGCTGGGAAACAAGGCTTCTGCTGCCAAGGACTATACAGGAGCTGCGAAGTCCTTCGAGACGCTGGCCCAGCGGTATCCCAAGAGTCCGCTGGTGAACGCGGCGCTCACGAACCGGGGCTACGCCCTCTTTCAGGCGGGCCAGTACAAGGAGGCATCCCAACAGTTCGCGCAGATCGCCGGTGAGCTGGCCAAGAGCCGTTCCTCCTGGACGCCCGCGCAGCGACAGCAGGCGGCCAGCGCCCTCTACTGGCAGGGCTTGAGCGACAAGAACGATGCTCAATACGATCGCGCGATCCAAGCCTTCACCCAAGCGGGCGAACTGGCCGGAGACGAGCCACTGGGCGAGGTCGTGCTGCATCAGCAGGCTATGGCGGAGCGGGCGGCGGGTCGATCCAACGACGCAAAAGCACACTCGCTGGCACTGGTCGACAAGTGGCCCCAGGGGGAATACGCGGACGACTCGCTGCTCATGGCGATCGACCTGTCACTTGATTCCCCCGATGCGGCCGAGACCGAGAAGCTGATCAGCCGGTTCACGAAGGCCTACCCCGAGAGTTCCTTGAAGTGGCATGTCCGCCTCCTCGAGGGCCGACGTCTGTTGGAGACGGGAACCCGTACGGGTGACCCGGACCTGTTGGCGAAAAGTCGGGCGGCCTTCGAGGAGACGCTCAAGGGATCGGCCTCGCTCGAACTGCAGGATCAAGCCCGGTACTTCCTGGGATTGGTGCTGCAACTTGAAGGAGATGTGCCCGGCGCGTTGGCCATGATCGCTCCCCTCGTGGCGTCGGCGAACGAACGAAACACGCGGCCCGAACTTGTCGAATCGCTCGTCATCGAAATGTCCGGGCGGCTGGCTCTCGATGAATTCACCCAGGCGGCGGCCATCGCCCAGAAATATCTCCAGTCCTATCCCCAGGCGACACAGCGCCGCCGGGCTTACGCCTTGAAGGGACTGGCCCTTGCCAAAGCAGAGCAATGGGCCGATGTCGAGCGGACGCAGATCCAGTTCGCCGCCGAGTTCCCCGACGACCCCTCCGTCGCCGCCGCCGTGATGGATCAGGCCGAGGTGGCGGAATCGGCCAAGGCGTGGAACATCGCGTTGGGGTATTTCAACCGCCTCAAATCGCTCGCCAAAGGGACGGTGAACGAGCCTTTCGCGTGGCGTGGCGTCGCGTGGTCGCAATTCCGCCTGGGGGAATACAAGACGGCTGCGGCGGAATTCCACGAGTTGGCCACCCGCTTCCCGCAGCACCCCCTCCAAGCGGAAGCTCTTTACTACGAGGGGGAGGCGTGGCTGCTGGCGATGGACCCCACGCAGGCGCTGAAAACCTTCCGCACGGCGTTCGATCGATTCACCCCCAAGGAACCGGCCGCCGCTGGCGATGAGCGCAAGGCCCCGGTTCTCTTCGGCTATCGATCGGGCTTGATGATCGCCCGCACCCTCGAGCAGACCGATCGCTTCGAAGAGGCGGACAAAGCCTATGCGGCCCTGCTCGTGAAGTTCCCCCAAGCCGACGTGCTCGATCAAATCCTCAATGAATGGGCGTTGCTGAATTACGAAGCGGGCCGCTTCGACGAGGCCGACAAGGTCTTCGCCCGACTGGTGGCCGAGCGTCCCGAGAGCAGCCTGGCCGACAATGCCCAGTTGAGCCTCGCGGAGAGTGCCCTGATCAAGGCCGATTTCGAGACGGCACGGAAGAGCTTGGAGGAGCTGTTCCAAAGCGAGAAGTCCGACGCAGCCGTCAGGGAACGGGCGCTCTATCAACTCATCGTGCTGGCCATGGAACAGCAGCGCTGGGCCGATGTCACGAAGTATGCCACCGAGTTCCTCGAGAAGTATCCCGCCAGTCCGCAGAAGCTGCAGATCGCGGTCTCGTTGGCCGAGGCGAAGCTGGCGGCTGATCCCTCACCGGAGACCGCGACCGCCATTCTCCCCCAGTTGGATGAACTGCGGACTGCGATCCAAGCGGCGCGGGCGGCGGGGGATCTTCAAGAATGGCATGGCCGGGTATGGGTGCTGTGGGCCGAGGCCAAACTGCGGACGAAGAGCTACGAGGGGATCGCGGAAGCGGCCAAGGAGCTGGACGACTGGAAGCCACCGGTCGCGGGTCGCTGGCAGATCCGCGAAGTCCTGGGGCGATCACTCAAGCAGCAGGCCCGTTTCGATGACGCACGCGCCGCCTTCCTGATCGTCACCCGCGAACCGACCGCGCAGCAGACGGAACTGGCCGCCAAGTCCCAGTTCCTGCTGGCGGAGACGTACTTCCTCCAGGAGAACTGGAAGCAGGCGTTCCTGGAGTATCAGAAGGTCTACTCGAACTACGCCTTCCCCGAATGGCAAGCGGCGGGATTGCTCCAGGCGGCCAAATGCGACGAGCAGCGCGGCGAATGGAAGGAAGCGGTCGCCACCTATGAACGGCTGCTCCGCGAATTCCCCCAAGTCTCGCATGTGACCGAAGCGAAGCAGCGGCTGGACTCGGCCCGCAAGCGGATCTGAAGTGAAGCCCCTGGGTAATGAACGCTGCCTGCGCACAAACCGGGCAGGGGTGCAACAACTCTCAACGAGCAGTCGTTGGCATCCACACATAACCACGCGATGCTTCGTTGTTCGGCGAACGTGCGGGGCATCAAAATATAGGAAATTGAGTGGGAAAGCCGCGTGTTAAAGATCAATCCGCCAGTCTGAATTCATGAACGACCTTTGCAGCGAATGGAATGGCAAATGCTTTACTTGTTAACTGCATTTGAACTATTCGGGCGTGCATATAAAAATCAAAGGCATCGTTCATGAAGCGGAACCGGGGATTTACCCTCATCGAATTGCTTGTCGTCATCGCCATCATCGCAATTTTGATTGCCTTGCTACTCCCTGCGGTGCAGCAGGCTCGCGAGGCGGCTCGCCGGACTCAGTGCCGCAACCATCTGAAGCAGATGGGCTTGGCGATCCACAACTATCACGACACGCACAGCTGCTTTCCTCCGGGTTCGACCGGAGGTTCAACCACTGGCGAAGATTACCACATTGTTCCCAATTGGCGAGCCCACATTTGGCCCATGCTGGATCAGGGAACCCTGTACAATCAAATGAACTGGACTGATTCCAACCGAGGATTCACATCAAGCAGTTCCCATGCGAATGCGGTGCTGCTCCGTGGCAAGACGATCCCCGTTTATACCTGTCCATCCAGCCCGCTCGACCCGAATGGATCTCCCGCCGTCGGTTGGAATTCCGGTCACAATTCCAACCGAATCCAAGTTCCCATGTATGTGGGTGTCGCCGGATCCTCCATCGGAACCTCCGCGCAGTTTCCCGCCGGTACGACCGTGGGTTTCGTCAACTACTATGGCATCTACACCAACAACGGGATGTTCAAGTGGAACGATGTGACCCGGATGCGCGACGCGACGGACGGAACCTCCAACACGCTGCTGGTTGCCGAGCAATCGGGAACCGTGGGGACTGCCAAGACCGATCTTCGATCAGGCTATTACGGCGGCTACACCAGTTGCAATTTCTTCGGCCAGATCGGTTCCACCGAAGTGCTGGCTCCCGGTGGTTCCTACGCATGGCAGACGGGACTGTCGAGCTTGCGATATCAAATCAATGCGACATCCGCCTCGACCGGAAGTGATGTCCCCTACGCCCCGAACACTGTCTGGAATTCGACCCATACGGGCGGAATTCATGTCTTGCTGTCGGATGGCGGTGCCCGCTTCATCAGCGAGAACATCGATATGAACACGCTGCGCGCCTTGGCCGCTCGAAACGACGGCCAGCCCATCGGCGAGTTCTAGTCCATACACAGGAGTTGTTGTCTATTCGGTCTTCGATGTTTGGATAGGGCCTGAGGGATGATGATGAAATATGCCAGCTCCCTGCTGACGGGAGTCATGCTGGCCGCAGTCGCCGGCTGTGGTTCGGACAGACCTCCCACGGGAGCTGTCCATGGAACCGTCAGTCTGGGTGATGAACTTCTCAAGGAGGGTGAGGTCGCATTGTTTTCCGTCGACTTCGGTGCCGGTGCGAACTGCGCCATCGAGCCTGATGGAAAGTTCCGCTTCGCTGACCCGGTGCCGGTCGGCACCTACCAGGTGGCGATCAGCGGAGTGCGCCCCAGACCGGACATGCGTCCCCCATACCCGGTCTCCAAAGTCCCGAAGAAGTTCTGGAACATGGAGACATCCGGGCTGACGCTTTCGGTGCACTCAGGCGACAACCTGCACGAATTCAAGTTGCCAGCAAAGTAGCCATGTGGGCTAAATTCACGTTATCGCCACCGGATATGTGAAGATGATGCAAACAAGCCTGTTGAGTTCACTGAAGTGAACTCAACAGGCTTGTTCTTTGTCGCGGGAGCATCCGCTCATAGATGAACTTCGGTGATATCGCCCCGACGGAACCAAGCCTTGCCTAGTTGATATCACAAAGTATCGGCGGGCTTCGGTTACTCGACCTTGTAGCCCTTGGCGAGTTCCTCGAAGACGTCGATGTTCTGGTCCGAGAGGCCCATGTCGCGGACGATCTCGGCGGAGGCCGCCTTGCCGCTGCCGAGCTCGCGGGCCGAGACGGCGATGCGGCCGGTCGATTCGTAGCTGTAGGTCACTTCCACGGGGGAACCCGCCGGCAGATTCTCCGGCAGGCCCGTAATGCGGAAATCTCCGATCTGCGTGCAGGCGGTCGGATCCTTCGCATCCCCTTCGAGGATGTAGACGTGGATCGTCTTCTGATTCTCGGCGTTGGTGCGGAACCTTTGCGTCAGGCTGTAGGGGATGTTGGTGTTCTTGGGGATCATGATGTGATTGATCTTCTTGGCCCGGTCTTCCGGGCTGGAGACCTTCACACCCAGCGAATGCGAGTTCACATCGAGCGTGGTCACGTTGTTGAGCCGCTTGCGGATCGCGTCGACCACCTGCGAATTGGCGACGCCGGATCTCGCTTCGAGGATCGCCGCATGGATCGCGGCTCCCTGGGCGACGGCTTCCTCGGGACGGAGATCGCGGGAGGGCTTGCGTCCGCAGGTCTCGGTGAGCATCTTCTCGACCGAGGGCATGTAGGTCGAACCGCCGACCAGCACCACATCGTCGAGCTTGCCCATCGCGACACCCGCCTGCTGCAGCACCAGTTCGGTCGTGTCCTGCGTCCGTTGGAGCAGGTCGGCCGTCATGCGCTCGAAGTCGGTGCGGGTGAGGGAGACGGAGAGCGTCTTGCCTCGGAAGTAGACTGTGACCGGCACCTGCGGCTTCGAGCTGAGATCCCGCTTGGCCTGTTCGCATTCGCGGTTGAAATCGCGGATGGCGTCGGCGTCTTCCCGGGGATCCTCGCCGAATTTGCGGAGGAACTGCTCGGCGACGTGATCGACTAGACGGCGGGTCCAGTCGAGACCGCCGAGCATGACATCGCCGTCGGTGGCGAGCACGCGGAATTGTGTCGGTGTGTAACGCACGACGGTGACGTCGAACGTCCCGCCCCCGAGGTCGTACACGAGGATCGTCTTGGGCTCCTGGATCAGATCCGTGCGGCCCAGTTCACCCTTCATCCAGGCGTAGGCCAAGGTGGCGGCGGTCGGCTCGTTGATGATGTCGACGACGTTCAAGCCCGCGATGCGGCCGGCGTCCTGCGTCGCCTTCCGGCGGACGTCGTTGAAGTAATAGGGCACCGTCACCACGGCGTTCGCGATCGGCCCGATGATCTTCTCGGCATCCTGCTTCATCTTCTTCAAGATGAGGGCCGAGATGAACTCCGGGGTCAGCTTCTTCCCCTGGTAGACGACATAGTAATCCTTGTTGCCCATCTGCCGCTTCACAGCTTCGACGATGTGATCCGCCGATTCGAGCGAGGCCCGTTCGATCGAAGGCCCGACGACGACCGAACCGTCATCCGCCAGAAGCACCACCGAAGGGGTGATGTTGCGACCGTCGGCGTTCTCCAGAGAGGCGGGCTGCCCGTCCGGCCCGATGCGGGCCATCGCCGAGTAAGTGGTGCCCAAGTCGACGCCAACGGTATTTCCTGCGAGGAACTTCATAGGTCGTGCTTTGCTCTTTCGAGGGAGAACCTGCCCCGGACTCGGCTGGACCGGGGATGTTGTGCGAACGGAATTCCAAGGCTGATCAGTTACTCCGGCAGAAGGAGGAACCGATGCCAGGGACGTGTGGGATGAGCGAACGCCCGCCTGCGATCCAAGGCTTACTCGCATTCTGATGCTGGCGAACCACCAAACGCAAGCATCGGTCGCGGCCTGCGGATCAGGATTCACAAGGGAAATTGTGGCCATCCCTTGCAACACACTTCACACAGGGGTTGGACATGTTCCAAAGGGGGCATGATGTGGCACTGTGTACAGAGGGTTGATTTCTCACACGAAAGGCCGCCCAGCGGCCGGAGTTTGCGAAAGCCGTCTTGGAGATCCGGGCGTCGCATGTCAAGATTCGTTTGCCAAGGAACAGGCCGCCGGAGACATGGAATTGAAGACAGCACCCCGCCACAACCCCTTCACCACGACCTCCCCATCGGGGACGCATCGATTCGACGAATCGATCCCCCCCGCTTTCCGACAGGGCAATGTTTGTATGCCCACACGGGCCGCCGCCTACATGATGATCGTCCTTGCCTGGGGATTCGTGGGGACGTTCTCGGGCTGCCAGCCTGCGGAAAGCGTTTCCAGTTCCCATGACTCCACGGCGAACTCTTCCGAAATCGAAATGGGTTCCCCCAGTACAGGCCGAGGAGGCTCTTTGGCCGCCGAAAGCTTTCCGCCGCTGGTCATTGGAGAGGTGGCGAATGGCGACAACAAAAGCGGGCTAGGTCAGACTCTGACTGCTGACGGGCCTCTCCTGCTGCCGGTACCCGGCGGTGGGAATAAGCTCCCCATGACATCCACCAGCGGCCAACCCCAGAGTTCCCCTGCGGCGGAGAAGGCCTTTGCGAAACTGCTGGAAGCCGCACGCGGGACATCCAACGGCGAGCAGTGGCAGGTGGCGGAAGCCGAACTCCAGCAGTTGGGAACGGCGGCGTTGGGAACCTACCTGGCTCATCTCCACGACGAAGATCAGATGGTGCGGGAATTGGCGTCGATGTTCCTGGCCCAGCTGGGTCCGGAGGCCGAGTCGGCGGCTCCGATCCTGGCCGGATCGCTCAAAGACAGTTCGCTATTCGTCCGGGCCAACGTGGCATCGGTTCTGTCGACGATTCCGGATCAGGAAGCGGTCGTCACGCCCGTGCTGGTGGAGTTGCTGGAATCGAACGACGCCAACACGCGAATGATCGCCGCCACCTCGCTGGGAAACATCGCCTCCAACCGGCAGCTCTTCGCGCAGGCCGAACCGTCACTGCTGAAGCTGCTGCGGGACGATGAACCGCAGGTGAGGCAGGCGGCCATTCGCAGCTTGGGTCAGGCGGTCGCGCCGGGTGCCCAGGTTCGTCAAAGCCTGCGGCTGGTCGCGCAGAAGTCGGATGATCCGCTCCAGGAAGAAGCCGCCGCCGCCCTCCGCCGCCTGGATGGCGCGCCGCAGGCGGGCGATGCGACCCCGGCGGGGAATGTCGAGTGACACGGATCACCAATTGAGATGGGAGTCATCCGGAACAATTCCGACTCAAGATCGCTTCCATCGCCAGCGGGCGGATATGCGTTCGATGATCCGGGAGTCCCGTAGAAAACGCCAACTGCCAACCGGCCCCAGGGAGACAAATTTCGTCACCAATCGCCACAGGGGAAGTGGCCGCTGGTGATAGGCACCGGCCAGCGAGGTATTGAGCTCGATCGAGAAACGGGCCGCGCGATCCACTTGCTTCAGAATGTTCGTATCACCGAACAGGTCGGGACGAGAGGAGAGTTGGGCCGCATGGGCTTCGTAGACGGTCTCCAGTTGTCTGCGAAAGTCATCTGGCCCGCTGCTTCGACAAATCGTCTGGCTGCCGGAGTGGATGCGAAACGCGGCCCAAGGATGTGGATCGTAGGCGACACTTCCCATCGCCCCGAGACGCAGCCAGTAGTCCCAATCCGCCGTGTACCACAAT
>PNLE01000042.1 GCA_013822855.1 Planctomyces sp.
AGAACGCCATTTCGAGTCGCGCAAGCATCTCCTCGAATACGACGAAGTCATGGACGAACAGCGCAAGCGCGTCTATGGCTACCGCCAATCGATCCTCGAGGGAGCCATCTGCCGTCCGTTGATCCTCAGCATGATCGACCGTCAGCTCAATCGCTGGACGAAGACCTTTCTCAGCTCACAGTACCGCTGGGAAACCGCTGCCAATTGGGCGGGACAAACCTTCGGCATCCAGGTCGATGCGGGCGATGTGAAGGACATGGACTACGACCAGATGGTCGACTATCTCAGGGATCAGGCGGAACGTCAGTCCGAAGACCAGATCCGCGAGCAGATGGAAGAGAATCTGCCCCTCGATCTCGACGACCGTGAACGCAACTGGCTGGCGATGAGCCGCTGGGTCAACAGCCACTTCGGCCTCAACACCAACGACCGCGAACTCCGCAAGATCGGTGTCGACGAGCTGCAGATCTATCTGTACCAGCGGGCGAAGGATGCGATCGGCCGCTACAAATTCGACCCCTTGCAGGAATTCCTGGCGGATGATTGGGGCCGCAAATCTCTCTCCGGATGGGTCCAGCACCAGTTCGCGATCAACATTCCGCCGACCGATCTCGAAGGCCTGGAGCAACAAGCCGCTGTCGATCTGGTCCGCAATCGCATTCTGGCGAATTACGCCCGCAAGGAGACGACGTTCCCCGTCTCGGTGGGACTCTCGCAGTTCCTCTCAGAAACCGGCAACGGCTCGACCGAACGTTACGACCGAATGGGGTTGGCCGCCTGGGCCAACGCTCGCTTCCAGACCCGCTTCTCCTCCGATCAGTTCGAGAATCTCTCGAAGCAGAGCATCGAATCGGCCCTGCTCCTCAAGAGCGAACAATTCGCACCGGCCCCCGGCCTGCTCGAAGCCCTCGAACGCGAAGTGGTCGATGCCTGCGGCCCCCTCCCCGAAACGGAGGTGCTCACGGCCAACGGCGCGAAGGCGAGTTCGAAGCAGCCCAAGGCGATCTTCCGACCCATCACCGCGGCGGCGGCCCATCGGCTGGCCGCGTGGTCGAACACCAAGTTCGGCACCGATTTGGAAGCCGACGACTTCGAAGACAAGGACGTTCTCGGTGCCCGGCAGTTGCTCATCGAGCAGTACAGCCGCCGATACCGGCCCGAACTGCACACCGCCGAGCGGATGTTGATCCTCGAGTGCCTCGACAGCGCCTGGAAAGATCATCTCTACTACATGGATCACTTGCGGGCGAACATCGGCTTGGTGGGATATGCCCAGAAGGATCCCAAGGTGGAGTACCGCCGCGAGGGGATGCGGGCCTTCGAACAGATGTGGGACCGCATCGGCGATCAAGTCACCGGCGCGATCTTCCGGATCGAGGATGTCAGTCCCGACTTCGTCGGTTCCCTCTGGACCGTCACTTCCGAATCCCACGCCGCCCCCAGTGAATTCTCCGATTCCGGTGGAGACGATGGCACGGGCATGGTCGCCCATCGGGGCGAAGGCGATGGTGGGGGAACGGCTGTGGAGACCATCCGCAACAGCAAAACCCGCGTGGGTCGCAACGATCCCTGCCCCTGCGGCAGCGGCAAGAAATTCAAGAAATGCTGCGGTCAGTAACGCAACCCGAAGAAGGAGAGCCTCGCCAAAATCGCACCTTCCCGGATTGGTACGGCCTCTGTTTCCCGGAGAAACACAATCCGGCACGCCAAGCCGGGAGAGGTTCGCTATCATTCGCCAGCGATCTGCTCCGCTCGTGGAACTTAAATCTCCGGAGAAAGCGGATCGCGTGAAGCGGTGCTCGAGTTTTGTATTGACAATATGACAGCCCCGGACAGCCTCCAAGAGACGCGACAACGACTGGACAATTCGGGTATGCAGACGCTCTCGGGAGCCATCGCCAACTCCACTCCCTCCCCACAGGCGGATCGGCACGTCCCCGCCGACCTGCATGATCGCCTTTCATCGGTCAGCTTCGTGAGTTTGCTCGTCGTCCAGTTCCTCACGGTGCTGAACGACCACACCTTCCGTTGGCTGGTCGTACCGCTGGCCAAGCGGCTCTTTCGGCACACTCCCGGCAAAGCCTCGCTGGCGGAAGACGCTTCGATGCTCGCACTGGGCCTCGCCGCGTTCACGCTCCCCTTCCTGTTCCTCACCGCGCCCGCCGGTTACCTGGCCGACCGTTTCAGCAAGGCCAAGGTCATTTCCTGGTGCAAACTGGCCGAGATCGTGATCATGCTGGCCGGTTTCGTCGCCCTGGGTTCCAGCAACATCCCCCTGCTCTTCATCGTCGTCGCCCTGACTGGGGTGATGAACGCCCTCTTCGCCCCTGCCCGCCAGGGGAGTATCCCCGAACTGGTTCACGACGGAGCCCTCTCCCGCGCGAACGGCCTGATGGGACTGATGAACGTCGTCCCTTGCGCGCTCGGCTTTCTTCTGGGAAACGCCTTGGCGAGCCTCGCGCAGCCGGAGGCGGGCGACTCGATCACCTGGCAGACTCTCAGCACCGCCTTTGTGGTGATCCTCTCGATCGCCGTGCTGGGCTGGGTCGTCAGCCTGGGGATCCGGAGGGTGCCCGCGGGCGATCCCGAGTGCCGCTTCCCTTGGAACTTTCCTGTCGACACGTGGCAAAGTCTCAAGCTGCTTTCCAGCGACATCTTCCTGGCGCGAACCGCACTGGGGATTGCCTTCTTCTGGCTGCTCGCCTCGATGGCCCAGCTCAACATCGACACCTTCGCGGGCCATGATCTGGGTCTCAAGCAGTGGCAGGTCGGTATCTTCGGCATGGTTCTCGTGGTGGGCGTGGGCGTGGGGAGCATTCTCGCGGGCTACCTCTCCGGCGGACATGTCGAACTCGGCCTCGTCCCGCTCGGTGCGACAGGGATCGCCATTTGTTCCGTGATCCTTTATTTTGCCGGCGTCCTCAGCGATGACCATCGGTTGGTCGCCTTCGAACTCTCGGTCGGCGGGCTCTTCTTCCTGGGTGTCTTCGCCGGTCTGTTCGATGTTCCGCTGGAATCGTATCTTCAGCACCGCAGCGAGCCGAAAGTCCTGGGCAAGATCCTCGCCGCCACCAACTTCCTGGCGTTTTCGGGCGCTCTGGCCGCCGCCGGGATCTTTTATCTGCTTCTCGGGGTCCTCAACCTCAGTCCCGCCGCCGTTTTTTTGGTTTGCGGCATCGGCACCGTCCCCGTGGCGATCTACATCATGTTCCTGCTCCCCGGCGCGATGATTCGCTTCCTGTTCTACATCTTCACGCATTCGTTCTACCGCGTCCGCCGATTCGGCGTGCAGAACATCCCCGAGACCGGCGGCGTGCTCCTGGTCTCGAACCATGTCACCTGGGTCGACGGCATCCTGCTGATGACCATGACACCCCGCCCCGTCCGCTTCATCGCCTATGCGGATTATGTCTCGCATCCCCGGCTCAGTTGGCTGGCGAAGATCTTCGAGGTCATCCCCATCAAAGCGGATGCCGGGCCCAAAGCCCTCATCGAATCCCTGCGCATGGCGAAGAAAGCCATCGAGGAAGGTCACGTCGTCTGCATCTTCGCGGAGGGAACCCTCACCCGCACCGGCCAGATGCAGCCCTTCCAACCGGGCTTCCTCAAGATCATCCAAGGGACGAACGCCCCGGTGATCCCCGTTTATCTCGAAGGTCTCTGGGGCAGCATCTTCAGCTTCAAGGGGGGCAAATTCTTTTGGAAGTGGCCCAAGCGTCTGCTGCTTCCCGTTAATATCCTGTTCGGAAGCCCCATCACCGCACCGAAGTCTGTGTACGAGGTCCGCTCCGCAGTCCAGCTCCTGGGAGTCGAAGCCATGGAAAAACGCAAAGCCCACGATCCCTCGCTTCTCTCGGCCTTTATCACGACCTGCCGACAAGCGGGTGGAAAGACCAAGATCGCCGACTCGGGGGGCACCGAACTATCGGGCACCAAACTCCTCTTGAGCACGCTGATCTTTCGTCGCGTTCTGAAAAGAGAAATCGGCGACCACGAACAAGTCGTGGGAATCCTGCTCCCGCCGACGGTGGGTGGCGTACTGGCCAACGCCGCACTTTCGATGGCCGGGAAAGTCACCGCCAACCTCAACTACACTCTTTCGGATGAACAACTCAACGCCTGCATCGACCAAGGCGGCATCAAGACGGTCGTCACCAGCCGAAAAGTGCTGGAGAAACGCAATTTCCAGCTCAACGCCCGCCTGCTGTTTTTGGAAGACCTCAAGACACAGCTGACATCGTTCGACAAGTTCGCGGCCGCGACGATGGCCTACACCCTGCCCGCCTCCTGCCTGTTGTGGTTGCTGGGGCGGCCCACCAAGGGAACCGACGAGCTTCTCACGCTGATCTTCACCTCGGGCTCCACCGGACAGCCGAAGGGGGTCATGCTCACCCACAACAACCTCAAGATCACCATCGACGCCGCCGACCACATCGCCCGGCTCGAAGCCAGCGATACGGTTCTCGGCGTACTCCCCTTCTTCCATTCGCTGGGCTATAGTATCACGCTCTGGCTCCCGCTCTGCCTGCCGCCACGCGTCGTCTACCACGTCAATCCGCTCGATGCCCGTGTCGTGGGGCAACTCGCCGAGAAATACGGCGCAACGATCCTCCTGGCGACGCCCACGTTCCTGCGTTCCTATCTCAAACGCTGTGAACCGGCTCAGTTCGCCAAGCTCGATCTCGTGGTCGTCGGGGCGGAGAAATTGCCCAACGAACTGGCGCTCGAGTTCCAGACGAAGTTCGGCGTCCTTCCCTCCGAAGGCTATGGCGCGACCGAAACGACCGGCCCCGCCTTCGTCAATGTCCCCGATCACCGCTGCGAGATGACCTCGCAGAAGGGGACGAAACTGGGAACCGTGGGCCGCCCCCTGCCAGGTTTCGCAGTGCGTGTGCTCGATCCCGAGACCGGAGCTGAACTGGGCGTCAACACCCAGGGCCGCGTGCAGCTCAAGGGGGGCAACGTCATGGCCGGTTACTGGAAGGATCAGGCCAAGACCGACTCCGTGCTCAAGGACGGCTGGTACGATACCGGCGATCTCGGCATCATCGACGAAGAAGGCTTCCTGACCATCACCGGTCGCCTGAGCCGCTTCTCGAAGGTCGCCGGCGAAATGGTGCCCCATCTGAGGGTTGAGGAACTTCTCTTGGAGATCGTCAAATCGCCGGATGACGAAGGGGCCTTGCCGCTGGCGGTCACCGCCGTCCCGGATGCCCAGCGCGGTGAGCGGCTGGTCGTCATCCACAGACCGCTCGGCCAGCCCGTAGCCGAAATCATCAAGAAGCTCGGCCAGACCGGCATCCCCAACCTCTGGATTCCCGGCTCGGACAGCTTTGTGGAGGTCGAAGCCGTCCCCATCCTCGGCACGGGCAAGCTCGATCTGAAGGGGATCAAGGACTGCGCCTTGGCCCGCTTCGCCCCGGCCCCCACCACAGCTTGAACAGACACCAACCACAGCAAAACCGCCCACCGGCAGTTCCCGCCGAAACTCGCCCCAATCCCGACAACCCGCACAGTTGCACGTCCGGTTTCCAGAAGCTAACATCCTTCAAGTCGCCCGAACCTTCGGGCCGATGAAGGTGTCACCCAGAACGACACCGACCCACGAGTGTGAGTGGTTGCTGAAACCTACCAGTTTCAACTGTCGCAAAGCATTCGACACAAATGGGGGATTAGCTCAGCTGGGAGAGCGCTTGCATGGCATGCAAGAGGTCAGCGGTTCAATCCCGCTATCCTCCACTTTGGTGAACAAGAGGCCCTTCGATGAGCACATCGAAGGGCTTTCTTATTTCTGGGCATAGGGTTACGTCGTTGAGCGTGCAGTTCAAACAGACGATTTCCAGGATCCGACGCTTAGCGGCATAATCCGCCGTAAGCCACTGTTGCCGAAGTGTTTGAGAAAGTTCAAACACTTTCAGAGCCAGTTCCCCCGTCTCATCGTGCGAGCGATCCAACACATCGAGTTGCAGCTTGATTGAGGCCAGCCGATCCCGCAGTTCGATTTGCTTGCGTTGGAACGTCGGTTCGTCAATCTGATCTTCGATCCGCAGATTCAAAAGTCGATCCTGCTGGGCCACCAGCAACGTCGCCTGACGCTGCAACTCGGCCCGCTGGGCCTGGGAGTCAACTTGGGCATCCTGCGTCTGGGAGATCAGCACTGCCCGGAACCAGTCCCGCACCGCATCATCCTCAATCCGGATGCGATCGAAGAGGGCCAGAACCTGCCGATCGATCTCCGCTTCCGTCACCCGCGTGCGGGGATGTCCGGGTTGGTTGTACTTCGAGCAGCGGTAGTACTGATACGACCGGGGGCCGGATTTCGTCTGCTTGATCTTCAATTCACCGGTGATGGGATGTCCGCAGTGTCCGCACCGCATGAACTCGGCGGCGTAGGTCATCGTGTGCGACTGTTGGTTGCCCGTCCCTCCCAGGAGCGCCTGCACCCGCTGCCAAGTGGCCAAATCGACAATCGGTTCCTGCCGTCCCGGAAACCAACCGCCCCGATACTGGATCTCCCCCAGGTAGGCCCGATCGTTGAGGATGTTGTGGATCGAAGTCCGCTTGAACTCGGGGGAGTCGCAACGGTACTGCGTGCCTTCCTGCACCAGCCGACGCACCACGCCCTCCAGCGTACAGTTCTCGTAGGCGTAGAGTTGGAAGATCCGCTTCACATTGACCGCTGCGGGAGGATCGACCTCCACAATGCTGCGACCATTGATCCGGACATTGCGGTAACCGTAGGGGGCTTTGCCGGGAAACCAGCCTTCCTGAACGCGGCGGTTGATCCCTTGGCTGATGTCGACGGCCATCTGTTCGGTGAAGAAGCTGGCCATGTTGGCCAGGGTCCGCCGCATCATGCGACCGGCGGGATTCGATTCGGTCGGCTGCGAGATCGAGATGAAGGGGACGTCGTATTCGGTTTCCAGCCGTTCCAGTTCGACGTAATCGAACAGGTTTCGGGCGGCCCGGTCGACCTTGTAGAACAACAGCCCGTCGATCTCGGCGCAGTGGCGTTTGGTGAATGCCACCATCTCCTTGAACGTCTTCCGCTCATCCCCCTTGCTGGCGGTCTCCGCAATGCGAAAGAGGCGGAACAACGTCCCCCCATGCTGGGTGGCATACCGTCGCAACGCCTCTTCCTGAACGGCCAGTGAGAAGCCTTCCCGTTCCTGCTCCCGACTGCTGACGCGTGCTAATGCCACGAACTGCTTCATGATCCCCGCCCCTGATATCCCCGCCCCTGAGCAACCACCCGGAACAGCTGCCCAACCGAGATGATCATGCGGATCACATCACCACGGCTCAAGGGGTTCTTGTAATACGGTTGCCAGACCTTGAACGTCATGGCAATCAACGATTCCGTCACCCAGGCGGGAGCCTCGGGAGCAACTGCGTTTGCGTCGATGTCTTTGCGTGTGCCATCCATGGCCTGAAATCCTTCGGCTCTCCCGCCGGGCTTCTATTCAATTCTCGAATCGCAAACGGATGCGCGTTCCGCCATGAGGGGATTCCTCCAGCTCCACACGGGCGCCTCTGCGGGTCATATCGCGGATCAGTCGCACCAGCTGAGCCGGATCGACGGGGGATCCCATGGGGAACAGTTCTTGGAACTGCGGGCCTTCCGTCATTCTGCGGGCATCACGACGGGCTTTGCGTTCTCGACTCATGCTTCGGACTCCATTCCGGGAACAGACGCGTCGGGTTCAGCCGTACCGGAACTCACCGGATACCCCAGCTGAATCGACTTCACAGTGAGCTTGCGGCGGAAATCGTTTCGCTCGAAATAAGCCCGCACCCGCTCCACCAGTACGGGGAGCGCCTCATCCAGGGATTTCAGTTGTTCTCGCGCGGCAAACCCCACAGTGCAGCCAGCAATGTGGTTGACGTACCAGGCACTGTCGGCACTGGCCGAGTCGAGGGTGCGCGTCAGTTTCATCGAGGGGCCGAACTGCTCGGCACACGCTTGCACAACCTGCCACCAGGGAAGCACCGTGCGGCGACTCGTGTTGGAGTCATCTTGTGCCCGCAGGGAGAACCAGTCTTCCGTGAGGTACCGCCACAGCCCACCCGACTTCTCAACGAGGTCTTCCACCGTGTGAATGGAAAACTCCTTGAGTCTCTCCCGGCGAATTTGAAACTCGATCCGCCAGACACAGGCTTCCGGCTCGACATTCCAGAGGTCGTAGAACCAGAGCTTGGTGCCCCCCTGGAGGACTTCCTTGGCCTTGTCGTAGATCCGCAGCTGAACCGGAGTTTTCTTGGCCCCGTGATAGAACGTCTCGAGGGACTCCCCCGTCATGATGTGGGAGTGCGTGACATGCTGGGGAACGCGGTGAGCCAGCAGGAACGGGAGGGAAAGCCCGGCGGGAAGGCGGAAATCCGCCGCCAGATCACAGCGGCTCGGTTTGGCGGAGAGGACTTTCCCTTCCAGCCGTTCGATCCAGTTCGTCACCAGGGCGACTGCTCCCGGCACGCCCAGCGACCAAAGAGTTTTGGCGTTGAGGGAGACATAGCCGTTCGGCGTGTTGCCATGCGGCTCGGCACTGCGGCCCAGGTAGAGATGGAATTCGGGCCACTGGAGATGCCAGCGATAACAGGGTTGCTTGCCGCCGGGGAGGACAAGAAAAGTGCCATCCGCGACTGGCGCACCCGGAGTCCCCTTCGCCTCCTCCTTGGCGTCGTCGAGGATCTCTGAAAGGTCATCCCAGCGGCTGCCCCACTCGATGTACAACCCGAGGTCGAGCGTATCGACACCACAGGCGAGAGGGGTGGGAAGGTCCCGGTTTGTAAAGGGGGCTAGGCGTGTTACAGACACTGCCTCGCCCCCCGCTGGGGTGGCTGTGTCGTCGATCGGAAGTGCGGGGGAAGCGATGTCGTTCATGATGGGCGGAAGGTAACTTCACGCCCTCACGAATCATGGGACAGCCTTCCGACCAAACATGTCCCACAGGTCGGCAGGCAGTTTCTTCGACATGCGGGAGACACCTTTTCGCAATGCCTCCTCACCCGCTGGCAAGTGAGGATCCGCTGCCAATCCCCGGTCCTTGGCGGCGGCATCGAAAGCTCCACGCAATTCCTCAATGGAAGGTCCGGCCCGATCCGGCAGCGCTAGAAGCCTGCCCACTCCCCAGACGAGACTCAGGGCGCGAATCTTTTCATTGCGCGGCGATGCTCGCTTTCGAGGAAGGTTGCTCATCGCTTTGGCAATGAGGGAATACTTCTGAACATCTCCCGTGGCTCGCCAGTCTTCAACGAGCTCAGCAATGATCGGAATCCGCAAGATACGAAGATCGATAGCGACCAATTTCTCAATGGCGGACACGTTCCCCAATCGGGCGCGTCGATAGAGGCTGTTGGGTGTCTCACCATGTTCGCAGATACTTGGCCAGAAGACCTTCACCAGGAATTGAGCCTGCTGGGAGAAGAACAGCTCGTCCCCGACGAAGGAAAAGTCGTTCAGCGTGCCGGACTCCAGCATTTCTTCAAATGATCGCACGCAATGCGACACAAAACCGCGAAACTCCATCATCGCGAGTTGGAAATCACAGTCGTTGAAAAGCTCATTGATGTTTGCAGCCCACTTTTCCTGAGACATTCGGTCGACGACACGGGAACTGATTGCATACCAGCGGGCCACATCACCAAGCGCAATGCCGTCGGCTTCGTCGCCCGGCGAATCAGCGGCATGATTGCCCAGGAATTGGAACAGGCGATCCGGCCGGAGATACATCGACTCCCAGCTTTCGGGAGACTCGATTCGTCCCATCTGCTGAAAAGCCCCATCAGTGATGGCGTTTTGGATCGATGCCAGATCCTCCCCGATGTGGGCCACAAACTGAGCGAGTCCGACGACCAAGGAGTGTGCGCCACGTTCCCGAAGACTACGTCCCCACTTGACGAGATGACTGCGAGTTCTGCGGGGTGGCTTCAGCCGGGGCTTCTTCTTGGGGCGAATGGCCATCTTGGCCTCCTGGGTGTTCCATTCCTTGGATCACAAATACCCATTCATTCGTACACATGCGGAATCTGATCCGTCAAGACTTTTCCGCAGTGAATCGGCGATTCGGTCACTCCGCTCCGATCTCCGGACTCCGCCTTCGCTCCGCCGGAATCTCCGCTCCGTTCCCTCACCTCCTTAGGGGCCAGAAAGGCAGAGCGGAACACGCCTCATCCCCAGCTGGCACCTTTGGGGGTGCCCGACGCTGGGGCTGAGGGTTCCAAGCGAGCGATTACCCATTTTTCGTTAATTCAGTTGAACATTCCTTCATTCACACGCCATAAAACTACAAACCCCAATCCGTGTTGGAAGTTGAATACAGATCTACCGTCCCAGACGCTCACACCATTCGGGGGAAAAAACTCATGACCCAAACAGTCACTTGGTTACACCTGTCTGACCTTCATGCCTGCCAGCCAAAAACTGGCTGGGATGCTCGACGGTTGCGCGAAACACTTCTGAAAGATCTGAGGAAATTACACCAAGAAGAGGGCCTTCAACCTGATTTGATCTTCTTCACTGGTGATGCAGCTTATGGCCATTTGGGAAACGAAGAAGGAAAATCGATAACAGACCAATTTCGGGAGGCAGAAGATTTCCTGACGCACGTCCGCACGGTCTTTTCTAAGGAAATCCCCAAACGACAGATATTCTGGGTGCCGGGCAATCATGACGTCAATAAGACACGTATTTCGGATATGGAAACAAGCTGGATTACAGGATGCTCGTCTTTGGAAAAGATTGAAAACGCAATCCATGAAAGAGGACGAGTGTGGCGTCTAATCATGGAGCGCCTTCTCGATTATCACAACGCACTGAAAACCTATGGATATGACCACTTAATTAGCGACCCGGATCGACTCATCTATGGCGATCTCAGGGAAATCCATGGTTATCGAATAGGAATTGGAGGATTTAATTCTGCGTGGTCTTCACAAGGAATCGGGCGAGAAGAAGCAGGACGGCTCTGGATGGCGGGGCGATATCAGCTTGAAACAGTTCGAGCGATTTTCCCACCCAACATCGATTTTCATATTGGATTAATCCACCATCCAGCAAACTGGCTCGTTCCAGAGGAAGCTCAGTCTTTCTTCCACGACCTAAAGCGAGATTATGATTTTGTGCTACACGGACACGAGCATCAACTCTTTGTGGAACAGGATCGTACGAACGGACATGTTGTACTTTCGGCGGGAGCTTGCCACGAATGGTCCAACGGAAAAAACAATGGATACAACTTCGTACGGCTGAACATTGAGGAAGGACGGGGAGAAGCGTGGCTGCGGCAATATGAATCGACGGGAGGCGGCTGGTGCCCACGTATCATTAGCGGACGTACTGACCAACGAGGCATTCATCAACTCGACCTAAACACCTTACGCGAGAGACTTCGCCACTCTTCTCCAATTACAGCGCGGACACCCATCCCTTTCAGCACTTACACACCAGACATCACGGAGCCATTATCATTTTCAGTCGCTGAAGATTACGAGCGAAGATATCGACAGTCGGTGGTAAACCGACTAGACCATATGCAGCTATTTGGAATTGATATTTCGAGAGACTCTAAAGAATACTCACTCAGCGTAGCCTTCGTATCAGTGAATGTTGCAGACGAACTTCAAGAGGAGGCAGAAGAAGCCAATACGACAGACGAAGAGATCGACGACAGCCCGACATCCATGCCGGTTGAAACGTTCTTCAACCAACTATCTGGCGAAAACAAACGCTTGCTATTTCGAGGAGCAGCTGGAAGTGGAAAAACGACGCTACTGCGATGGGCCGCTGTGCAGACAGGAAAAGAACTTTCCGTAAGCTTGAATTTGGATAGACTTCCCAGCCAGAGCAAACCGGCTGAAGACGAAGCATCACACTTACAGAAAGCAACCTGGAAAGAGCGAGTACCGTTCCTTATTCGCCTCCGAGATTACCCACACGGTGAATTACCGCGACCCAATGAATACCCTTTGCTACTTGCCAAAGAGCTTCCAGACGCGCCCTTAAACTGGGTCACAGATCTGCTGCAACAAGGCCGTGCACTATTAATGTTCGATGGCGTAGATGAAGTTCCATCAGCTAAGCGTGATGCTGTGCTTAGAGAGATAAAGCAGCTACTGAAAACATACCCAGAAAACGCCTACATCGTCACTACACGACCTGAAGCAGTCGAAAGACAGTACTTCCAGACTCTCGGATTCAGCCCAGGGCGGGTCGAGTCATTGACGCAGGATGGTCGTAACGAATTAATCGATCGCTGGCACGCGGCCATGGAGTCGCACTTACAACAAATCGACGCGGCTGCAGACCTGCGCCCTTTGGCGGAACGCTTAAAACGACGTCTCGAAGAAAGCCCGGCAATTTCCCGTCTAACAATCAATCCATTACTTTGCGCCGCAGTATGTGCGTTGCACCGAGATCGCGAAGAGAACCTGCCGGAAACTCCGGTCGCACTCTGTGAGAAGCTGGTTGAGATGCTGTTAAATCGACGCGACCGTGAGCGTCCAGGGTCAAGAGAAGCCCAAAGTTCAGAGGAGCCAGCCTATCGCCAGCTCAATTATGGGCAGCGAAAAGGCTTGCTTGCACGACTTGCGTATCACATGGTCCATTCCGAACAATCTACTATTAACGAGATAGAGGCCCAAGAATTAGTCCGCGAGGGACTTTGCGGATATCACACTGCTGATCTTCGTTCCGAGCCAATTCTACAGATGCTGAAGGAGCGAAGCGGCCTATTGCAGGAATCTGATGCTCACACTATTGAGTTTCTACATAACACTTTGAAGGACTACCTAGCCGCCGAGCGCTTTGTGAATCTCAATGATACAGATATCTTGGCCCAACATGCTGATGAAGAGTCATGGCAAACTGTCATTCTCTTTGCCGTTGCGTTCCCGCGTGAGGGGTCAGACTTCACCCTACGATTGATCCGCTCCCTTCGCGATTGCACGACGCTGCAGATCCAAGGGGGCAAACGTAACCACCAAGAGAAACTTACAACGAGACTCGAGCGACAGAGGCAATTTTTCTTCATCAGATGCTGCGCTGCGGCGCATCAATTGGACGATGACGAGATCAAGCAACAAGTAGAAGCATTAAAGAAGGCCCTTATCCCTCCACGGACGCTGTCAGATGCGGAAGTGTTAGCTGCCTGTGGGGAGGCCATAATCCCTGATCTGGAATACCGCCATAGCATAAATGCAATTCAGCGTGCCGCGTGTGTACGAACACTGCGAATCATTGGAGGAGACCGCGCAAAACGAGCAATCGGCAAATATCACGGCGACCCAACAGTGACCGTTCAGAAGGAATTAGCACAGATTCTAGATCCGCTCACATTATCACACGTATCGCAACACTTCTCTGCTTTTGGAAAGTGGCCCGACTGGGTTCCTGTAGAGCGTCGCACTAATATCAACTTGCTTTCGACATTAAAGAATCTAACACGCCTCGACTTGTCTGGCTCACAGGTCAACGATCTCACGCCGTTGAGCCACCTACACAGCTTAATATCGCTTGACCTTTCTGTCACGTCTGTTTATGACATTTCTCAGCTGAGAGACCTCACCACCCTTCAGTCGGTGGAACTGGGATACAACCCAATATCTGATATCACCCCACTGCGAAACCTCAACAATATACAGGATTTGGGTTTAAGCAATACGGAGGTAAGTGACCTGTCGCCGCTGCGCGGTCTTATAAAAATCAAGTATCTAAACATACGCGGCACCGGCGTGAGAGACCTCTCTCCCATAAGCAGCCTAACACATCTTGAAAATACGGACCTCAGCGCCATACCCTTCAACCTTGACCTTTCACCACTACACAACTTGAAAAAACTTCAGACACTGCAACTGCAAAACACCGAGGTTAACAACTTATCTCCACTTGAGAATCTGACATCAATCAAAGAACTGTTTTTGCAGAACACGAGCACAGAAGACCTGACGCCTATAAGTCGACTTCACAAACTTAAGACGCTGCGAGTTGACAACACACAAGTGCGGGACGCCGCCCCTTTAAGCAAATTGATCAATATCGCATCCCTAGGATTAAGCAAAACCCGAATAACCGATCTTAGCCCGCTGAGAGATCTATTGCAACTAGAATCCCTATCTATCAATAACACCACGATAAACAACCTTGACCCACTCAGCCGCCTCACCAACCTTAAGACACTACAACTACAGAACACACAGATAGTCGACCTCACTCCATTGAGTGGCCTAGAAAATCTCGAAAGACTTGACCTCGGGAACACGCCGGTGCTTGACATCGGCCCTCTAAGCCATCTATCCAACCTCAGGACGCTCCATATCCAGAACACCTTGGTGACAGACCTGACCCCACTCAGCCATCTCCCCAATCTTCAAGTGATTAGCATCGGAAACATTAACATTAGCGACACATCACTTCTGTCTCGCTTCAGGCCTATCAATACTATTTTCTGCTACACTCTCGGCGGCGGAATCACTACTATACAGGCAACAGATTGACACCAAGGACGAATACTAACAGCCACCTAGCGATTTCATCAATTGATCATGAGGTTTTTTTGCGGACTCAATCGCTCCGCTCCACATTCTTTAGTTATTTTTAATTTCTCCCGCCGATGCAAATGCCTCATTTGGCGACAGGTTTCTACCAAGAGCATCGATTGGCCGTGTCACATGACTTGACGCATCCAATCGAGCCATTTACTTCGGGGATTGTATTTGCTTTAGAGTCGCCCAGTCTATTCGCCAGATTTTTCACAGACAACACTGCACAAGCCCGCTATTTTTTGTGACTGAATGCAGTCGGGCCTTAGTTATCAGTAGTCGCTCGAACTCGGGGTTGAGTGACAAGAGTAGACATCGCAGACAAAAGTTTTCTGCGCAACTCGATTCTGAGGCTCCTGCGCGAGACCTTTCATTGATTCGGTATGCTTCACCGTTTCTAGTATTCCTTTTTGTGTGACTATACTTTCAAGAGCTTCATCGTCGGAGTATTCTCGGTCAACATAGAACAACTTTACGGCCTATTGATTATCTCCGTCAATATCTACAACGTGATGCTTTTCGTTCGAGTTGGTCAAAGTAATGTTCCAAGCGCGGATGGCTCACACTGTGTCGGCGGGAACATTGACTTTTGATACTTCTTCTTCTGTAAGCATCGTGACCAACCTGCCCATCGCTTTCTTGATCCAACTTGAATGTGCGGCCATTGGGCGTTTGAGCCAAGGCTACGGAGCCTCTTCCGGTCACTGGCAGGGCGCTTTTCCTGCCCCCATCAACCCAATACAAGCTAGTGGTCATTTTTCAGAAGATATTTGAGTGTTTCGACCATGTCCGACGACGTGAGCAAACGTGGATCGTATTTCCCAGGCAGCAACGCCTTGGAAGAAGAGTTCAACTGCCGTCTTCCCGCCTCCACTTCAGAGCCTTGGACTCACTTCGGTGGTTCCAAGGCTCTGATCGTTTAATGGGGGGGGCCTTCTCTCAGCCCATGCGTGCGGGGGGGATTTATCGATCCTTGGCCGCTACGCAGTACAGAAAGCGATCTGATCTAAGGAACATTTGATTATCGCTGAGGGCGGGGGTCGCGTTGAAATCGCTTGAATCGCCTTCGAACTTGTTCCGGGCCAGGATCTCGAGCTTTTCTTGGGTTGCGTAGACGAGCACACCGTCCCAACGGGTCGGTACGTAAATCATCCCGCCAGCGGTCACCGGCGACGCATAGACCGGGCGGCCTCCCTCGGTGAGATCCGCGATCCGCTCCCGATAGACCAGTTCGCCCGTCTTCGCGTCGATGCAGAAGGCCTGGCCGCGGTCGTCAATCCAATACAGGTGACCCTCGTACAGAACGGGCGTCGCCACATAGGAACTGTTGCGACTCGACCACTTGAGGGCTGTTTGGGTAACATCCCCCTCGCCGCCCGCCTTGAGACACAGACTCCCCGCCGAGCGAAACCCGCCGAAGACAAAGACCTCGTCGCCGCTGGAGAAAATGCTGGGGCAGATGTTGCCCGTCAGATTGTGTTCGGCCGTCCAACGCGACTTGCCGGTCTCTGGATCCAGCCCCCACACTTCTCCAGGAACCGCCACCACCAGATCGGCCCGGTTCTCATTCACAGCGATCACGGAAGGTGTCCCGTAGGCCAGATTCAGCGACGGGGAGATCTCGCTCCAGCGCTCCTGGCCGGTCGCTTTATCAAGCGCCCGGATCGACTGGCTCTCCTCCGAAGCATTGACGATCACGAGATCCTTGTGGAGGATCAGGCTTGCTCCTGAACCCCAGCGGCGACTGCTCGACTCCTTGCCGATATTGGCCTTCCAAAGTTGCTTCCCCGCGAAGTCGAAGGCGACGACTCCACTCTTGCCAAAGAAACAGTAGACCCGCTCCCCATCGGTGACGGGAGTATTGCTGGCGTAGCCGTGATCCGCGAGATGGCCCTGATACTTATCCTCGGGCTGTTCCCCGGGAACTGTTTTTGTCCAGAGTACCTCGCCCCGGTTTCGGTCGACACAGACGAGATGCCGCTGGAGCAAGTCGATGTCCCCTTCGTCAGCCTTGGGAATCCCGTAGCCGGAGTAACAGGTCACGAAGACCTTGTCGCCGCTGACAATCGGGCTGGAAGAACCGGCACCGGGAAGAGCCACTTTCCAAGCGAGGTTTTCCGTTTCACTCCAGCGCGGCGGCAGCTTCGAGTCGTTACTGACTCCCGCAGCTCCGGCACCTCGAAACTGCGTCCAGTCAGCGGCGAAGCTCCAAGGGCCGAACCACAGGCAAGCGGCAAGGATCATCCATCGCTGGGGAATTCGATTGGAATACATGGCACAGCCCTTTGAGCAACAACATTCGATTCCGATGCCCCGACGGCGTTGATCATGAATGGTACGCTCGCGACGACAGACAGCCACTTGAAATACCTGGCCAGCCGAGCCAGATCATCAACGTCGAAGTTGCCGGGGCGGTGTCGACTTAACCACCCGGAGAACATTTTTGGCCCTGATGCGGCGGGGATGTCTCGTTCATCCCCAAACTCGAAGAAAGGATCGAAGTCGACCTCAAATAATGCCCCCTCTCGTCGCATCCAAGGTGTGACGACAAACAAGAATCAAGCTGGTGGAGCGAGAGCTACTCAGTGGGAAGAGCCAGCTCTGTTCGCAGCCATTCGGGACGATCAGTAGTAATTGTCGCAGCACCTCCAGCCATCGCCTTCCGTGCCGTTTCCACATCGTGAACCGCCCGGACATCCAGCCGAAGCCCTGCTTCTTTAACGGCCATCGCGAATTTTTCCGCCAGCACACTTTCGGCGGAAATGTCCACGCCATCCGCATGAATCGCCTGGGCCTGGGCGATGATCGAGGCGAAATCCGTGGGTGCCGAATCCGGTGGAAGTTCGATACTCCACGAGGCCTGCAAATCAGGTCGAAGACTTTTCGATGCGGCAATCGCATCCGCAGCACGAGCGATGATTCGCAACTGATCACGGGCGAGGCCGGAGGCTTCGATCGTCTTGAGAATCGCCGCGACACCTTCCGGACCGCACTTGATCTCGATGAAGACAGACTTGCCAGAAGGAACATTGGCCAGCGCCTGCGCGAGCGTGGGAACGCGTTCTCCCTCGTACTTCGCCCCCTTCCAGGCACCGACATCCAGTTGTCGCAGCGAAGCCAACGTCTGCTTCGAAACGCTGAACGATGCACCACTGACTTGGCTGATCCGGGACTCGTCAACCACCACCGGATGCCCGTCCTGCGTGAGCATCACATCCAACCGAACCGCGTCGGCGGCCTGCACCCAGGCCATGTTGATTGCGGCCAGTGTGTTCTCGGGGGCATCGAAGGAAGCGCCACGTTGGGCCACAATCCGCAACCGCGCAGGTGGTCGTGCGGCCCAACGGATGCTGCGATGGACAATCTCATGCAGCCCCTCCGTCATCTCGGGATGAGGACTGAAGCAAAGCACCTTTCCACCGCCAAAATGAGAGGCGGCCACAGCGGTCGTCCCTTTCATCAAGCCACCCGCAACCCCCGCTTTGACCACTTCGGTCTCAAAACTGGCTACAGGTGCGTAAGCCGCCAGATCGGTACGACCGGCGGGAGCCAGCAGCGGGCCCTGATGATAATAGATATTGAGTCGATCACCCGAGACCCCCATGAGGCGGCGACCTTCCTCCGTAAGCGACAAATCGACCTTGCCGACGCCGCGCGCCCAGTGCTCTTTATCAATGACGTTGGCATTGAGAATGTTCAACGACCAGTCGTAATCACGATCACATGAGGCTAGATAGGCCCCCGCGCAGAAGCCGATGTAACCACCGCCTCCACGAACGAAGGTGCGCACACGTTCGCGCCCATCCTCGCCGAGAGTCCGCCCCTGCGTGGTGCTCATGCCACCAGGGAAGATCACCACATCGCACGCATCGAGTTCACCAGCCCGAATCGCCGCCGCCCGAACACGGGACACATGCAGAGCCGGCTCTTTCTCCAACGCGGACATCAACCCCTTCATGGCATCTGCACCGCTCCCGGCGTCGTCGTAAACAGCCACTCGAATCGCCGTCGCGTCCCCTTCGGCTTGGACATTCGCCAATAAACCACAGAATAGAACCGCCAAGCCAGCAGTTCCTCCCCAGAACAAACGACGCGGGAACAAAGAGAGAGATGCCATGAAACAGTCCCTGCCATCACGGAGATCCGGCGGGAGAACCGCCAGACAGAATCCACCAAACCCGATTGTTGAGCGCCCGGGCATCCCCTGCCACTGGTCAACGCAGCAGGATGGGACTAGAACAGTTTTATCACAGTCCACACAGATTCTTAACAGCATCGCACCTTCGGTTCAAGAAAAATCTGTTACGCTGTGAATAAAGCGACGGGTGAGTCCTCGTTCCAACTCTTGATGGATTTCGTCCAAGCTTCCGGAGGTTTCCCGCGTGGAGAAACATGTTGAAATCGCGCGCCTGATTGAAAGAGAGATCCATGGCGGATCGTGGGCCACGGGCCGTATGCCGGGGGTGCGAGTTTTAGCAAAACAGTATCGCACATCAGTAGTTACAGCATCGCGAGCCCTCCAGGAACTGACAATCCGAGGATTGATTCAAACGGTCGAACGCTCCGGCTGTTACGTTCGTCCCCAAGTTCAAGAAGGCGATCTCTGGGCCCTGTGCCAACGCATCACGCCAGGGCCATGGCGTGAACAAATGGGTCCGACATTTGAAGGGGAACTCGACGCGGCCTTCCGTAAAGACGGTTCAAGATTGTGCACCGACATGATGTGGTTCACGGATGAAACTCCCAAAATCCAGCTGCGGCGAGACATCCAGCAAGCACAATCGCAAGGCGTCAAAGGAGTCTTCTTCCTCCCATCGCGGAAGTCAGAAATCTCTGCTGATCAAGATGTTATGTTCCTGGAGACTTGCCGGACCGCCGGAATGCCGGTGGTGCTTTTGGAACGTGGCCTACGCGGAGGACGACCGCTGACACACGACGTGGTGGGCTACGACGACCTGACGGCCGCTCGAGAGCTGACTCGACACCTTGTCGCCACCGGACGCCGCCGGATTGCTTTTGTGATTGGCTCACCCACCAGCAGCCACGAGGCCCGCCTGAGTGGCTACCTTCTTTCGATCACACAGGATGCAGATCAACAATTCCCTTTGATTGTTGCGGAAGACCCGACTTTGTCGGCCAAGGAAGGCTTCGCCTCACTGGCCAGCCAACTGCGAAAAATCGATGCCGATGCGGTTGTCTGCTACCAGGATTACACGGCGGTGGGACTGATACTCGAACTTCTCCACCGCCGCGTGCAAGTCCCGGAAGAAATCGCGGTGACCGGCTTTGAAGATCGACCGATTGGCAACTCATTTGCAATCGGAGTCACGACTTACGCTTTTTCCGACTTTGAAATTGGTCGCCAGGCATTGAAGCTGATGCGAGGTCGTATCGCCCATCCTGATGCGCCACCTATTCGCGTGGCTGTCACGGGTCACCTCGTGATTCGCGAAAGTTCCGGCTCGCCCGGGACACCGTGATTTTCAGCACACATTCCCGGCGGCAGGTGCACCCTTTCCGCGCTGGACATGCGATACACATCAGGATTGCATCGCCGTCCTGTGAGCGCGGCTATTTTCCTGCCATTTGCGCAAGCATTCTGGCTTTCTGAACTTGGGACAGCTTGACGCCCTGCCCACGAGTTCCCGATTGTCGTATCCAGCAACCAATGGAACAGTTTTTGCTTTCCATCACTGGAGATAGAACAGTTTTCCATTCTGTACTACTTCTCGTTTTAACGATCTGCTCCAGTTTGGGCTCATCCAGCCGCACGGAAAGTGATGTATGCTTCTTCTCGCACAAAAATCGATTCTACCCCGTACCGACACTCGCTCCTCCGGCTTTACGCTCATCGAACTGCTGGTGGTGATCGCCATCATCGCGATTCTGATCGCCCTGCTCTTGCCCGCCGTCCAGCAGGCGCGCGAAGCGGCCCGTCGAACGGCCTGCCGCAACAATATGAAGCAGCTCGGCCTGGCGATGCACAACTACCACGACACCCATGGCACCTTCACCTTCGGCTGGAATCAGCACGGCATGGGGTGGACGGCCATGATCCTGCCGCAACTCGATCAAGGGCCGATCTACGGCAAGCTCACCTTCGCCGAAAGTGGACCCGGCAACTGGAACAACCTCGGCTCCGCAGGCAACCAGACGACCGTCGGTATTGTGATCCCCGTCTTCCGCTGTCCCAGCATGTCGCAACCCATGTTTGTCTACGACACCAATCATCAGACCAATCGAGTCCCGGGTAGCTATCGGGCCTGTGCCTCGGGAACAGCGATTTACGATTGGGACAATTACACACCATCGGGAGCTGAGTGGCTCTACAACACGCCCCAGAACGGCATGTGTTTCGGCGCCAGCGCGGTTCGCATGCGCGATGTGACTGATGGCACCTCCAACACGATCCTCATTGGCGAATCCTACACCGACGCGACATTCGTCCAAGACAACGTCACTCCCGACGTCTGGTACATCGGCTCCTTCCAGATCGATGCCTGGGATGTGAACGCCGACGGCACACCCACTTCCGGTGCCATCTCCGGCTCGAACGAATTCACGGAATTCGTGGGATCGACGGGGGCACCGCTCAACTCACGGCTCATCGCCGCCACCAATGGCTTCCAAAAACAGGCCGCTTTCGGCAGCTACCACACCGGAGGAGCGATGTTCACGCTCGCCGACGGTTCGGCCCGATTCATTTCGGACAACATCGACACAACCGTCTATCGGTCACTCGGCACGAAGAGCCGTGGCGAAACAGTTTCCGAATACTAGCGGGCCAGAGCTTGCTTCGTTGCCAACTTCAGTAGCCCCCGGTATCCGGCCTTCGATTTCCCACCCCTCGACATTCGACAACAAACCGTGCCACTCCACAGTTCCCAACAAGGTGGTCTCCGCGTGTTCATCGCCTCGCGTCACTGTTGGCCCTCGGCCTTGCTGCTGGGGGCAACCTGCCTCATGGCCTCCGGCTGTGAGTTCTCATCCTCACCCCGCGTCGACTACAGCTCGCTCGGTCTGTGCAGCGTGACGGGCAAGGTCACTCTTGACGGCCAACCGATCGAAGGGGTCACGATCACCATGTCGCCACCCGACTCCTTCACCGGATCTTTCGGCCGAACGGATACCAACGGGTTCTATCGCATGATGTACAATTCCGAGCAGGCCGGGGTGACCGAGGGCGAGAAAGTCGTGCGGCTTTCGACCGCCAATGTCGGTGCCGAAGAAGCCCCCCGTGCCGAGAAAGTCCCGGCCCGCTACAACCGCGATTCGAAACTCACCGCCCGCATTCCCCCAGGCGGGGCGCTGGAACTCAACTACGACCTCGAGTCCGGCGGTGCCATCGAGAAATCCCCCTCCATCAAGGACGAGGACCGCTAACCATTGGTGGCTCGTAAGCCTTCATAACCGGCAGCTTCGAAATGCACTGGTCGGCCTGCAGTACGATTCGCTACTCAGTGCAGTAATCACCGTTGCGCGCTTCCTGTGCCGGGACAAGGGGCCTTCGCGCGATGGAACTCCGGGATGAACCACTCTCCAGCCGCTCCCAAGGGCAGGATACATCCGTATTGACAAATACGTTCTGAGCTGAGGACGATTGATCACACCTGCGATGTGAGACCGCACCCGCCCGTCTGGTGGCAATGGCGAGTTTCACGGTTTTTGACGGAGTGTGCATCATGCGATCGATGGTCCTGATAGCGCTGGTGGTGGCGGCTGCTATTGCTTTGCAGCCCGTGGCTGCAGCTGATCCGGTGAAGCGTCCCGTCGAGTTGATGACCGCATCGGCGTGTCGGGTATGACGCTGGCCGAGAGCGACCAACCCGTTCACAAGATCCTTCTCAACGCAGTGGTCGACGCCCAGGGGAACGGAAACGGGGTTCTGACGCTCGACCTCACACCGCCAGCTCCCGTCGACGAATTTGGCTTCGACATCGCCTTTCCAGCGGCGAAGGACATCAAGCTCGACTGCAAGCTCCAGTTCGTCAAAAGAACCATCAAGCATTACCATGGCTGGGCACGTCCCGGCCGGCCGGAGGAGGAAGCGAAACCCTATGACGTCGAATGGATGCTCTATTCGATCACCGGGCCGAAGATTACCAGCAGCCTGTTCCTGAGCGTGCAGACGGATTCGTACTTCCATTCCGGCCGACTGCTCGTCCAAGGGATGGATGCACGGGTGAAACACATGCTGCCGTTGGTCCTGCAGCCGCAGCCCGAGCCCTGCCATCCGGGCTGCTTTCCGGCGGGGACGCGCGTGCTCATCCCCGGCGGCACCGCCGCGATCGAAACGCTGCGTGTGAGCGATGCGGTGGTCACGGTCGATCACGACGGGCGGCAGGCGGTGAAATCGATTGAGCGGCTGTTCACGGTCAAAAATCTGCTCTTGGAAGTACGGACGACAGGTGGCCACCTCGTCACCACGATGACCCAACCGCTGGCCTTGGAAAAGGGCGGCTTCCGCGAAGCGGGGAAGCTCCAGCCGGGCGACCGCATCTTGCGTTGGCACAATGGACAACGACACGCTGTGGTCGTGAACGAGGTCACCCCGGCCGACCGCGAGGCCCAGGTCTACAACCTCGTCCTGGGTCAACCAACGACCTTCATCGCCAACGACCTTCATCGCCAACGACCTTCATCGCCAACGACCTTCCTCGCCCGCAGGAAACCAACCGTGACGCTGGCAGTGCCGTAACTGTCCATACCCGGCGAGCGTGCTGGCCAGATAACATGAAGCGGAATTGGGGAGTATCAGCAACCTGTCCGCAATTTCGGTCGCTACTTGGTTGTCGCCTTGATCACTTCCCGCAGCTCTTGTTCGAGCTTGGCGGCCAGTTGAGGTTCCTGGCTCGACAAGTTTTGATTTTCTCCGGGGTCGAGTTCCAGGTTGTAAAGTTCTGTCCGCACCTGCTCCAGATAGCAGATCAACTTCCACTTCCCCTTCCGGAGGGCGGCGCTGGGCTGATGCCCCGAGCCGTGTGCATGCGGGTAGTACCAGGTGAGTGTGCGGTTCGCGAATATCTCGCCGGAAGCACCACCCATGGCTGGTTTCAACGACTGACCATCGAGATGCTGGAACGGTCGCGACGGAAGTCCACAGAGATCGAGCAGTGTCGGATAGAGGTCGCACGTCGTCGCGGGTATGGTACACATGCCCGGCGTTAAAGTTCCCGGCCAAGCGATGTAGGTCGGAATGCGAATCCCCCCTTCATACGTCCAGCCCTTCCCCGCCCGATAGGGCCGATTGCTGGTGGGCCCGGCAGATTTGCCTCCCAAGGTGCAGAGACCGCCGTTGTCCGAAGTGAAAACCACAATCGTCCGCTCGGTCAAGCCAAGCTCCTGCAAGCCATCCAGAAGTCGACCGACATTGGTATCGAGATTTTCGACCATCGCCGCATACCCAGGATGGCTTTGCGTCCCTCGGGAGATTGCCCCGAAAGGGGCGGAGAGAGTCTTGGCCGCTTCCTCTGGAGCGAGACCTGCAACTTTCATCTGATACTTCTGCAACAAATCTCGCGGCGGCTGGATGGGCGTATGGACGGCGTAGTGTGAGAGGCACAGGAAAAACGGCTCTTTGGTAATCCTTTGCTTGAGGCAGCGGATCGCTTCTGTGGTCAAGGCATCGGTCAAATAGTCCACCGGCTGGCCCCCTGCGAGATCGGGAACATCGGCCGGGCCGGGCTTTTTCAAGTTGCGGTAGGGAAAGTCGTAGCTGGCAGGCTGTCCCGCCCCGTTGACGGCTTTCGTCCAATCGAAGCCCCGGGCCGACGGATGCTGTGAAGCCTGATGACCCAGATGCCACTTGCCAAGGTACGCTGTCTGATATCCTGCCTCCTGAAAGGCTTGGCCCAACGTCACTTCACCGGCCGGCAATGCAATCTCACCCGCCGGACGAATCCAATCAGTGATCCCGACACGCTGCGGCACCTTCCCCGTCATAAGCGCCGCCCGCGTGGGAGAGCAGACGGGGTGGGCCGCATAGAAATCGGTGAACCGCACCCCGGACTTCGCGAGGGCATCGATCCGGGGCGTCTCGTGGAAGGTCGATCCATCGACGCCCAGATCCATTTTCCCCAGATCATCCACCAGGATGAGCAGCACATTCGGCTTGTTGACCAGCTCGTCGCCCCGAGCGGGAAACGTCACGAGGCAGAGTAGCAGCAGAATCAGAGATCTCGGCTTCATGAAGTGAACTCGCTCTGACAAAACATCCCGTGGCAGAAACTCTTCCCCGATCGAACCTCTTGACGCTACAAGACGAAGAGCTCCACGGGAAGCGGTTCTTGCTGGCATTTCGTCAACGGTTGCGAATCCCCATTTGGATCGACTCCACCATGCCATTCACTCCCTTCCACATGGGCCCCGGAATCCTGGTCAAAGGCCCGCAACAAGGCGGATTTTCGCTGATCACGTTCGGACTGGCGCAGGTGCTGATCGACCTCGAACCACTCTATGTGATCGCGACGGGGAAAGACTTCCTGGGTGTCCCCGGCCATCTGCATGGCATCTCTCACACGTTGTTGGGAGCCACATTGGTGGGCTTCATCGCGGGTCTGCTGGGACGCCCGCTGACACATCTCGGCCTGCGAATTCTCGGGCAGTCTCAGTTCATCCCCGTTCCGTGGCGAGTCATCTGGTGGAGTGCGTTCTTCGGCACCTACAGCCATCTCGCACTGGATGCGGTGATGCACCGAGATGTGGAGCCGTTCGCTCCCTGGAGCCGATGGAATCCGCTGGTGGGATTGGTCTCCGTGGGAACACTCCACTTGTTCTGCTTTGCCACGGCCGCCTTGGGAACAGTGATCTACTTTGGCTTGCAGTTCCGCCGTAAAGTGAGCGTTGGATCATGAGCGAGAGACACGGAGTGACCTCCCCTCCTCGATAGAAGCCATGTCGCTCTTTTCGAAATTCGGTCATATGGCGATCATCAAATTTTATGTATCTGTATGTCGAATTCCGGCTGGGCACCCGGGTCGATCTGGCGGGCGGCGCGGAGGCCGGATTCGATGGCCCCTTCGACCCAGCCGGATTTCAGCGTGGTGAAGTCTCCGGCGAAGTGCAGCCGGCCCTCGGGGATCTGCCACTCCTCAATCATCCAGCCCGCCCCCAGCGGAAGATCGGCGAAGGCGGCTTTGATCCAAGGCTGGTCGGGCCAGGAAAACTCGCCGATGGTGATCACTTCATCCAGCAGTCCCGGCAGATCGGCCTGGAACTGATTGACGACTTCCATTGGGCGGGTTTCTTTGGGGCGTTGCAGGAAGCTTTCGGCGTTCTTGCCTGTGAGGTAGAAAAAGATGTTGCCGTGGCCGCCGGGCTCGTTGCCTGTGATATCGATCACCCGTTCCCATGGTCGATCCGACGCCGCCATCGGCCACCCGTGGACTCCGCTGCGCAGCCAGGGAGCCGTCCTGTTTTGCACATAGACCTTGACCACCGGCGACCACTGAAGCTTATCGACCAGTTCCTGCTTCCTCGGGAGCAGCTTGGGGACGATCTCCATGTCCCGCAGCACGGGGAACGGGATCGTGCTGACGACCGCATCGGCGGCCCACTCCCGGCCGTCTTTCGTCACGACAGTCGCCTGGCTGGCCGTTTGCCGGATCGAGACGGCGGGCATGCCGAGATGCACACGCGGCCCCAACACTGCCGCCATCGCCCGTGGCAGCCGGTCGTTGCCCCCCGCGATACGAAACAGATTGCGGTCAGCGAAGTGATACGCGAAATCGGGCAGGAGGGCTAGGACCGCGGTATCGACCGTCGCTTCCGCCGCATAGGCATCCACCAGCCGGATGAATGCTTCCGACGCCCCCGTGGATTGCAGCAAACTCTTGAGCGTCAGATTGTCGAGCCGTTCCAGCGTGGCGGCATCCGGCCAAGAAGGTTCAAGAACCGTGTTGAGATTGATTCCCGAACGCACGAGGTAAGTCGCCAGAAGCGAGGGTAAAGAGACATTCCGCTCGCGGGGTTGCAGCTCCCATGGCCACGGAGCCGTCAGATTCGCGTCACCCGTCTGCCCACCCACGTGAAATCGGGGACATCCGTCATTCATCGAGATGAGCGGGAGCTTGAAGTGGTTGATGTAGCCGCAAACCAGCGGCATGTTGGTGCGGAAGTGCCCACCGCCCCCTTCGGTGAATTGCCCGTCCTTAAGCGGGATGGAGATCAAGCGCCCGCCGATCCGGTTCTGGTATTCGAGAACCTGCACATCGTGGCCGCGACGATGGAGTGCGAGTGCCGCCGTCAGACCGGACATCCCGGCCCCCAGCACGAGAAGTCGCTTGGGCTTTCGTGGTGGCATCTCGGCGAGCGCCGATTGG
>PNLE01000043.1 GCA_013822855.1 Planctomyces sp.
TCCATGTTTTCCGTGGTGTTCAAAGACATTTCTCATCCTGCAAAGGCCGTCAACCGGGGAGGGTCCGCGTCACGTGGCGGATCCCTGATCAAGCGGCGAATCGCCTGGTGCGGCATGCGGCGCGACCGCGGCCAGGCCAACAACGGGGTACGTTTCCCGCGGCAGAGATCCGCGATCGAAGATTTCGGGTGCGTCGGGAGGCAAGGCATCCACCGTCTGGCGGATTTGCAAAACCCAGGCGGTGATCAGCGTCCAGGCGATAGAGATCTGAACGGCTTGGCCCACAACTCCCAAACCCAGTTGGAGTGTGCCGGCCCAGGTCGATCCGGGCACGTCTTCCAAGAGCGTGGGAGACCATTCCACGCCGGCGGAAAATGCGGCGGAAAGAAGGAGTTGAAGGAACAGCGTGAGCACCAACGCGATGGCGTACGCGACGACGCCCGTCGTCAACGCCGTGAAGAAACCCACCGTCCCGTATCCCACCGTTCGACTGATCGTGCCGAAACCGTCGCAGTCGTCGACGGCCCAGGCGGCGGCCAGCACCGGCCAACCCCAGACAATCAGCAGCATGGCGATGCCCGCCAACAGACTGAACGTGATGGTGAGGGGTGTTTCCAAAACAGCCAACGTGGTCCCCAGCACCGGGATATTCACGAGCAGCATGAGCACCGCCAACACCAGTTGCATGGCCACGTATCCCACGAGCAACAAGGCAAGGGCGGCCAGCACGGTGAACCAACCACGGCTGGCCTCGAGAAACAGCTGGTGAATACCGATATCGCGCTGCGCGATCGCACGGGCCGCGTATCTCGTCAGGGAAAGAGCCGTCAGGCTGGAAATCGCCCATGTCAACAGAATTGCCGTCCAGGCCGAGAGAGACCATGTCTTCGGCAACCGCAGCGGGGCTGCCGGGATCGGGCTGGATTGAATCCAGGTGAACAGGGAAGACGTTGGGACGGATGAGACCAAAAAGGCACCTGGCGTTGGCTCCCCAAATTGAGGATCGCCGGGGAGATAGACCATCTTGGTCGATATCTCCGCGGGAAGATCACTCTGTTCGAGCACGGGAGTCAACCAGGTGATGGGGAGCAGAAGCAGGCTGCAGGTTAGTGAAATCAGGAGCGGCCACGGGGCGAAGGCGATGCTGGCGGCGCGGGGCAAAAAGCGCAAAGCGAAAACGGCCTGATCGATCCACTCACTGGATTGCAGGAATCGACGAGTCGTCGATGGCGGTTGGTCGAAAGCAGTCACATCGATCTCGAAGTTGCTCGGCCAAGGCGACTCGGCTCGACAGTCAACGTGCATCCGCACGAGAAAGAACTCTTGGCGAAGAGGTCGACAAGCATTTTGTACTGCGAGTTGACCTCACAGCGTTATAACGCGCGGGAGTGGGGGCGTGCAGTCCGCTGAGCCGGTGAACCTTGAATTCACGGCGAATGAACACTGGAAAATCGAAATCCCGGCCACCAGAGGGTTACCATTCCTCGAATGGACTCACGGGGATTCACCGGGTTATAAGTAGTTGTCTACAACCAATCTGGATCCGCCCGTTTGCCCGGAGTGCCGAGAATGTCCGATCAACCTCAAATCGCACCAGCGGGTCATGGTCACTTTGCGACTCACTTCACCGAAGAAGAGATTCGCGAAATCGATCGGGACGATCGACTGGCGGGCCGTATCGTGGGGCAACTTTTGGGCGGGTTCTTTGTGATTCTCGTGGCCATGATGCTGGGGAGTGCCTGGTGGACGGCGAACCACCTGCCGCCATCGTCGGATCCCCAATCCGGCTTTCCTGGAGTGATGCGGCCGTAGCCTTCCGAAGAGGAACGGTTAGCCCTGTGAATGAAGCTGCTGTTGACGGATCAGGCCATCTCACCCACGATCCCAGTCCTTGGTCATGTGAGACCGGCATTTCCGCGGCACGACCGCTGGGGTACACGGATGATCCTCCCTCGCCGCTACCCGTTGTTGTTCGCACTCTGCCTTTGGGCGAGCGGCGCGGAACTGGCGTGGGCAACTGGCTGGAAGTCGCAGCATGAGGCGGGGGGGCTCTCGATCCGGGCGGAGTTTCCACTGAGGGAAGTGCAATCGCTGGTCGACGAAGTCTCCGCGCTGCAGGGGGACATCGAGGCCACGCTGGGGCTGGAAGCCAGTGATCGACCGATCGAGGTCTATCTCTTCGCTTCCAAGGGGAGCTACTCCGCCTATGTCGCGCAGCGCGTCCCGGAAGGTGTGAAGCGGCGAGCCCTTTACGTTCAGGGAAAGGATGCTGGGCGGATCTACGCCTACCGCCATCGGGAGATGGAGATCGATGTGCGCCATGAGGCGACCCATGCCATCCTCCACAATTGTCTCCCCTTCGTGCCGCTCTGGCTGGACGAAGGTCTGGCGGAGTACTTCGAGGTTCCCGCAGTCGATCGCAAGTTGAAGAACCCCCACTTTTCGGGGATCAAATGGGCCCGTCGTCTGGGGGGGCGTCCCAATTTAGCGGCACTCGAAAAGAAGCGCGATCTGCTTGATATGGATGGCGACGATTACCGTGATGCGTGGGCTGTTGTTCACTTCATGCTGCATGGGCCGCCTGCCGCCCGGAAGGTGCTCGACGACTATTTCCGAGCATCGATCAATGGAGACGTCCCCCAGCCTTTCGCGGAGGCCTTTCCAGCAAGACTCGGCAATTGGGGAACCTTGTTTTCCCAGCATTTTCGCTGAGTATGGGTTCAGGCAGTTTGCGATGCCCTCAGTCGCTATTGGCGGGGTCACGGGCAGAGCACGTGGCGTCGCTGGCGGGCGAATGGGGACAAACGCGGCTCCGTTTCCAAAACTTCAATTGCCCAAACGGAGAACAGCGTATAACGTGCCGAAAGGAATGAATTTTGTGGAACTTGCAAATGGCACCGTTCCACCACGGAGGATGTGAAATGAAGTTTCTCGGCGAAATCCTGTCTCGCTCCCTGCTTCGGAGAAGATCCGGGGTTGGGCGATTGATCTCTGCTCCCCTGATTTCTGCCGGGATGGCCTTCACGGTGGTCTGTTGGTCAGGGCCACAACAGGTTCACGCTCAGGACGCTGGTCGGCAACAGCAACCCGCCGCCGAGATCAACGAAGCTCATCCACTCGCACCCGCCTTGAAGATGGCTTACGAATCGCGTGAGGCTTTGAAGGGCGTCCAGGACTATGACGCGACGTTCAGCAAACGCGAATTAATCAACGGCAAGCTCAAGCCGCAGGTCTGTTATGTGAGGATCCGCAAGGAACCCTTCAGCGTCTACATGAAGTTCGTGAAGCCGAACGAAGGTCGCGAAGTGATCTTCGTCGATGGCCAGAACAAGAACATGCTGCTCGGCCATGAGACGGGCATTCTCTCGATGGCCGGGACGGTCTCGCTTCCGATCGACGGCCCGGACGCCATGGCGGAGAACCGTTACCCGATCACCATGTTGGGGATTCACAGCCTGCTCGACCAGGTGATCCGCCAGTGGGAGGCCGAGGCGAAGTTCGGTGAAGTGGAGGTCAACTTCTACCGCAATGCCAAGCTCGGGAAGGATGTCGATGTGGAAGTGATCGAATCGACCCACCCTAAGCCGAGGAATCAGTTCCGGTTCCATATGACCCGCCTGTTCATCGACAAGACAACCCGTTTGCCCTTGCGTGTCGAGCAGTACGCATTTCCACAGGCTCAAGGCCAGACGCCACCTCTCGTTGAAGAATATTCGTACGTTTCCTTGAGGACGAATCTGCGTCTGAAGAACATCGATTTTTCGGTGGACAACCCCCAATACAAGTTCAAATAGCGTGACTTCGATTGGCCCGCCTCCCAGGTCTTGAGGCCCTGCGGCAACAATTGAGAGAACTTTGGAGAGGCCGGTTCGTGCAGGTCGTTGAGACAATTCCCGCATGCCGCCAGGCACTGGCCAAGTTGCGACAGTTCGGCGGCAACGTGGGGTTTGTCCCCACGATGGGAGCCCTGCATCGCGGGCATGTCAGCCTGATGGAAGCCTGCCGTTCGGCCGCCGATCTCTCCGTGGCCAGCATTTTCGTCAACCCCACGCAGTTCGCGCCGACGGAGGACCTCTCGCGCTATCCGCGGCCACGTGAGCATGACTTGGCGCTCTGCGAAGCGGCAGGTGTCGATCTGGTGTTCTATCCGCAGGTGGATGAAATGTACCCGCCGGGCGGTGAAACAACGGTGGTCGTTTCCGGTTTGTCCACCAGATGGGAAGGGAGCATCCGCACGACGCACTTCCAGGGTGTCACGACGGTGGTGACCAAACTGTTCAATATCGTCTGCCCGGAGATCGCGTTTTTCGGACAGAAGGATTTTCAGCAGCAGGCCATTCTTCGCCGGATGGTGCGGGATCTGGATCAACCCGTCGAGATCCGCACGTGCGCCACGATCCGAGAACCCGACGGCTTGGCGATGAGCAGCCGCAATGTCTATTTGACCAGCGAGCAGCGGGAAATCGCGGCTCAGATTTATCAGGGGTTGTCGGCGGCGGAAAAACTTTGGTTGCAGGGGGAGCGTTCGCCCGGCACCTTGCAGCGGGAGATTGAATCTCGCGTCTCCCTGCGGCCAGAACTGTCGATCGACTATGTGGCGATTGTCGACCCGGGGACTTTGCTGCCGTTGGAGGCACCGCACCCGGGAGCGGTGGCGCTGGTCGCCTGCAAGCTGGGGTCGACACGTCTGATCGATAACCTCCTCCTGGGCACGGCGGCTGAACTCCTTGCCCTGCCCACGACCGCCCGCTGATAGGCGGAGCGGGAAGCCCATAGCGCCTGATCTTCTTCGCCAGAGGTTCTCCACAAGAGGTTGGATTCATGTTGCAGGTTCTCTTCCGTATCCCCTGGGATCACTTCCGTGTGGGGGGCGTCGAAATCCCCACCTTCGGATTCGGTCTCTTCCTGCTGTTATGGGCGGTGCTTGGGGCGGTCGTCGTCGCACGCTTGGCGATCAAGGGGACACTGGGGCAATTGACCAACGACCCCGTCGCCTTGGGGATCTGGGCCGCTGCGGGGTGTGCGATCTGGCTGGCACCCTCAATCGGGCCCAGGTTTGCACCGGCGGGCATTCCATTCTTCGGTTACGGGTTGATGCTGTTCATCGGGTTCACGACCGCAGTCTATCTGGCCACGCGGCGGGCGGCGGAGCAGGGGATCCCACCGGAACGAATTTGGGATCTGGCCGTCTGCATCTTCATTCCGGGACTCTTCGGAGCCCGGCTCTTCTTCGCGATCCAGTATCCCGGCAAGGTTTTCACAGGGACGACATTCTTCGAGAACGTCCTCTCCTTTGTGAATCTGTCCCAAGGAGGGATCGTTCTCTTTGGCGGCCTCCTGATGGGGACGGTCGCTTATTTCGTCTTCTGCTACTGGAACAAGATCCATCCGCTGCAATTGGCGGACATCATCACACCATCGATTTTCGTAGGAGTCGGTTTCGGACGGATCGGCTGCCTGCTCAACGGTTGTTGCTACGGAGATGTCTGCAACTTGCCATTTGGGATCCATTTTCCTTCGGAAAGCGTGACTTACGGCGAGTTTGTCTGTCGGGGAATCATCAGCCCATTGAGTGCGACCACGCCCCTGTTGCAGCCGACGCAGATCTACAGCGCGATCGACGGCTTTTTGATCGCTGCGGCGGCGTATCTCTACTTCCCCTACCGAACACGCCATGGAGCCGTCTTCGGGCTGGCGGCTCTCACTTACGCCATCACCAGATACTTCGTCGAATTGCTTCGCAGCGACGAAGAGGGCCAGTTCTCCACATCGCTGACCATCTCGCAATGGGTCAGCCTGGGGGTGGGAATCAGTGTCCTGCTGCTGCTCGTGTGGGTGTTCTCGCGTCCACCTCTGGTTCGTCGGCAGGCTGTATCCAGCCTTCCCGCCGGTTGATCGACGGGATCAGAATGTCTCAATTTTAATGTGGGAATCCCTTTTGCGGGAACTTCTTGTCGCTGCTTTGATTCCAATTGGCAGAGCAGTGGCGGATCCGCTGCGTAAATGGCGGGCCGGGTTCCGCTGTCCCATTGAAAACCCTGCATAGATTTCACTCCTTGCAGACACTCACCGACCATGAACTGATTCAGGCGGCTCAAACCGGGCATGCGGAGGGATACACCCTTCTGGTGCGGCGGTACGAGCAAAGGCTATTTCGTTCGATGACGCGGATCGTCGGCTCGCCGGAGGACGCGGAAGACATCTGTCAGGAGGCCTTCACCCGTGCTTGGCGGGCCTTGCCGTCGTTTCGAGGGGAGTCGCAGTTCTACTCCTGGGTGTTTCGCATCGCTTTGAATCTCCTGCATTCCATGAAGCGGCGGCGCAAGGTCGCTCAATCCTTGGATGCCATGCGCGAATCCATGGGCGATGATCTCGAAGACACGCATCCCGAGTCCGATCCCACGTATTCCCTGGGCGTGGTTGATCAACAGCGGATGGTGCAAGGTGCCTTGGCATCGATGGAGGAGGTCTTTCGAACCGTGTTGGTGCTGACCGATCTAGAAGAGTTGAGTTACGAGGAAATCGCCAAGATCGTCGATTGCCCTGTCGGTACCGTCCGCAGCCGCATTCACCGAGCGAGGCAGGAGCTGCGATTGCGGCTCGAACGTCAGCTGAAGCAGGAACAGCGGGCCTGCTGAGGCGTGAAGATCATGGTGGAATGAAAAGCATGTTGCGTCCCGAAGAACACGAAGCCGTATCCGCCTGGATCGATGGCGAATCGCCACCGGAAGAGTCGGTGCGCGTCGAGAATTTGTTGGCTTCGTCGGATGAAGCCCGCGAGCTGGCGGATACCTATCGTCGCAACCGAAAACTGCTTCAGGAGGATTCGTTTCTGGGGGGGAAGTCGTTTCGGTGGCGGCCCCAGTTTTCGATGGAGCCCGCCAGTGTGCGGCAACGTTGGTCAAGGGAGGCGTGGGCCGCTTTGTGCGCATCCCTCACCACGGCCGCCGCCATTGTGATCGGTGTCCGCGGCGGTGGTACCGATGAAACATTCTTTGCCGCGAATGGCCTGGCTTCCAACAGCGTGGTCATGAGTGAAGGTGCTCTGCCACAAGTACTGCATGGTGAGATGGTCGGCGGATTTTCAAGGCGAAGTCCCCTGGCTCGTGGAGTATCGGGAGAAGTTCATTTGACGGAGGCGTCGAAGGCGACGGCAATCAATGCTCCTGTGGTGAATGAATCTGCCTTGGGTCTGCCAAGGGGGGCGCTGGCGGATCAGGTCGACCCCGTGGTCGCTTCTCGTGACCAAGGCGCGACAAGATTCCTCAAAGCCGCTCCTCCGGCCATCCCCTCCGCCCCGGCAGCCCCTTCGATGGCGGGGGCCTTGATGGCTACCGATCAAACCGCTTCCACGCCGGTTCCCTCGCCCATGAGAGCCGAATTGCCAATAGCAGCTGCGATGGCGGCTCCAGCAGTGGGGGGAGAGGCTTCAGCAGTCGGCACGTTGGGAACGGCGCTGGCCTTGCAGGATCCTTTGAATCGAACGAGTCTGCAGCAGGCCAATCAACTGCGTGTCGGAGATCTGGTCTCCTATTTTCCCGCTTCGGGTGACGCGGTCGCTGTCCTGGAACTGTCGGTGGGCGATGCGGAAGTCACTTCACGGCATGTGCTCGAAAGATTGATGTCCAACTCGATTGCCGTGGGCGACAACACCGAGGAACTGCTCGCCAACCGATCGATCCTGGATGAGCATCAGGCGGAGTCGGAGTCCATTTCCAAGGCGGACGGCACAGTACGTTCGGGTCGGATGGCTCCTGAGGTCATGCGGCGGCAGAAGCTATTGGAATCGACGAACACCGCCGGTGGGGCCAATGCCGTTGATTCCGTAGCTGCGGGCGTTCCCTCCCCGGATCTCGCACCCAACTTTTCTTCCGCCGGATCGGATTCAACGGCATCGGGGACGTCAAGCTCCCAGTACCACCTGGACTTTCATGGGCCATCGACCCCTTCCGACAAGGTGCGGTCGCCCGGTGTGGTGGCGGTCTACATCGAGGCCTCCCGTCCGGCACTCTCCAAGGCCTTGCAGCAGTTGGAGGACGAAGGCGTTCTGTCTCAAATCAAGCTCCGGTCACCTTTGGGAGGGCTGGATGTTCCTTCGTTAGTCCAAACCATGGAGGCACCTCGGTTCGGTGGATCTGTGACCGGACGAGACGAAGCATCTGGCAAGCATCATGACTTCGCCTTCACCGAGGGGTTTGGCGGAGTTGGGGGCGCGTCGAAACCAGCCGACACGTTGGATTCGCCAGTGACGGATCAAGTGCCCGGAGGGCTGGCAAATTCCTTGCCGGCGGGGGACTCCCAGCGTTTCAACACGGAAGTTCAAACGGGTGTGGTGGAACTGACTCGTCAATGGCGGGCTCGGCAGTTGGTTGAAGTCGCGGATGTTCCCGGTTCGACGACGGCGACGGGAGAACCCTTCTTTGATGGTCAATCCAGTGCTGTTCCATGGAAGGATGGGGAGAAGCTTGTCGATCAGAATGTGCTGGCGAATGAGAAGCCATCGCCCGGGAAATCGCAGAGTGTCGAGTCTTTCTTGGCAACCGACGAATCGGAGACCACCTATCGTGCTTATGATGTGTTGGCTGTTCCCGTCCCCTTACCGTCGTTGAAAATTTCGCGGATTAACGTTGTTGCCGACAATCGATCAGCGTCAGGGTTGTCTGTACCTGCAACGGATCCATCGATGGCGACCACTTCCGTACCCGCCATGATGGGAGAGCAGGCGGCGATAAAGCCTGCAGATGCGACACCCGCCGCTCCTCCCGTCTCCCCCATGCCCTCCGCGAAGAAGGCAATCACCCCCCCGACCCAAAACTCAGCGATCGCCAACGGCGAGGATAAGCCGTTCTCGCGGGAGAGATCGATGAGTCGTCAGCGATCCACTCCCTCGGAGACGGGATACGCCTACCGCCAGGCCGTTGAACTCCGAGCCGTTGTTCCATTGGGGGAATCGTCTCTGGAGAGGCAGAGTGGCAACAAGGCCGCTTCCGGCAAGGCTCAACCGGAGAAGCCAAATGATTTGTCCATCATGTCAGGCGGTGCTGGCACATCAGGTGTGGAGTCGCGGAACGGATTGGTGCAGGATCCAAGGGTGCTCACCGATGAAGACTCATTGAAAGCCGAGAAGCTGGCGGAGGCCACGGCGGGATTGACGCCTCATCCCCAGAGATCAATCGCTTCGATGTCGAAGAATGAGGGCCGGAATCCAGCCGATCAGGACATCGTCCGGCTATTGCTGATCCTGACCGATCAACTTTCGAGTCCGTAGAAGCGGACGGCGTTGTCATGAAACAGCCGCCGCTGCTCAAGCAGCGGCCTGTTCTCGACAATCGTTCGCAGCGCGTCCACCCAGCGGGAAAGGCTCGAGCGGAGCGTGCAGACCGGCCAGTCACTGGCAAACATCACACGATCCGGCCCGAAGGCGTCGAGAGTCCCGTCCACCACCGGCCGCAGGTCATCCAGGTTCCAGTTCTCATCGCGGGCACTGGCGACAATCCCGGAAATTTTGCAGACGACGTTCTCACACTCAGCAAGTGCCAGCATCCCTTCCTGCCAAGTTTGCCGAAGTTCGTCGCTGGCACCATGCACAGGGAGGTTGCCGCAATGATCCAGGATGAACCGGGTTTCGGGGCAGGCCTTGGCAACTTCGGCCGCATCGAGCAATTCCGTCGGACGGATGCAGAAATCGAAACTCAGACCGTATTCGCCCAATTCCTGAAGACTGCGGATAAAGGCCTGTGACTTGCAAAGTCCGGGCGGTGTGTCGTTGGCATGCAGCACCCGTCGAACGCCCTTGATCCAGCGATTGCGGGCCAGTTTCCGTACCCAGTCGCCGAATCCCGCTTCTCCAGGCCGACTCGAAACGACCGCACCGGCCATGGGGTTGCCTGGATCTTCGCACAGGGCAGTGACGTACTCCATTTCGTCGGCTTGCTGGTCGACTGCGACATCGACCTCCATATAGATCGTCTTCACGATCCCCAGGCCGTGTGCCGCCGTAAGATAGTCGTGGGGAAGATGGCTCCGGCCCAAGGGATGTTCGCCAGGCGGGTACTCGCGGTCGGCGTTGAGCCACGGCAACTCGAACCGCTGGAGATCCCAGAGGTGCTGATGGGTATCGACAATGGGAAAGTTGATGCCGCCGGACACCAGCGCGGGGGATTTCTCGCTGGCCGATTCGGGGCTGTCAGTCATGGGGTGAGTGTCGGCGATCATCACAGGCAGTTCCAAAGCAAGACAGAGGTCCGAAAGGAGGGTGGAGGTCGCCTCCCTTCGCCCCGGGGAATGTGCGTCGATGTTGTGGCAAGACCAAGCGGCAGGATTGGCCGTGTTTCACAGCCTCTGAAATGAACGTCCGGACAAGTCAGGTTCCGGTTAGGCAAACTGTAACGGTCACACCTCGAATTCTCTCCGTGACGATTGTGAGTTGAGCAATCTCGCGGAGCTGGCCCTGCCGATCCCTTGGGTGATTCGAAGGGGAGAATTCCATGTCGGTTGCCACAAGCGTACTTAGTCCATCGGTTGATATCACGATCCAGCCACCGGTTCCGGTTTCCGGAATCCGATTGGTGCTGCTGGCCATTCTCGTCCTCGGTGCGGGGGCGTCCTTGACGGCCGGGCTCGATCTTTTGGAGTCCCGGCATTGCGTGGGCTCGCTGGAGGCTCCTGTCGCGACGATCACCGCGAATCGCTCCGCCCAGATCGCGCGGATCCATGTCGCCCCGGGCAGCGTCGTCGCCATCGGCCAACCTCTCGTGACACTGGTCGATCCCTCGATCCAGGAGCGAGTCTCGAGTCTCCAGCGGCAACTCGAAGAAGCCAAGGCCGAGGTGGATCGCTCCCAGGCGGAAGCGGCGGTCGACCTCGAGTGGCGACGACGGGAACTGAAAGCCGCGGAATTCGAAGCCCAGCTGAGGGCCGCCGATCTCTTGCAGCAGCAGTTCCAAAAGCAGGTCGAGCATGTCGCCTGGCAGGATTATCTCAAGCGGCTCAATCCAGTCACTTCGCTGGCCAGCCTCAAGGCGGAAGCGGGTTCCTTGTTGTTCGACAAGACGTTGCCCGATGAGGAACGGCTGAAGGCTCTCCTGGCTCAGGATGCCGCCGCCACTTCGGCCGAGGCGGTCGCCGTGCAACTTCAGATTTGCGAGAGACGGCTGGTGGATCTGAAGGAACTCGACGAGGATCTAGTGCAACTGATCCGCAAGGCCCACGGTGTGGAAGTCGCCGCCGCCAAGGTCTCCCGATTGAATGGGGAGTTGGCCGGGTTGGAAGCCAAGTTGGCCGGTGTCACTATCCTCAGTGACAATTACGGCACGGTCGGATCGCTGTGGCTGAAAGAAGGGGACGTTGTGGACGCCGGCCAGAAGCTGCTGGAGTTGATCGACGAGGACCGTCGCTTCCTGCTGGCCTCGGTTCCTTCGCGGGAGATGACCCGTGTGGCCCGGGGATCGAAAGTGGAACTGGTTTTCCCAGGCGAACAGAAGCGGGTCGGCACCGTCGTGGATATCCCCCTGCGGGCTGGTAACGTGGTGGCATCGTCGGCCCAAGATGTCCCCGTGGAAGTTCGGATTGAAGCGAGCGGCCGTGAATGGCCCGAGCTGCCCCTCGGGACGCGGGTGCGGGTCAATCTGGCAAGTGGTTTATAGCCCTGTCGGGCAGGCACCATACCGATTTTTCGGGAGATGCCTCAGTTTTCAGGTGCTTCGCTTTACAAGAAACTCCGATTCGATTTTGATCGGGATTCATGCGGGCAATGGCTGCTGCCAGCCGCCCTGTCTTTTCTCGAATCGATTTCAATCGCGGAGTAGGGCATGCAGATCACAGACCAGGTGGTGCTGGTGACAGGTGGTGGTCGCGGAATCGGTAAAGCCATCGCTTTGCGGGCCGCCGCCGCTTCGCCACGAGTTGTGATAGTGAGCGATCGGGATCTGGCCGCTGCGGAAGATGTCGCCGCCAATTGTTCGTCACCGGCTCTCGCGGTGGCATGCGATGTCTGCGCGCCCCATGAGCTGGAACGCCTCACGGCACAGATACGGGATCAACACGGCTCGATCGATGTGGTCTTCTCCAATGCCGGCGTGACGGCCAAAGGGGGCTTGGAGACATCGCCGGAAGAGTGGGAAAACCTGTGGAAGGTCAACGTCCTTTCGCATGTGGAACTGGCCCGGCTGACGATTCCCGGCATGGCGGAAAAGGGGCAGGGGGCATTCATCGTCACCGCCTCCGCCGCCGGTGTCCTGACGGAAATCGGCTCCTTGAGCTACTCCGTCACGAAGCACGCCAGCGTGTCGGTGGCGGAGTGGCTCTCGGTGCACTATCGCAGGCAAGGGGTTCAGCTCCACTGCCTCTGTCCCGCCGGAGTGGTGACGGAGTTCTTGGATATGGATGATCCCGTCCACCAGTTCCTGCATGTGAGCGCTTTGACGGCGGAGCAGGTGGCCGACACGACACTCCAAGCCATCGCCGACAACAGATTCCTGATTCTGCCCCACCCGGAAGTGCTGGAGTTTTTCCGCTTCAAGACGGAAGACTACGACCGCTGGCTGCACAATTTTTCGCGGGTGCAGCAAAGGTTGGCGAAGGTGGCATCGAAGCAACAGCAGGAGTAGAAGACGTCAAGCCGGTTTTCGTCCGCCGAACGCGGCGAACGAAACATGCTTATGGAGGATCTCGACGGGCTCGAAGCCCGCGTGAAGCAGTTCATGCAATTGGAACATGAGCGGCTTCGGCGTGTCCTCCTTGGCGATATACGCGAACACATGGTCGCGGTACTCGGCGTCCTTGAGCCCGGTCAGGTAGTCGCCGTAAAGCGATCTCATCACACCTTCGATCGAGGGTGTCGAACTGTCGACGAGGTCGAAAATCCAGAACCACCCGCCGGGCTTCATGGCTAGGAAGATCTTGTGGAAAACAGCGGCCCATTCGTCGTCGGATCGCAGGTGATGCAGGACGGCGGCCGCGACAACAACATCGAAGGCGGCGGCGGGGAGTTCCAGTTCGCGAATATCGCCTTGAAGTGGCGTCACCTTCGCCGCCGAGGATCCGGCCAGCCGCTCGGCCGCGCGGGCCAACATGGGTTGGCTGAGATCAATGAGCGTCACTTCCATCCCGGGCAGAACTTCAAGCAGCTTGAGGGAAAAGTTCCCTGCGCCGCAGCCGATATCGAGCAGTGATGTGGCGGTGGGGGTGGACGCTCTCGCAGCCTGCGCCACGAGGTCGAGGCAATAGGCGGCATCCATGGTGGATGTCTGCCCGGTTTCGAGATTCGAGAACCGCTCGACATCATTGTCGAAGCGGGTGCGGATCTCCGCGACCGTCGATTTATCCGATGGAAGACTCATTGGGATGGAACTCTCCCTGTGGACGATTTCAAACAGCCGTTCTTCGAGACAGCCTTTTTTCGAGGCACTGATCAGCGGTCGTTGTCGAAGTCGTCGTCATCTCGCGCGGCGGCTCCTGCCTCGAAGTCAGATTCGCTGTCATAGATTGCTTCCTCTTCGTCGAAGAGTTCGTTCTCCATTTCGAGCAATTCGTCGCGTTCCTCCGAATTGCGCGGCTTCACCCGGCCCTCGGAATCGGCTTCGCGGCTGCGGAAGTAAACCTTGATCGGCACTTCCTTGAAGGGCAATTCCTCGCGGAAGACACCCAGCAGATAGCGTTTCCAGCTGTCGTCTATCAACTGGGCGTCGTTGCACTTGAGGACCAGTGTCGGCGGCTCGATGGCCACCTGCGTCGCGTAATAGAGCTTCACATTGCGGTTTTGACGCATGGGGGGCGGCCAGTTCTTCACTGCCTTCTTCACGAGTCGATTCAGTTCGCCCGTCCCGATGCGAATGCGGGCCTGCTTGAAGATCGACTGCGCGAGATTGATCAGCTTCTTGACGTTCTTGCCGGTCATGCCTGTGATGAAGGCCAGGGGGACATGCCGCATGCTGGCGAAGTTTTGCAACAGGTACTCATTCCACGCTTCCATCTCCTGGTCGCCGTGGAGATCCCACTTGTTGACGACGAAGATGCAGGGCTTGTGGTATTCAAAAATCTCGTGCACCAACTGTTTGTCGACCCGTGAAATCGGTTGGGTGCAGTCGAAGAACATCAGCACGACGTGGGCACGTCGAATGCTGCGTTTGGCACGGGCGAGGCCGTACCATTCAATGTCGTTGGCGAGCGACTTGCGCTTGCGGACACCCGGCGTATCGATGGCGACGAACGATTTGCCGTCCAACTCGAAACGCACATCCACACTGTCGCGGGTGGTGCCGGGAATCTCGCTGACGATCATCCGCTCGGCTTCGGCCAACGCATTGACGAAGGTGCTCTTGCCGACGTTCCGCCGCCCCACGATCGCCAGCTTGAGTTCGGGTTCGGCGGCGTCATGCTCGCCATCGACCTGTTCCTCGTCGTTGGCGTCGGGCAGATGTTCCAGGATCGCTTCCAGAAGATCGGTGCGGTTCCGGTTCCCCTTCACACTGGTGACAATCAGCGGCGCCTCGGCCAACGCGTAGAAGGGGCCCAGCTCGAGATCGAGTTTGGGGGAGTCGCACTTGTTCACGACAACCAGCTTGGCGACGTTGATGGGCCGCAACCGGCGGGAGACCTCCAGATCGAGCGAAGTCAAACCCGCCGAGCCGTCGACGACAAAGAGGATCAGGTCGGCCTCCTGGATGCCGACATTGATCTGATGGTCAATCTCTTCGCTGAGATCGTCGACGTCGACAATGCCAATCCCGCCGGTGTCGACGAGTTCGAAATAGCGGTCGGCTTCATGCATCAGGTACATGACCCGATCGCGCGTGACACCCGCAGTGGGATCGACGACGGAAATTCGCTTCTGGGCGAGCCAGTTCAAGAGGGAGCTTTTGCCGACATTGGGGCGACCCACGATGGCAACTTTGGGAATCGACATGGGACAAGTTCACTTCAACACGAAATCAAACGGGAGCACGGAATCATCGGCTGCGGAAGGCAGCATCCGTGCGTATGCTTCGAGGTGTGTCGGAAGTCGCAGCCTGTTGGCTGAACGTAACTCGCTCGACCGTCTGGCACGGAGAAGTTGCTCAAACCCACTCTCAAATGGCAATGATAACAAACGCCGCAAAGTTTCGCCTCTGGCGGCTTCGATTGTGATTCCTGCCGCACGTTTCAAGAATCATGCTCGGAACAAGCGGCTCGATGGCCGACACGAGGGACTTCATTGCCGGACGGATGGACGCCCGATGACTGATCAAGCAGAACGCAGCCGACCGTTCGCGGAGGAATTGCGGGAATTCGGGCCGGAGAGCCACTCGGAGCCGATGTCGTTGCCTGCGGCTCAGGCGTATTGCCGGAAACTTGCCCGCAGCCATTACGAGAACTTCCCACTCGTTTCCTGGCTGTTGCCGAAGGAATTGCACCAGCACTTCTATAATGTCTACGCGTTCTGCCGCTGGGCCGACAATTTGGGAGATGAAGTGCATGATTCCGTGCGTTCGCTGGCACTCCTGGAGTGGTGGCGAACGCAGGTCTCTCTTTGTCATGAGGCCGCCGCCAATCTTCAAGACGGGTCGCGGCAGGCCTTGAGACATCCTGTCATGATCGCCCTCCACACGACGATTCGTGAGTTTCAGATTCCCCTTCAACCGTTTGTGGATCTCATTTCCGCCTTCATTCAGGATCAGACGAAAACCAGCTACGAGACTTTCGAGGAACTACTGGACTATTGCCGCAGGAGTGCGAATCCCGTCGGGCGGCTGGTGCTGCATTTGGGGCGGGACGTCAATGTGGTCAACCTGGGGTGGTCCGATTCGATTTGCACAGGGTTGCAACTCGCGAATTTCTGGCAGGATGTGGCGCGGGATTTCGCGATAGGCCGAATCTACCTGCCAGTGCGGGATCTGGAGCAGTTCGGTGTCGATCGGGATGTGCTGGGGCAGGGGGTGTCGACACCCGAGTTCAAAAGGCTGATGGCCTTTCAGGTCGATCGGACACGCAAGTTCTTCAATGACGGCAGCCCTCTCGTCGACAATGTGACGCCTGCTCTTCGATTGGACGTCGACCTGTTTCTCGCCGGTGGACGTAAGATTCTCGACCGGATCGAAGCCTCCGGCTTTCAAGTTCTCGAAAGGCGGCCGAAAGTCACCAAGTGGGATGCTGTTGGCCTCTTGGCGGGTGCCTGCTGGCGGAAGTGGACGTCTCCCCGCCGGGCTGCGGGAGCGATTTGAGGAAGAAGATACGGCAACCTGTTCCATCGCGATCGACCTGTTACGCTCTCTACGTTGGTTTCTCGCGGCGAACGCGAAGAGTCGTCATCCGAGAAGAGTCTTCATGAAATCCCTTCCGATACCTGTCTCACAGGAAGCGGGGCGAAAGTCGTTGACGCTGAAGGAGTCCTACGCGTGGTGCGAGGAGCTGACACGGCGTTCGCGGTCGAATTTCCGCTGGTCGTTCTACACTTTGGATGCCGACCGTCGTCGGGCAATGATGGCGCTCTACGGATTCATGCGTCTCACCGATGATCTGGGCGATGATGAATCGATCCCCTCGGCGGAAAGAGCCGTTCAGCTTGGCGAGTGGCGCAAGACTCTGGCGTACGCGTTGGCCAGCACGTCAGCGGACAACGACTCTTCGCATCCGCTGATGCCTGCTTTGAGGGATACGATCACCCGTTTCGAGATTCCGCCGCAGTACCTGTATGACGTGATTGCGGGCGTGGAAATGGATCTCCATCCCGTCGGGGTAAAGACTTTGACCGAGTTGGAAACTTACTCTTACCATGTCGCCGGTGCGGTGGGGCTTTGCTGCATCCACATCTGGGGATTTCGTGGTGAAGAAGCGATCCCGCCGGCCTTGGCTTGTGGGCGTGCCCTGCAATACACGAACATTTTGCGGGATGTCGGCGGAGACCTCGAACTCGGGCGAATCTATGTGCCGGAGGAACTTCTCGAAGCGAACGGCTACTCCGTGGAGCAGTTGAAGAGTCGGGTTTATTCGCCGCAATTCGTCGCCGTCATGGAGCAGATGTCACAGATCGCACGGCGCAACTATGCCGAATCGGAACAGCTGTTTCCCCTTTTGGATCCTGCCGGAAGGCCGATCCTGCGGGCAATGACGGACACCTACCTCTCGCTGCTCGAACGCATCGAGAGGGCCCGTTTTCGTGTCTTCGATCGCAGGATTCGAGTTCCGGCTTGGCGAAAACTCTGGTTGGTGGGTCGATCCCTGCTGACATCGAAGCCAGTGGCTCGACGGATGCCGCGAAACTCAAACCGCTGATTGACTTCAAAACCGCTGGGTACCAAAGAGAATCGCGTCCTATCCGAGGATAGGACGCGATGAAATGGCTGCGAAATCGACGATGCAAATTACGCGTACTGACGGATCACGCCCACGAGGATCCCCATGACTTCCACCCGGTTGGAGTAGATCGGCTTCATGGTGCTGTTGGCGGGTTCCAGCCGAATGCGGGTTGGTTCGCGGTAAAAACGCTTGAGGGTGGCATCCACGCCGTCCACCAACGCCACGACGATGTCGCCGTCGCGGGCATCGGCCTGCCGCTTGATGATGACGAAATCCCCTTCGGCGATCTGGTCTTCGATCATGGAATCCCCCTTCACCTTGAGGCAGAAGTGGTCTTCCGAATCGAAGAGGTGGCTGAAGTCGACTCGTTCTTCCTGCTGCTCGGCTAGCACGGGAATACCGGCGGCGATCTGACCCGCCATTGGGAGGGTCATTCGGGCCGCGGGACTGTCGGCCAATTGAATCGCGCGAGACATGTGTGACTCACGCGAGATCAGGCCTTTGCGTTCGAGAGCCTTGAGATGGCACATCACGCCGTTGGGGGAACGAATACCAAAGTGAGTTCCGATCTCTCGAACCGTAGGGCCGTACCCACGGTTCATGATCTTGTCGCGAAGGAAATCGTAGATCTCTTTTTGACGCGTGGTCAGGTTTACCTTCATGCTCGGTCTTCCTGTGAATAAGCGTTGTGGAGAAGCGTCTTCTTCGCAGCCTGCATGCGAAGCCTTGTCGCTTCTTCCTGTGGAACTAGAAGAAACTCTAATATACTGGCGTTGAGGGAACAAGTGAGTATCGCCACTTTTGTCCACACGTGACAGAAAGTCTTCAGTAGATGTGCCGATGGAAACAAATGCAGCTAACAGGTTTTTAAGCACTGGAGATGCCTGTCAATCGTTCACATTTCTGATGAGATCTCACTCGATCAGGTGATCGAAACCATCGCGTCTAACTCCCTGCCAGCGGAATGAACGGCGATTTCCTCTCGTTCGCTTCCGTTCTCAGATCAGTCCGTCGGGAAGCCAGCAGTGGGCGATTTGGTTGAATTGGTCTTTTCCACTGGACTGTAGACATGTACCGCTGAAGTCCAGAAACCTTTTAGCGTTTCTCGCCTACTCACCTGAAAGAGTGTTCTCCAACAACGAAATCAGCCCCGACTTTTCCCAAGTCGGGGCTGATTTCGTTGTCAAACATCACAGCGGTCTAGCTGCGAAAGCACGGGTCAGTTGTTGTTGGATTCCTGAGCCTTCGCCGCACGCATGTGCTTCAGCAGTGTTTCGCGGAGAACCGGTTCCAGAGTGGCGGCTTCAATATTCGTGGAGACCACGACGCCTTGCGGATCGACCAGCCAGATTGTGGGGATCGTGTTGATACCGTAGTGGGTGGCCAAGGGGTGGCTCCAACCGCGTTTGGCGCGCTCGGAATGGAAAATCTGAGGCCAGGCAACCCCTGTTTCTTCAAGGAAGCGATCAATGGCCGATTCCTCGAGGTCGAGATTCACGCCCACCACAGTGCAGTACTTTTCATATTTCTTGGCAAGCTCCGTCAACTGTGGAAGCTGATCTCGGAAGGGCTTTGAAGCGGTGGACCAGAACACCACGAGCACCGCTTTACCGCGGTATTCGTCCATGGTGATGAAGTTTCCATCCAGAGCGGGCCCCGCGAGTTCGAGCGATTTTCCGGGGAGATCAATCCGCCGGAGGATATTCGCGATCTGCTGAGCCTCGGGAGTGTTGGGGAATTTCTGCTCAATCAGGCGATAGCAGGCCAGGGCTTCCTCGGGCTGCTGATTCAGCTCGCAACTGGTGGCGGCTGCGAGCAGGAGTGGCAGGCTCTTGGCCGTCTCCTTCGGGAATCGCGTGGCATAGAGCTGTGATTGACGCGAAAGTTCCACCAGCCACTTGGGTTCGGCCGTGGCCGATCGCAATGCGTTGGAATGGGCGAGGCTGGCGACGGTCATTTGCGCCTCGGCGGCTGCATCCGACTCAGGTCGCCTTTCATAGAAGACGGTCGCAATGTCGTAGAGCGCTGCCGTGCTATCCGCGTCACCCTGAAGGGCGAGTTGGAGGTGACTTTCCAGCAAGTGATGGGCGGCAACGGTGAAGAGTCGCTCCTGGGCCGGGTCTTTCGCCGTTGCGGCCAAAGCGCCGGTGGCAAGAGTGATGATCTGCTGGTTGCGTTCCGTGCGAAGTTTCTTCTGTTCTTCGAGCTTTTGCTGCAACTTTTCTTGTGCTGCGGCATCGCCTGACGCTGCCGGCTCAATCACCGGGTAGGGCATCAAGCGGATCGTGAGAATCTCCCGCACGGCCCATTCCGGAGTCCCCTTTTCGGGCTCCGGAGTGTCGGGCGTGGCATCGAGTGATTCCTCGTCTTCGTCATCATCCTTCGGGCCGGGTGCAGCGATCGAAGCCACGGGAAGACCGCCACCACTGGAACCGGGTGTGATCACAGGCAGGGAATCGGATGAGGAATTCCCGGAGGATGTCGTCTGGGCCGTGGGTGTTGCGGTGGAATTACCCCCGCAGCCCAGCGTGAAGAGGGGCAATATTCCAATGACTAGAACATTTTGGCTGATGCGGCGAAGCATGCGTGACATCCTTGTCGAGTGCGGTGGCAGGCAGGGCGGATCCATAGCCCTTCCAGCAGCCCTATGGTTCTATGGCAAAATCCGCCGATTGGACAAGCCCGGTTGCAGAATGTTCTTGCTGTGGAAACACTCATTGGCTTCATCACCGGGATCCCCGTCCCGGAATACGAATTTTCAATCGAGTTCAGCATATGACCAGTTTGACCGTCGAGAACTACCTGAAGGCGATGTTGCAAATCAGCCTGAAGCACCAGCAGCACTGGGTCACGACTGGTCAGCTCGCCGCGGAGTTGGATGTCTCGCCGGGCTCCGTCACCAGCATGTTGAAAACGCTCAGCGAGGCCAACCTGGCGGAATATCGACCTTATGGTGGCGTCGCACTCACCGAGACGGGCCGCGCGCTGGCCTTGAGGGTGTTGCGGCGGCATCGGCTTATCGAACTCTTCCTTGTCGAAACGCTGAAGCTGACGTGGGATCAGGTGCATGAGGAGGCCGAGCACATGGAGCATGCCGTCAGCGATTTTCTTGTGGAGCGGATCGACGAGTTTCTCGGCTGGCCGGCGGCCGACCCGCATGGCGATCCCATTCCGGCTTCCGATGGTGTGATGCGCGGTTCCGAGGAGGCCGCTATGGCCTTGGCGGAGGTTCCTGCCGGTGGCCGTTTCCGGATCAGCCGGGTGGTCAATCAGGATCCGGCCTTCCTGAGGTTCCTCACGGAATCCGGTGTGGAGATCGGCGCGTTGGGAGAAGTCGAGCAGAACAGTTTGGAAGCCGGGATTGTGGCGATTAAATTGGCGGGGAAGAACCTGAATCTGGGGCACTCGGCAGCGGCCCATTTGCAGGTCGTGCCCTGTGGACAACCGACGGCCTGATATGAGGCCCTGGCGGACAACTTCTTGTCAGGCCGCTTTTCTGTCATTGGCCGGGATGGATGTCGGCACCGCGGCTGGCTGCGGCGCGGGAGACGATTGGCCGTTGAGAAAGCGATCGATGAAGGTTCCTTCCACAAGGGCGTGGTAGCTCCACCAGGAGACAGCCAGCGTCAAAGATCCGACGAGGAGAAATTGCCAAGTCGCGGGTAGGTTCGTGCGGACGAAAAGGATCTCCAACGCGGCCACCACCGGATGATGCGCGAGATAGATCCAGAACGATGCGGCCGCCAACCTGCTGATTGTGTTGGGCAGGCGCGTCACCAGGAGCGCGCCGCTCCAGCAGGCCAATGTCCAGCAGGTGGCGGTGAGCGCGAGCAGTGTTCCTTGGAAAAGCCGCTGTTCAAAGAGATTCGGTTCCACGATTGATGGGAACGTTTCTGTTCGGTGAAGCACGGCTTGTATGCCGATCGTGCAGATCATGGCGAGAACAAAGAGCAGGGCGGCAATGTCTGTTCTTTTGGGGAAGCCATGGTTTCCCATTCGGGCGATGAGCACGCCAACCAAAAAGAATTCGGCCGAATAAGCCAGCTTGGCGGTGTCGGGGATGAACCCATGCTGGAACTCCAACACGACTTCGGGTCGCCATGTCAAGGTGGCGACAACTGCTGTGAATAGCACTCCCCCCGCGCCGAACGATTGAAGTGCTGTGAGAGGTCGCTGCCGCGTATCGAAGAAGAAATTGCTTGTTGAGGGCTTGTGGAAAAAGGACTTGGCGGCCGACAAGAGTCCCAGACCCACGCTGATGATCAAGAGGTACTGCAAGTACCAGAGGTGGCTCAGTCCCCAGGCTTGGGCGTAATAGCCGGTGAGCTTGAGACTTCGCAGCTTGATGGCTGCCAGTTCTCCGCTGAGCACCCAGCCGCCAATCCACAGGTACAACTCGATGGGCAGGATCACGCAGCCAGCCGCCATCAGCGGGGCGCCCAAGCGTTTCCATCGGGCGTGCAGAAAGGGGAGGGGACCGCGATTGCTGAGGCTGAGCCAGCAGCCATAGCCACTCAAGCAGAAGAAGAGCGGCATCACGAACGATTCGACCCACCAAAAAGTGGCATCGGCCAAAGTGGAGCTCTCGGACGATCTGGCGGGCCAGGCCAGGCCAGGCATCGGTTCATGAAGATAAGGAATGGCGGCATGCAGCAGTATGACCAGCAGCGCACCGCCAGCCCGGAGGGCATCCAGCCCTGGACTCCGGATTGTCCGCTGAGTTTCTGCGACCGGATTCGTGCCGACCATGGCTCGATGGATACGGGACATGCGCTTCCTGTGCGACTTTGGAGATCGCCTGCGGAATAGCAGATCTCTTCAAAAGCTGGCAGGCCTTTTTTCGGGATGGACGAACTTTTGTACATCGTTAAATAGCGACATAGCCACTTTTTGCGAGGCGATTTGCCTCAAAGCAGGCTCAATTCCGAGGCTGGGCGACTCGTGGAGAAAGCCACGGATCTCACAGGGAGGAATACTTCAACAGTTGCATTGTCGAGTGATTATGTCGTTGTAGCAAAAGAGTTTATCGCGAATTTACGCATTCTGAAGCTGCGGGATATTGAATGTTCTCGTAATGCAAGGATAATTGAAAAACGACTGCACCAGTGGTTTTGCTGAAGAAGCATGGCCCCGGAATTGTCTGGGGGAGTCGCTTGGCTCAATAGGCGATCGCTTTTGAATCTGGGCTTTTTCGAGGGGAGTCAAAAGTGTTTGGTCGCTGTCTCCTTTCGGCCTCCGGATTTCTCCAGAAATTGCTGACCTACGATTTCTGCCCTTGGGCGAATCGTTGGGTCTATTGGGTGAAGCAACCGTTGGCTTTCCTTGGGTTGGCGATGGCTGCCGCGATTGCCTGTGCCATCTGGCTCAATCCATTTTCATTGGTGGGAGTGGTGGGCGTCTTGCTCGTTCTCGCTCTGGGATATGTTTGGCCCTACCTCAGCATGTGGGGGGTCTCCGGGGATCTGGAATTCGGACAAACACGCACCAGCGAGGGGGAACCGGTCGATGTCACTTTGACAGTGACGAATCGCTGGCCGTGGCCTGTCTGGGGGTTGGTGGTTTCGATGCCACCCTCACTCGAATCTGAAGCAACGACAGTAGCCTCGGGAGATGGGCATCTCCGGGCCTCGTTGGCTTTGGTGCGGGGAGCCTCCCGCTCGCAATTCTCTTGGAAGTGGACTCCCGAAGTTCGCGGCGACTACCCGCAAGACCCATTGAAAATTGAATCGGCCTTTCCTTTTGGCTTTCGTTCGGCCTCGCGACCTCTGGCAGTTTCCAATCGACTGCTGGTCTGGCCGCGAATCCTGCCGTTGGCTTCGCTGCTGGATGCCTCCGAAGTGCATCCCACTTCCGAAGTCTTCACCGATCGTCGCGCGGGGGATCAAGGGGATTTGCTGGGGACGCGTCTGTTTCGTCAAGGCGATTCGCTGCGTCGAGTGCACTGGGCACAGACTGCCAGGCATGGCCGGATGATCGCCATCGAACGGCAGGCCTCGATTCAATCGCGTGTCGAGATCGATCTTCCCACGGATCAATCGATTCACACCTCAAGTGGGAATCCGGTGAATTCCTCGCTCAACTGGGCAGTGCGGATCGCCGCGAGTTTGAGCGTGGCCTACCTGGACGCCAACAGTGCCGTCAGCTGCCGGGCAGGGGGGCAACTCTTGACCGTGGAACACGGAACGACAGGCCGACGCAAGCTCTTGGATGCCCTCGCGCGGTTGAAACCGACCGACGACTCCAGTCATGTCGGACATGCCTGTCATCGCGGTGGCTTTCATCTGGCTGTGGTTACCGACAAGAGCGTTCAAGGCTCGCATCTTCATCACGAGGTAGCTGGGCGCATGATCGTCATCCGCACGTGTGGTGAACATCGATGCGACGATCACCATGCCCACGACGACGCTTGCCGCCAGGCCATCTGGCTCGATCTGAAGCCGGATCTGGGTACGCAATTCCAGCGAGCCTGGAAGAAGGTGTGCCATGCCGGGTAGCGGATGGCTCGGCACGGGATTGACGTCGCTGCTTGTCATCCTGTCGATCGTGACCTTTGAACTCGTCCTCGGGGAACCCGAGCGATCGGCGGGCTTGTCATTTGGAATCGCCCTCCTGAAGTTTCTGGCGGCGATTCTTGCAGGAATGGCTATTGGGCCTTTCATGCGAAGCCACCGTTCTTCAGGGAGTTCGAGCCAAGAGCATTCGCTGGCGGTGGTCGGGTCGATGGCCGGAGTGGCTTGGGGAGTGGAACTCATCGTTCGGGGCTATCTGGGCCTTTGGCTGCCGCTGGAATTGCTGCTGCTTTTGGGGTTGCAGTCGGCTGTGCTGGCGCTGGCCGCCTGCAGTGTTTGGTCTGGCGAAAAAAGTCAGGCGGTGGTCATGGCGACTTTCCTGCTCCTTTTCTCGGCGGCACTGGGTAAGCCATGGTGGTTGCAGCTCTTCGTCCTGGGATATCTGGCGGTCGGCATCTGGTGGCTGATGGGACGTCATTGGGAAGGTTTGGCCACGCATCTCGTTTCTTCCGCCGAGAAGCGGTTCCCCCGCCGCTGGACGCTGATTGTGCCCTTCTTCGTGGTCATTGCCATGGCCATGATCCCCCTGGGCTTCACCGAAGCGGCCCGTGGCCTGCCCGGCTTACTCCCAAGTTCCGGCGGCACAGGGGAGTCGAGTCTCTGGGCGAGGGGAGGGGTCAATGATGGAGATGCCGTCATTGCCGGGAGTGAGAACGTCAAGAGCTTTGCGCCTATCGACGATGCGCCATTCATGACTTCGCACGACCCCAGCTTGTACGACCTTTTCGACGACACCTACAGCGAACCGATCCTTCCCAAAAACCAGGATCGGGCCATCGCCTTGCCGCGCCAGTTTCGTTCTTCCGCCGAACGCAAGATGTCGAAGTCCCAAGCGGGTGGCCGACCGTTCTCGACCCTGCGCGAGCCACAGTCAAAGGAAATCAAACCGCCGCTCAACATCGTCAGCGATGCCCTGGCCTTCGTTGTCGGGCGGGTTCCGTTACATCTCTCGCTAGAGACATTCGCCGATTTCGATGGTGTGCTTTGGCAACCCGAAGGTGAACCGACTTTTGCTGCTGCGAACGCCACGATTCGGGAGGTGGGAGGCAAGCCGTGGTATCTCCTTCCCGTTGAGACCCGCCCCCGGTTGTTCGCTTCCAGCGAACTCCACGCGGTCAAGCTCGTGCAACTCGACACGAACTCGATCCCTTCACCACCGGGATTGGAGGGGGTGATGATCGACCAATTGACCGATCCTTCGTTCTACCGCTGGGCTTCCCCCGGACGTTTGCGGCTGGATCGCGAACGGATCCCGGACTTGACCGTGATCCATTTGCAGTCGGCGGCGATCGATGAGCGGCTTCTCGCAAGAAGCAATCCCTCGTTTCCCGCCGGTGCGATGCAGTATCTGGGGATGCCCCAGGATGAATTTCTGGACAAGATCGAAGAACTCGCGGACAAGATCACGAAGGGGCACGATCGTGGTTGGAGTCAGATCGCGGCCATTCGTGACTATGTGAGTCAGCACCACACCGTGGATCTCGAAGCCAGGCCACCTTTGGGGTGCACCAATGTGCCCGCATGGTTCCTCTTCGACTCTCAACGAGGTAGCGACTACCACTTCGCGAGTGCCACGGCTCTGCTGTTGCGTGCGGCCGGCTATCCATCGCGTCTGGTCACTGGCCTTTACGCTCGGGACGAGAGGTATGATTACCGTTTGAAGCACACGCCGATCCTCAAAGACGATGTGCATGTCTGGGTGGAGGTTCACGCCGGACTCAACTGGTGGCTGACTATCGAATCCACGCCCGGCTATCCGGTCCTGGCCCCGAAGCCAACGCTGCTCGAACAGATGGGTGGTCTTGTGCTGGCCACATTGAGGAAGATCTGGGAGCACGTTTTTCTGTTGTCTACCGTCGCGGCTGTGGGTGGTTTTGTCTGGTTTCAACGTCGCTATCTGGCTGCCGAAGTGCAGGCGTGGCGATGGAAGCGTCGATCGTTTGGAGAGGCTCGAACGTCGATTCTCGCTGCGGCCAGAGTGCTTGAAGGTCGCCTTCTCGCAGCGGGCCATGTCCGACCGAAGCACCAGACCACGAGCCGCTGGCTGAACCAGTTGGCGGATGCACTGGAAGCCCGAGTCATGCGGCGAGAGGGATCGGTCAGCGATACGACTCTTACGCCGATCTCCGACACTCGGGCAGATTTCGACAAGCAACAGGCTTGGCTGGTTGTCCAACTCCGCCAGTTCGCCCGGAGT
>PNLE01000044.1 GCA_013822855.1 Planctomyces sp.
CCACGTGGGTGTAGATCTGCGTGGTGCGGATGCTGGCGTGGCCGAGGAGTTCCTGCAGGGCGCGGATCTCGGCTCCGTGGGCCAGCATGTGGGTGGCGAAGGTGTGCCGCAGCGTGTGGGGCGTCACCTCTTTGCTGACGCCGATGCGGGCGGCGTAGCGTTTCACCAGCTTCCAGACCGTGATCCGGTCGATCGACTTTCCCGCGCGGTTGGTGAGCAGCGGGCTGTCCGGAGCGTTCCCCGCACGAGGCGAGCGTTCGCGGGCCAAGTAGACCTTCACGGCCGCGATGGCCACCGGGTTGAGCGAGACCATCCGCTCCTTGTTCCCCTTCCCTAAGCACCGGCAATAGCCCTCGTCGAGCTGCAGGTCGCGTAGTGTCAACCCACACACTTCGCTCGCCCGGCAGCCCGTCGCATAGAGTAATGCTAATAACGCCCGGTCGCGGTAAGGGTTAGGATCCTGCGGCGAAGGGGCGTCGAGCAGCCTATTGACCGTCTCCTCGCTGAGCACCTTGGGCAGATGCTCCCACAGTTTGGGCGAGTTGAGCAGATCGGCCACGCTCTCCTTGAGAATCCCTTCCAGCATCAGATAGCGGAAGAACATCTTCAGCGAGACGAGATGCCGGGCGATGGTGCTGGTGGCCAGTTGGAGTTCGTGGAGGAACCGCAGGTAGCCGGAAAGATCCTGGAGCGTGACATCGGTGATGCGGGCGACGTTCGATTCCTGGAACCAATCGCCGAAGCGTTTGATGTCCCGCTCATAGGCCACGACCGTGTTCTTCGCCAGCCCGCACTCCCCTTGCAGATAAGCGACAAAGCCCTCGATGTGGGTCGATGGCTGAGCCGTGGGCACGGCGCGGGCGGCGGGATTTTGAGCGGGCCTGAATCGCGGCGGCATGCGGGACTCCCGGACGGCGAGGGGCTGCTCCGCTCAGTATCGGCAGCCGCCCAGCATCGAGTCCGGAAATTCAGCCCAGCGGATCGAGGATCTCGCAAAAGCCGTAGAGATTGCCAACGGGGCAAACTTTGCGGGGCATGACTCGCCGCTTGGGCCACTCATCGGCCAACAAGCGGAGTCAACAGCCTTCAATACAGCCATTGGGCGTAGTCGGGGTGGCGGGGCGACATCTCGTCGTAGAGCCAGACCATGCGGTCGCAAAACCACAGCTTCGCACCGATGGCAATGACTGCCCCCAAAGCGGTCGGCCAGACTTCCAAGGTCACAAGTCCCCACACAAGGAACGGCAGGCCCACCGCAGCGATCCCGGCCAGCAACTGGGCGGCGAACTGTTGATGGGGCGGAATCGGGATCTGGCCGCGATTGATCCAGACCCGTTCCCCCAGCACAGCCCGAGATGCCCACGATCGGGTGGATTTGGGCACGGGGAAGGCGCGCGGATTATAGATCGTCCAGAGCAGTGTCAACGCGATGGGAATGAGCGACCACCAGCCCAGCCACACCCTGCTCCACACCACGACAATCCAGACAAGCAGCAGCGGCACCCGCGTCCAGACACTCCAGGGATTGGCATGCCTCATCCATTGAGCCGCCTCCGTGCTGCTGGTCTCCAAACCATGCACCCTCGCCATCCAGCGTTCATAGGCCATGATCACTCCTTGATGAAATGCATCAGCCTCACACGTGCGGCCCTTCGGCGCTGTTGTTGACCCGGGCGAGGACGACCTCCCACTCGGCTGCCACACCAAATTGACTTGCCCATCGAGAGATGTAGTCCCGATCGATCAGTTGTTCACGGATGAGCAGCATGCTGGCGATGTCCCGAAGGTGCTTCTCCGATCTTCCTTCCTGAAAGAACTGCAACTTCTTCACGATCACATCTTCTGGGGAAGCGAACCATCCCGACAGGCCGTCCTCCAATTCAAGCTGAGCCGAGCGCAAGATCCTCAACCGATCGTACGCGTTGTCCTTGGGAATGATGACATCCACTTTGAGGCTGGACGTGGGATGCAGGATGTTGAACTGAAATCTTTGTTCAATGGCTGCTCGAATGGTGTGCTCTTAAACATAGTATTCGGGGAAGGGAAACTCGCTGATCAATCCGGGAATGGCTTCCAAAGGGATGTCAGCCAAGACATCAATGTCGCTGGTATAGCGGGGTTCACCGTAGGCGATCGCCGCCATTCCTCCTGTCACAAAGTAACGAATGGAGAGTTTGTCGAAGGTGTCAACCACCTTTTTCAGAAGATCTCTTTCTTTCATGGGGCAGTCCTTCGGCGGACTCGACGAAAGATTTCCCTCTGAACTTCCTCGTTAGACCAATCGGGGTGATCCCGCCGAATCGACGACCGCATGATTACCATGGCGAAGTCCCACATTGCGAAGGCCTGAGACAGCTTTTCGGAGGGTGTCTTCTTGCGGAGGATCTCCACCACGGGCGAGCGAGGTGCAAGTTGTTTGTCCGCCATGACCGATCCTCCTCACCTGGCCGCCACGGTGCCATGCTGATCGTTTCGATCGCAGAACTGCATCTGAAACCCTGCGAGAAAATGCGTCAGGAAACCAGAATACGCCCAAGTGGATTCGAACCACTGACCGTCGGATTAGAAATCCGATGCTCTATCCAGCTGAGCTATGGGCGCAAGTGAAGTGCTGCTTCGGATGGTATTCGACCCGGACGGGCTAGAATTGGCAAGGGAACGCGCGAAGTGTGTGGGAACCGGGCACCCGACCGACGCGACTCACAAGGAAACAAACATGACCCACCACCGAGATTTGGCCACCAAAATTTGTGTTGTCTGCCGCCGGGAGTTCGCGTGGCGGAAGAAATGGGAACAGGTGTGGGCCGAGGTTAAGTTCTGCAGCGAACGCTGTCGGCGGGCCAAAGTCAGCTCCAGCGGGCCACCCATGCCATCCTCTACTGATGGAAATGCTGACTCCTGAGCGCTCCTGGCTTTCGATGACCACTCATTTGCCCAGTCTTCGAAAACGACCCGTTTGATCCCTTTGTGGTTCGCGCAAGCTGAGAACTTCGGGAAGGATCCCGGAAATTGGCATGACACTTTTTCGCGTTTCTGCTACTTTTCCAGAGGTCGGGGAGGAGCGACGGCGAGACGGATGTTCGCCCACGCATCGCCTTCCCACATCATTTTTCATTCTTGGTAACAGCAACCCGGCTGGCTCTTTTCAAGAGCTGGCGGCCATGTGCGGGTTGGAATGGAGTCGACACGGATGTGCGAGCAGTGCCAGCCACGACCGTCTTTTTCGCAGCCAAATTCCGCGAATTCAGGAAGCGACTTCACCGCTGAGCAAGCATGCGGCGGTGGCGGAAGAATGAAGCTGCTGGGCAAAGCCGCGTTGGTGCTGGGACTCGCGTCCATTGGCGTCTTCTCCGCCCGGGAAGCCATGGCCCAGGTGACGGCCAAACAGATTCTGCAGGCCTATGCTCCCCGTCAAAAGGATGTCGATTTCGAAGTTCCCGCCCCGGCAGATGTCGAAAAATGCCAGGTGACGGTGGAGCGTGTCGGCAAAACTTCCGGCTATGTGGTTCTCGGTGCCCAAGGCCAACTGCTCCGCAGGTTCATGGACACCAACGGCGACAACAAGGTCGACCAATGGCGGTATTACAACCATGGGATCGAGGTCTACCGCGACATCGACGCCAACTTCAACGAGAAGCCGGATCAATTCCGCTATGTGAACCTCGGCGGCAGTCGCTGGGGGATCGATCAGAATGAAGACGGCAAGGTCGACGCGTGGAAATCGCTCTCGGCCTCCGAAGCCTCGCGCGAGGCGATCAAGGCGATGACCACCGGCGACACCGCACTTCTGGAAACACTCCTTGTCAACCAGGCCGATCTGCGGACGCTCGGTGTCAATGCGGCTCTCCAAAAGAAGATCCTGGAAAACGTCTCCGAACCCGAAGCCAAAGTTCGCCGGATCCTTGCCAAGTCGAAAGATCTGAATCCCAAATCGACCTGGGTTCGCTTCGACGCCCTGATGCCCGGCATGATCCCCGCCGACGACGGCAAGGCCGAATCCGATCTCCAAGTCTATGAGAACGCCATGTGCATCGTGGATACGGGCGGTGGCAAAACCACGCTCGTGCAACTGGGGGAACTGGTGCGGATTGGCGATGTCTGGAAGCTGACACAGATTCCAGAACCGATTGGCGGAGACTCCATCACCATCGCCGGTGGTGCCCTCATGCAACCGCTGCTGGTTTCCGCCGATGCCACCTCCTCGAATGTCTCGCCCGAGATGCAGGCTCTGTTAGATCGTTTGCAAAAGCTCGACGCTGCCGCCCCCACACTCACCTCCACGCCCGAGGCTATGGCCAAGTTCAACGCCGCACGCGTGGAGCTGCTCTCCCAGTTGGTGAAGACGGCAGGCTCGAACGAGGAAAAAGAGCAGTGGATGCAACAGCTCACCGACGGCTACGCCGCCGCCATTCAAACCGGCCAGGCGGGCGACAACCTCGATCGCCTGAAGGAGATGGAAGCCGCGATCAAAAAGGATTCGCCTTCGTCTCCCCTTGTGCCTTACATCACCTATCGTCGCATGCTCTCGCAGTACAGCGTCGAGATGAACGCCAGCACCGAGGCCAAGCGGGCCGACATCCAGAAGGCCTGGCTGGAGAGTCTTGAAGGATTCATCGCAACTTTCCCGGATTCTGAAGACGCCGGCGAGGCCATGCTGCAACTCGCCATCACCGAGGAATTCAATGGCCGCGTCAAGGAAGCGGTGGGCTGGTACGGCAAGCTCGCGTCGTCACAGCCGCAATCCATCGCCGGCAAGCGGGCCGCCGGTGCCGTCAATCGCATCCAGTTGAATGGTCAACCCCTCAAGCTGGCTGGCCCGTTGCTCGATGGTGGCAGTCTCAACCTGGCCCAGATGCGCGGCAAAGCCGTGCTGGTGATCTATTGGGCCACCTGGTGCCAGCCCTGCGCGGCGGATCTCCCGCAGCTTCGGGCAATGTATGAGCAGTATCGCACCCAAGGCTTTGAAATCGTGGGCGTCTGCCTCGATGTCGACAAGTCGCCCCAGGAGATCAACAAGTTCCGGGTCGAGAACAAGATGCGGTGGCCTCAGATTTTCGAGCCCGGCGGCCTGGAAAGCCCCGCCGCTGTGCAGTTGGGAGTGATCACGCTCCCCACGATGATCCTCACCGATCGCAGCGGACGGGTGGTGAACCGCAGTGCCACCGTGCAGGACTTGAAGACAGCGCTGCCCCAGATCCTCAAGTAGTCGCGGCCGGATCCGGGATCGGTGCGAGTTTCCCCGCGCTTCTCCTGGCGTTAATTACAGACCAATTCCATTGCTGCCGCGTGATGAGTGAACGCGTTGATCCGTCACCTCGTACGAATCGCAACTTGAAGTATCGCGTCGAAGATCCCAGAAAACATGTTTGCCTTGTTTTTCCCAATGCGGATGCGAACACGGCACGCAGTGCGATATTTCCAATTGGAATGCGCACAAGACTTTTACTGAAAGTTGCAACATGTGGCGAACATCCTTCCGCATCACATTGCTTGCCTGCGTTCTTGCAGTCCCCATCTACACCAACGCCGTGTTGTTCACCGCCTTCTCCATCCCGCTGTTGGAAACATATGGCGGCATCGGCTACAAGCACAATCCACTATTTGGATTCTATAAGCACCATGTCGTCAAGATTGTTGCAATCAGCGAGAAGACCAGAACAGGATATCGAAAATCAGTAGAAATCTTGTGCGGCGAAAAAGCGTCATATAAGTTTGGACTCTTGGTATCAGTCTATACTTACGGTTTCTCAGTTAGGCGTCCCCTTCAGCCGCCAAGTTGCAGTTATTGTCTTTCCTACAATGACTCTGACGATCAAGAGTGACATGAATCCCAGTTCAAAAACGGAAAGTCGGCGGACTTAGCCAGACACTTTCGCCGTGTCGCAGGCAACTCAGCCCAAGGCACGGGCTTGACTCTGAACGTCCATCATTCGCCAATTCGCTTTGAGGCTGACAAAAAACCATGCTTTTATTCATGGGCTATGCGGCCTGCCTGGTCAGTACGCCGTGGCAGAGGGCGGCCAGGGCGAGGTGGTTCCAGGCGTCGATGATCGTCTGGTGGCGGTCGTAGCGGATACGGAACCGCGGCAGGCCGCCCAGCCAGCTGTTTGTCCTTTCCACCACCCACCGAACCTTTCCCAACCCGCTTCCATGTTCGGTGTTCCTCTTGCGGATGTGGGGTGTGATGCCGCGATTGAGCAACCTCCGGCGGGCCGCTTCGCTGTTATAACTGGCGTCGGCAGACAGGACTTGGGGTCGCTGTCGAGGCCAGCCGGAAACACCCTCACCAAGGGGTGTTGAGACAAATCGATTCCTTTGTCGATATCACCGAAGAGGATCCGACCCGCCTGGCGAACATCCTTTTCCGGCACCGCCCACCCTCCACCGCAGATGGAACGGCACCGCTCGCGAACGTCTCGTCTGATGGCCCACCTCAGTCGGGGGGAATGAAGAGATCAACCAGCCTTCGCGGAAGATCCGGGATGATATTCCTCCATTGCGACGAGATGACCTGGGCGATGATCGGTGGCGGCCTTGGTGATTGGTACTGGAAAACCGTCAGGGAAAGTTTAAACCCCTGCGTGCAGTGCCCTCATTCAATCGACTGAGGCAGGCTGATTTCCGGAGGTTCATCATATACTCACCGCAATCTCTGCTGACGGCGAAAAAATCCCGGAGTACAGCCCTCAGCTCCTCGAAACGCCGTGCAGAAATACTGTGGTGAGGAAAAACCAGTCCGCGAGGCAACCATTTCCAGCGAGAGTTCCGTCTCGATCAACAATCGACGGGCCGAAGCCAATTGAACCCGCAGGATTTCCTCCTTCGGCGATCTCCCCAGAATGGCGCGCATCTTCCTCTCCAGCGTGCTTCGTGACAGCGGGATACGCTTCAGCACCGCCGCAACATCAATCCCCTGGCAGGCATGTTCGCGGATGAATCGCACCGCGTTGGCCACTTCGGGATCGTCGATCGCCATGACATCCGAGGATTGACGACTCACCACTCCCAGGGGGGGGATCAACAACGAATCGCGCGCCGGTTCATGGCCGCGCATCCAAAGATCCAGCAAGCGTGCGGCCTGATAGCCGATTCCTTCGGCATCGTAGCAGACACTCGACAACGGCGGAGTTGTCATGGTGCAGAGTGTTTCGTCATTCTCTGCCCCGACCACTGCGGCCTGCTCGGGCACCGGGATGCCCGCCCGCTGGCACGCATCAAGCAACCAGTATCCCAATTGATCCGTACACGCCATGAGGCCCACCGGTTTCGGCAGGCTCAACAGCCATTTCACAAGAAGGTCTTGATGTCTCTCCCATTCCCGGGGGTGCTCTCGATGATGCGGCGCGCGAAAAATGTCGACCCCATAACCGGCCCGAGCGATCGCTGAAATGAAAGTCTCTCGCCGCTCCGCGAAGTAATCCTCCACATCCAATTCGTAAACGCCGAAGTGGCGGAAGCCTCTCTCCAACAGATGATCCGCGACCATTTCCCCCAACGCCACGTTGTCCACCCCGACAAACGGAAAGGGAGTATTCAACTTGGTCGCCCGCAGTTCCACAGTCGGCACCCCGACTCGGCTGATCGCCTGAGCCATTGTCGCCGAACTGGTTCGAGTCAGAATGCCGTCTCCCTTCCAACGGGAGAGCCACGCCGGCGCACGCGAATCCAACGCCCGCAACTCCAGGTACATCGACCAAGGCTCATGCTCGGTGACATATCTGTGAACACCACGAAGAAGACCTCGGCCATAGGTTCTTGATGTCTCGACAAGTAGAGCCACATGCCGCATTGGTAGATCCACTAGCGACTGGAGTCACTGTTGAGGTGTGTGACGCAAAATCGAAAACCTTTTCCGCATTGTTGTAATGACAGAATCATAAGCGAAACGCAATATAAGTGGCTGTCGATTCGTCGGACTTGAAAAAAGTTTCTTGGACACCTCTCAACTCTATGCATCACAGGCCAACTCCAACCGCATTGACTCAATATCTCCTAGTGGTGCGGTTAATCGACTTTCAGTCAATGTTCCATTGATTTTTTAGAATGTCATTTAGGTTGCACATCTACAGCTTGACATCATTGCATTCACAATACATCGCAGAACAGCAGTCATTGTGAGTTCAACACAAATCTGATGTCCGCTTCTCTATGGTGCCGTTGCTGACATTCGACTCCCCTTTCATCGAAGTAACTCCTTTCCAAGTTTATCGCATTGTCACTTCCCCACCTGTCCCTTCGCAAGATCTGAGGAAATCCTATGAACACTTCGCGCCCTCGTCGTGGATTCACTTTGATTGAACTGCTAGTTGTCATTGCGATCATCGCAATTCTGATCGCACTGTTGTTGCCTGCCGTCCAACAAGCCCGAGAAGCGGCCCGCCGAACCCAGTGCAAGAACCATCTGAAACAACTAGGCATAGCCATTCACAACTACCATGATACCCATAATGTGTTCCCACCCGGCAGTGTGAACCAGACCCGCTCAACCACGAACTACACGATGATCAATACTTTTGTATTTATCCTTCCCTATATTGACCAGGGTCCACTCTATCAGCAATGGGACTTCAACCAGCCAGTAGATCACGCCAACAACAACAATGCGGCGAAGGCACCCGTTTCATCCTACTTTTGTCCCTCGAAGCCCAGGCCTTCCACGGCAGGAGGGAACACCGCCTATGGCGACTACGCGGTCTCCGCCGGTACCGGCCAGACGAACAGCACCGTAGCCGCTCAATGGAAGGGACTGTTTAACCAGAACAGCAATCTAAAAATGAGGGACGTCACCGACGGGACCTCCAATGTGTTCGCCATCGGTGAGAAGAGAACCGTCCAGCAATCATTGACGAGCCACCAATATCGTTGGGGCTGGCATGCCTGTCGCAATACGACTTCCCATATGAATAAAAACATTGATTCGGCCACATGGGATGACAACGACGCCAATTTCGGAAGCGACCATGTCGGAGGCACGCACTTCGTCTTCGCGGATGGCGCTGTAAGACTGCTCAGCGAGAATATGGATAAGCAGGTCTACCGCTGGTTAAGCGACCGGGCCGACGGCAACACTGCCTCTCCGGAATGAGGGGGGATCTCCCGCGCGAATGATCGCTGGAGTGCCAGATTCGGCACCCGTCCGTTTTTTGACCTTCGTGAGGTAGGAATGACTCTTCTTGATCAATCGCAATCCATTCCCGCTCCGTCTGCCCATGCACTCGGATGGGCGGGAGTGGCGATCCTAGCATGGGGAATGGTCGTGGGTTTGTCCGGCTGCGGTGGGGTGCCCGAAGTGGTTTCCAACGCAACGGTGAGTGGCGTGGTGGAACTGGACGGCTCCCCCACCGGTCCGGTGGGTTTGATCTTCTATTCTGATCAACTGGGTAAGATCGCCGAGGCGGAAGCGGGGGAGGATGGACAGTTCACCATTCCAGGCACTATGCCGTCGGGGGGATACATCGTCTGCCTCAAGGCGGCGGTGAACGGGAAGACACCCACGGATATCCCGCCCAAGTACTTCATGGACACATCGACCGATCAGAGGCACGAATTGCAGGTCGGCTCAAACAGGTTGATGATCTCTTTGAAGAAGTAGCTGGTTGGCGAGACCCGATCTTGAGATTCTTTTTGTAGACTCTTCCCGTCTCATCGTTTCCGGGAAGAGGCGCGGCGTTCGCGAGGGCTTTCGGATTGATTGGCCCCCGGGTTGCCACCAACGACCCGCACCGGCAGCGCCATCACCTCGCCGATGCGAGGGATCGGAGTTCCACGATAGTGGACCCGGCGAACCGTGTTCCCGTAAAAATGAAGCGGACGATACGGGCGATCCTCCATGGGTGTCGCATCGATCTGCGCTCGCAAGGGTCCTGTCGCCACCACCACCGGCAGCCACCCCGGTTCATTGGGATTCCGATCCGCAGCTTGAACCGTACCCATCTGTGAATTTTCCGCCAGGCCAGCGCAAACGACCAGGCAACAGGCAGCTGACTTGGTAAACGGGAACGTTAATCTCCCGCAGGTGAGTACGCTGACGAGTTTTCCTACAGTGACGAAATCGACGCCATGCATGAGAGATCCCCGAATCGTTGAAATCGATTCATCCTTGCAAACGAATCCTTCGGCAAAGCACGCCTCACATGACGCTGCTCGTCGGGATGTCTTCCGGCCCGCCTTGGCACGTCATCGTCCTTCGGCAAGACTTGCTCCTCTTGATGAAGCCAAAACCACCCTGCGTGCTGGATCACATCGGAAACGGCTTCACCGGCTACGCGTATCCGAAACATTGCATAAATCCCTTCTCGGAAAATACTCGACACTTCCAACGACAAGGCAAAAATCGCAGTCCAGCGTCAAGATGCGGCAAGCTCAATCTCCACCCAGGGAAATCTCTGCTCACGGCGTTAGACTGCGCGGATGGCGGAAATCACTCTTGCGGGGTGGTTGAATCCAGCAGCTGCGAGGGAGCCGTTGCACGGGATTTCATCGCTCACGTGTTCGGGGAAGGGATTGACTGCATGACTGGTGATTTTGAAGGGCTGGTGGAGGCAGACTTTCAGAGCAATCTCGTCCCGGTGGAAGTCGCCCATCCCAGGTGCTCCTCCACGAAATCGCGTCTTCCCGAAGCCCGGCGATTGCTCAAGTCGCTTTGGGGCTACGACGATTTCCGCCCACTGCAAAGCGAAGTGATCGAGGCCTTGCTCGATGGCCGCGACAGTGTCGTCGTCCTCCCCACCGGCGGAGGGAAGTCGCTCTGCTACCAGATCCCCGCGTTGCTTCAACCGGGTCTGGCGATCGTCGTCTCGCCGCTGATCTCGCTCATGCTCGACCAGGTTTCTTCGCTCAGAGAAGTCGGGGTCGCCGCGGCGGCCGTCCACAGTGGTTCTTCCCCCCAGGAACGACAGGAGGTGGCCCACGGAATTCGTACGGGCGAACTCAAGTTGCTGTATCTTTCTCCCGAGAGGCTGATGAGCGGCAAGATGCTCGGCTTTCTCGAACAAGTCTCCTTGTCGCTGATCGCCATCGACGAGGCTCACTGCATCAGCGACTGGGGGCATGATTTTCGTCCCGAGTATCGCATGCTTCGGGAACTGAAAACTCGTTTCCCCGGTGTCCCCGTCCACGCCTTCACCGCCACTGCAACGGGCGAGGTTCGCCGCGATATCGCCGCCCAGTTGCACATCGAATCCCCGCTCTACCATGTCGGCTCGTTCGACCGCCCCAACCTCGTCTACCGGGTGGTGCCTCGGACCGATCGCGATGCGCAGATCCTCGCTGTCATCAAGCGGCATCCCGGTGAGTCGGGGGTGATCTACTGTCCCCGCCGCAAGGATGTCGACGAAGTCACCACCATGCTCCGTGGCAAGGGGTTCAAGGCTCTTCCCTACCATGCCGGGTTGGTCGACGAGGATCGACACGCCAATCAGAACGCGTTCCTGAACGATCGGGCTGAAATCATTGTCGCCACCGTCGCCTTCGGCATGGGGATCGACAAATCCGATGTCCGTTATGTCATCCATGCCGGTGCCCCTAAATCGCTGGAAGCCTACCAACAGGAGAGCGGCCGTGCTGGACGCGACGGCCTTGAGGCGGAGTGCTGGCTCTTCCATTCGGGAGCCGATTTCGCCCTCTGGCGACGCTTTCAATCCGATCTTCCCCCCGAAGCGCAAAAGACGGCCCAGCAGGTTCTCGCCGGCATGGAGGGCTTCTGCCAGTCGGCCACCTGCCGTCATCGCGCGATTGTCGAATATTTCGGCCAACCTGGCAGCGACGAAGCGTGCGGGGCCTGCGACATCTGCCTGGGTGAAGTCGCCCAAATCGCCGACCCGCTGATCCTCTCGCAGAAGATCCTTTCCTGCGTGGTGCGTGTCGAGCAGAACTACGGGGCCGATCATGTCAGCAAGGTCCTCGTCGGGTCGCGCATCGAAAAAATTCTCTCCAGCGGCCACGATAAACTCAGCACCTACGGTCTGCTTAGGGATCACGATGTCAAATCGATCCGCACCTGGATCGAGCAACTCGTCGCCCAAGGTTATCTCGTCAAGGCGGGTGAATACGGCGTCCTCAAGGTCACGACATCCGGGCGAATGCTGCTCAAAGGAGAGGGTGCGCCACGCTTGCTGGCGGCACCTGTGAATGGAACCTCAGCCGGTGGGACAAAGAGCTCTCGGGTCGCGGAAGTTTCCTGGGCGGGCGTGGATCGAGGCTTGTTCGACGTGTTGCGCGAGTTGCGCAAATCGCTGGCCACAGAGCGCGGCGTCCCCCCCTTCATCATCTTCGGCGATGCTCCCCTCCGGGAGATGGCGAGTGTGCGGCCCAGCAGCACCAGCGGGTTCCGGCAGATTTCCGGCGTGGGCGACAAGAAAACCACTCAATACGGCGAAATCTTCGTATCGGCGATCGTCGCCCACTGCGCATCGCACGGCCTCACCACCGACGCGGCTCCGTCACGTGAAACGCCGACCCAAAAGTCGCCACTCGAGCAGAGCGCTAGGGATGGGGGGGCACGAGAGAACTCAACCTCGAAGAGCACGGCCTTCGAGCTCTTCGCACAGGGCCAGAGTGTGGAATCAGTCGCCCAAACCATGAATCGCACACCATCAACGGTTTCCCAGTATCTGGAGGAATTCATCGCCGAGGAAGGGCTTGTCGAAGGGGAGCCATGGGTTGCTAAAGAACTCTTCGAAAAGATCGCCGCCGCCTTCCTCCCCGAAGACGAGAATCGCCTGAAACCCACCTTCGATCGATTGGAAGGCACCGCCAGCTACGAACAACTCCGCATCGTCCGCGCTTGCCTGAAAAACCGTTCGACTTGAGTTCCTTTAGCGACTCACCCCTATTCGCTTCAGAGTCTGTTCAAGTGCCACAAACCGGGGTTTTGTTAGCTCTTTGTGCCTGCTGGCCACTCATGCCGACTTGACTTCCCATTCCAGCCTGAGGCACCGCCACTGGCTCTACGACGAATAAACTTCCGTCGCTTTCCATTGCAATTTAGGGACAGCCAACGGAACAGGTTTACCCGCTAGCCGGAGTCGCAATCGGTCGAGGTAGAGATAGACGACGGGTGTGGTGTAGAGGGTCAGCATCTGGCTGAAGATGAGTCCCCCGACGATGGCGATCCCGAGGGGTTGACGGAGCTCGGCGCCGTTCCCGGCCCCGAAGGCCAGCGGTAATCCCGCAAACAGGGCCGCCATCGTCGTCATGGTGATCGGGCGGAACCGCATGATGCACGCTTCGAAGATCGCCTCTTCCGGCGATTTGCCGCGATGCCGTTCTGCTTCCAAAGCAAAGTCGATCATCATGATCGCGTTCTTCTTGACGATCCCGATGAGCAGCAGGATGCCGATCAACGCCATCACGTTGAGTTCGTGGCCGCAAATCATCAGGGCCAATAGGGCCCCGACTCCGGCGGAGGGAAGTGTCGAGAGGATCGTCAACGGGTGGATGTAGCTTTCATAGAGCATCCCCAAGACGATATAGACTGACGCCAATGCCGCCAGGATCAGGAGCGGCTGCGTGCTGAGGGAGGATTGAAACGCTTCAGCGGTCCCGGAGAACTTTCCCTGGATGCTCTCGGGAATGCCCAGGCGATTCGAGATCTTCTCAAATTCCGGCACGATCTGGCTGAGCGAGACTCCTTGAGAAAGATTGAAGGAGATGGTCGCGGAAGGGAACTGCCCGGAGTGGTTCGCCGAGAGCGGGGAGTTCGCGGACGTGATCCGACACAAAGTGCTCAACGGAACCTGCGACCCGCCCGGCCCCTTCACATAAACGTACTTGAGGGAGTCGGGATCCTCGGCGAACTCTTGATCGACCTCCATCACCACCCGGTATTGATTGAGCGACTTGTACATGGTTGAAACCTGCCGCTGGCCGAAGGCGTCGTAGAGAGTGTTGTCGATCTGCGAGAGGGAAATTCCCAGGCGGGCGGCGGTCGTGCGGTCGATTTCGAGGCGCGTTTGCAGGCCACCGTTTTGTTGATCGGTGTTGACGTCGACCAGTCCCGGAATCCTTCTCATCTCGGCGATGAGCTTGGGCGTCCAGGTGTTCAACTCGTTGAGGCTGTCGCCTCGCAGACTGTATTGATATTGGGCACTGCTGGCCCGCCCGCCGATCCTTAGGTCCTGCACGGACTGAAGCAGGAGAACAGCACCGGGAATCTTGGAAGTCTTCTCCCGGATGCGGCCGATCACCTGGTCGGGAGTGGCCCGACGATCCTCCAGCGGCTTGAGCGTGACAAACATCCGGGCCGAGTTGGTCGCTCCACCGAAGCCGCCTCCGATCGAAGCCTGCACACCCGCGATGGCCGGATCCTCCTGAATTTCGGCGACAAACTTGTCCAGCAAGCCGGTCATGGAGCGGAAGGAGGTGTCCTGGTCGGCGACCAGGCTTCCCATGAGCCGCCCCGTATCCTGCTGCGGGAAGAAGCCCTTGGGGATGATCACGTAGAGGTAGACCGTCAGGCCGATCGTTCCGAGCGTCACCAGAAGCGTAAGCCACTGGTGCCTCAGAACTACGCGCAGCGACGACTCGTATCGTCCCAGCAGCCAGACAAACACGCTTTCGCTGGCGGCGTAGATTCGGCCGTGTTTCTCATCCTTGCGGGACTTGAGCATGTAGGCGCACATCATCGGTGTCGTCGTGAGGGACACGACCATCGAGATACCGATGGCAACCGACAAGACGATCGCGAATTCGCGGAACAAGCGACCGACGATGCCCCCCATCAGCAGGATGGGGATGAAGACCGCCACCAGGGAAATGCTGATCGAGAGGACGGTGAAGCCGATCTCCCGCGCTCCTTTGATGGACGCCTCCATGGGTGACAGGCCCTCGTCGAGATGACGGGAAATGTTTTCAATGACCACGATCGCATCGTCCACGACGAAGCCGGTGGCGATCGTCAGGGCCATGAGCGAGAGGTTGTCGAGGCTGTAGTCGAGTAGATACATCGCCCCGAACGTCCCCACCAGCGACACCGGCACGGCCACCGAGGGAATCAGCGTCGCCCGCACATCGCGGAGGAACAGGAAGACGACGAGGATCACCAATCCCACCGAGAGCATGAGGGTGAACTGTACGTCCTCCAGCGAGGCGCGGATGGTCGAGGTGCGATCCATCGTGACGCGCAGTTCCATTTCGGCGGGAATCTGGGCGTCGAGTTGGGGCAGCATGCCGCGGATCTTGTCGATGATCTCGATGATGTTCGCGCCGGGTTGGCGGAAGATCAACAGCGTCACCGAGGGACTGCCGTTGCTGATGCCGTATGACCGGCTGTTCTCGAGGGAATCCGTCACCTTGGCCACGTCCCGCACTCGGACGGCGGCCCCGTTTTGATGGAAGATGATCAGCGGGGCGTATTCCTCAGCCGTGTAAAGTTGGTCGCTGGCGGCCAACGACCAGCTGCGGTTGTCGTCGCTGATGATCCCCTTGGGCCGGTTGGCGTTGGCGTCGGAGAGCGTGTTGCGCACATCCTCCAGACTCAGCCCCAGATGGTTGAGTAAGGTCGGATTGACATCGACGCGGACGGCCGGAGCTGATCCGCCGCCAATGATGATCTGTCCCACGCCGCGAATCTGAGCGAGCTTCTGTTGCAGGATCGTCGCGGCGACGTCGTACATCTGCGCCTGCGTGTAGGTTTCGGAGACGATGCTGATCCCCATGATGGGGGCATCGGCTGGGTTGATCTTCCGGTAGGAGGGGTTGTTGGGCAGGTTGGTGGGAAGCTGGCCCCGCGCCGCGTTGATGGCCGCCTGCACGTCGCGAGAAGCCGCGTTGATATCGCGATCCAGATCGAACTGGAGAGTGATCGAGGTCGCCCCCAGCGAGCTCGAAGAGGTCATTTCCGTCACGCCGGCGATGCGGCCGAACTGGCGTTCGAGCGGTGTGGCGACGGCCGAAGCCATTGTCTGTGGGCTGGCTCCAGGCAGATTCGCGCTGACGGAGATCGTGGGGAACTCGATCTGCGGCAGCGGGGAGACCGGCAAAAGAAAGTAGCTGAGCCCTCCCGCCAGCATGATCGCCAGGGTGAGCAATGTGGTTCCGACGGGACGGCGGATGAACGGGGTCGACAGGTTCATGTCGTTTCCCCGGCGGGGTGGGGCAATCCGGGCTGCGGCAAGTCCAAGGAAGTTTCAGCCGTCAATGTCGTCATCCCGAAGTACTCGCTGATCCGCTCGAACCACAGGAAGATGACCGGTGTTGTATAGAGAGTCAGAAGCTGACTGAAAATGAGGCCGCCGATGATGGTGATCCCCAGCGGGCTGCGGAGTTCTGACCCGGAGCCGTGACCCATCGCCAACGGAACAGCCCCCAGGAGGGCTGCCATGGTTGTCATCATGATTGGTCGAAAGCGGAGCAGGCAGGCCTCGAAAATCGCCTCGTCGGCGGGCTTCTTTTCCGTGCGCTGAGCATCGATGGCGAAGTCGATCATCATGATCGCATTCTTCTTGACGATCCCGATGAGCAGGATGATCCCGATCAGACCAATCACGCTGAGGTCGATCCCGCAGAGCAGCATGGCGACCAGCGCACCCACGCCCGCGGACGGCAACGTCGAAAGGATCGTGATCGGGTGGATGTAGCTTTCATAGAGCACGCCCAGGACGATGTAGACCGTGACGAGTGCCGCAAGGATCAGGAGGGGCGTGCTTTTCAGCGATGCGGTGAAGGCATCCGCGGTCCCCAGGAAGCCACCGATGATCGCCGGTGGCATATCCAGCTCTTGGCGAGCCAAGTTGATCGCCTCGACAGCCGTTCCCAATGAAACCTGGGGGGCCAGATTGAACGAGACCGTCACGACGGGAAACTGTCCCTGGTGGTTGATGGTCAGGGGGACGTTTGATTCCTTCAGAGTGGTGAAGGTATTCAGTGGAATGGGATTTCCGCCCGGGGGCTGGATGTAGATCTCGCTGAGATCGCGCGGGGAGTCGCGGAACTCGGGCTTCACTTCGAGGATGACGCGGTACTGGTTGAGCTCCGTGAACATGATCGAGATCTGCCGCTGGCCAAACGCGTTGTAGAGGGCTTCATCCACCATCAGCGGCGTCACGCCGAGCCGAGAAGCCATGTCCCTGTCGATCATGACCTTCATCTGCAAACCACCGTTGAGCTGATCGCTGGTGACATCGCGCAGTTCGGGAAGTTCCCGAAGCTTGGCGACGAATTTGAGTGCCCACTCGTCGAGTTCCGCGGCATTCGGGCATTCGAGGCTGTATTGGTACTGAGTGCGGCTGATGCGGGTCTCGACCGTGAGATCCTGCACCGGCTGCATGTAGAGGCGGATCTCGGGGATCTCATCGAGTCGTGTCTGCAAGCGCCGGATGATCTCGCCGGCGTTCTCGTGCCGCTCTTCGAGAGGCTTGAGGTTGATCAGGATGCGGCCGCTGTTGACGGTTGTGTTGGTGCCGTCGATGCCAATGAAGCTGGAGAGGCTCTCCACCGCGGGATCTTCCAGGATGGTGCGATTCAGTTCGAGTTGGCGCTTCGCCATGGCATCGAACGAGATGCTCTGGGGTGCTTCGGAGATCCCCAGGATGACACCGGTGTCCTGCACGGGGAAAAAGCCCTTCGGCACGAGGACATAGAGGTAGATCGTGGCGATCAGCGTGACGGCCGAAACCACCATGGTCGCTGTCTGGTGGCGCAGGACATGCTTCAATGTCCAGCCGTAGAAAGCGATGATCGATTCAAAAACCGATTCCGACCAGAGATACAAACGGCTGTGATTCTCCGGATCGACATGTTTGAGGAGTTTGGCGCACATCATCGGCGTGAGGGTCAAGGAGACGATCGCGGAGACGAGAATCGTCACGCTGAGGGTGACGGCGAACTCGCGAAACAACCGTCCCACGACATCGCCCATGAACAGCAGCGGAATCAGCACGGCAATGAGCGAGATGCTGAGCGAGACGATCGTGAAGCCGATCTGGGCCGAGCCCTTGAGCGACGCTTCGAGGGGAGAATCGCCCTCTTCAATATAGCGTATGATATTTTCGATCATAACGATCGCATCGTCGACGACGAATCCCGTCGAAATGGTGAGGGCCATCAGCGTGAGGTTGTTCAGGCTATAGCCTAGGAGATACATCACCCCGAACGTCCCCACCAGCGATAGGGGAACCGCGACACTGGGGATGAAGGTCGCCCGCACGTTGCGCAGGAAGACGAAGATGACCAACACCACGAGGCCGATCGTCAGGATCAACTCGAATTGGACATCTTCGACAGAGGCGCGGATCGTCTGCGAGCGGTCGGTGAGGATCTGGATGTCGATGGCGGCCGGCAATGAATCGCGAAGCTGGGGCAGCAGGTTCTTGATGCTGTCAACGACCGCGATCGTATTCGCGCCGGGTTGGCGCTGGATGTTGACGATGACCGCCGGCGTATCGTTCATCCACGCCGCCTGACGGAGGTTCTCGACATCGTCGACCACATCGGCAATGTCCGAGAGGCGCACCGGGGCATTGTTCCGATAGGCCACGATCAGCTGGCCGTACTGACTGCTGGTGAAGATCTGGTCGTTGGCCCCGATCGTGAAAGCCTGCCGGAGGCCGTCGAAGCTTCCTTTCGCCTGATTGACATTGGCGGCGGCGATGGTGTTTCGAACCTCGTCAAGACTGATCCCGAGGTTCGACAGGGCAGTGGGGTTAACCTGGATGCGGATGGCCGGCTTTTGCCCACCACTCAGGCTGACCAAGCCGACACCGCTCAGCTGCGAAATCTTCTGCGCCAGTCGAGTGTCGGCCAGATCCTGCACCTTGGAGAGCGGCAATGTCTTTGAAGAAAGGGCGAGGGTCAGAACCGGCGCATCGGCGGGATTCGTCTTGGTGTAAATGGGCGGATTGGGCAGATCGCGTGGCAGGAATGACGAGGCGACGTTGATCGAAGACTGTACCTGCTGGGCGGCGATATCAATATCCAGAGCCAAGTCGAACTGCAGGGTGATGACCGAACTGCCTTCCGAACTCGTCGAGGTCATTTGCGTCAGGCCGGGAACCTGCCCGAACTGTCTTTCCAGTGGAGCGGTCACCGACGAAGCCATCACATCCGCGCCGGCCCCGGGATAGAACGTCACCACCTGGATTGTCGGATAATCAACCTGGGGCAAGGCGGAAACGGGGAGCAAACGGTAGGCGATCGCTCCGGCCAGCATGATGGCCGCCATGAACAACACGGTGGCCACCGGCCGCAGGATGAAAAAGCGTGAGATATTCATGGGAGTCTCGAAATCGCGAACGGCGAACGGGAGGCGGCACAATTTCCAATCGAGCGATAACGGCCTCGAAGAGGTTCCGGAACAAGGGTCTAGTCCGCCATGCGTGACTGCCCGGCCCCTTTGCCATTCATTTCCTTGCCATTCGTTTCCTTCGGATCGCGAGTCGAAACCGTCGCTCCCGGCTGGAGCTTGTCCAAGCCCTCCGTCACAACCACTTCACCGACTTCCAACCCCTTCTCGACAATAGTGTCGGGCCCTTCGCTCGGCCCGACTTCGATCAGCCGGACATCCACCTTGCTCTCCGGACCCACGACGTAGACGAACGTTCCTTTGGGACCGCGTTGGACGGCCGCCGTGGGGATCGTGATCGCGCCCGGCAACTGTTCGACGAGCAGCCGCGTGTTGACGAACTGATTGGGGAAGAGGCGATCGGCGTCTTCTTCCACGATCGCCTTGAGCCTCAGTGTTCCCGTTGCAGAATCGACCTGATTGTCGGCCGCCAGCAGCTTGCCGGTCGCCAGCTTCGTTGTCAGCTCGCGGTCGTAGGCTTCCACGGTGAGATCCTTTCCTTCGCGAATCCGTTTTTGCACACGGGGGATGTCGTCCTGCGAAATGGTGAAGACGATCGTGATCGGCCGAACCTGGTTGATGACCGCCAGACCGTTGGGGTCGTTCGCCCGCACGATGTTCCCCAGATCCACCAACCGCAAACCGATCCGTCCGGAGACTGGAGCGGTGATCCGGCAGTAGGCGATCTGCAATTCGGCATTCGCGATGGCCGCCCGATCCGATTGGATCACGCCCTCCGTCTGCCGGGCCAGAGCCCGCTGCTCCTGGACTTGCTGGATGGGGATGATCTTGTCCTTGAGCAGTTGCTCGTAGCGATCCAAGGTGTATTGGGCCGAAGCCAGCGTGGCCTCGTCCCGCGCCAGTTGGCCCAGCGCCTGATCGCGTTGGAGTTCGAAAGGTCGTTTGTCAATCTCAGCCAGCAGATCCCCTTCGTTGACCATCTGCCCTTCCGTGAAGGCGACGTTCAGCAGTTCGCCTTCGACACGGGCGCGGACAGTGACCGTCTTGAAGGGAGTGACCGTTCCCAGCCCATTCAAATACAGCTTCATATCCTGTTGGCGGACGTCGGTGGTCGCGACCGGAACGACGCGGGCTGGCCGCTTGGCCACGGGGCCTTTGCCACCGATGATCGACGCCACTGCGGGCCACCAGTTTTCCCGGAAGAACCAAGCGCCACCGCCGAGAACCGCGACAACGAGGAAGGTCACCAGCCACCCCCGGCCCGCAGATTGCTTGGCGAGAGATTCGACGGCGGATTGATGGTGTGATTCCGGCACCTGCGCCGCCGTGCCATCGCCTGGCGGCTGTTCTTCCACGGGTGAAGTCCGATGTCGGGTGAGGGGAGGTTCGGGAGGTGGGGAAACAGGCGCTTCGGTGATCATCTTGGGGCATCCCGTTGCGGGAAATGGTCGGTGCTGTCAATTCGGCGCGAATCGTCTGGGAGAGCGGCAGTCGACTTGGCGGAAAGCCAAATGAACCTCCGCGATCCGGGGTTAGTCCCTATCTTACGTTGATCTCACCTCCGTCGATGGGGCCGGGTTGACTGCCATTCGGCATATCGGGGCCAAAATTTTTCCTTGACCCTTAACAATCCGCCGATCCCGAACCGTATCCTAGTTAATTCACCACCACGGTCAGTCCGTCGAAGTGTTGCCCGCCGAGGGACGAATTCCAGGGGATGCGGCAAAATCTTGCCGATCAGGCGGTTCGATGAGGCCCATCCCATGGGAACAAGCATTCCAACCGCTCCAAGTGTGCACAGATTAAGGTCTTTCCTCGATGGCCACCCCGCGACATCCGTGCTGTGACCGGGGCATGGGGATCCGAAACATGGCCACGGGAACCTGCATGGTCTGGATTGTCGTGGCGCTTGCTATGCTGTGCATGCCCGCGCCAGCACTCGCCCTCGATTCCCACCGGCCTCTTTCGCAGGCCTTGCTGCGAATCTGGCAGAGTCAACAGGGTTTGCCTCGTGGTGTGATCTTCGCCATCCGCCAGACCAGCGACGGCTACCTGTGGCTGGGAACACAGGCTGGGCTGTACCGCTTCGACGGCGTCCGCTTCGTGCCGTGGGTCAACGAATCGCTCCTCCTGCCGCCGACTTCCAAGCTGTGGATCGAGGATCTGTGCGAAGATTCCGCGGGCCATCTCTGGGCGGCGACGAACGGGGCGGGGGTCGTCCGCATCCGGGGAGAATCCGCCAGCCACTTCCGTGAAGCGGATGGCCTCCCCTCGGATCAAGTCTACTGCCTCCTCGCCGACCGACACGGTGTCGTCTGGATCGGCACACAGCGAGGTCTGGTCCGCATGCGGGATGGCCAGATCCTCCCCGACGAGATCGGCATGGGAGCACATTCCATCCATGCCATTTCCGAATCCCCGGAGGGGAGCGTTTGGATCGCCACGGATGGGCCGAAACTCACTCGCCGGGACGGCAACACCAGCGAAGCGATCGGCCTTTCCCTTCCGCCTCGCGCCACGATTCAAACACTCTGCTTCACCGACAACGGCACGCTTTGGGTGGGCACCTCCGAGGGACTCCTTCGCAAGAACGGCGATACGGAACGTCTCTTCACAACCGCCGATGGTCTACCGGGGAACTTGGTGCACTCCCTGGCCCCCACCGGAACAAACGACCTGTGGGTGGGAACCAAAGAGGGCCTGTGCCGCATCCAGGGCGAGCGTATCGAGCGGTTCCAAGCCCGTGAAGGACTCTCCCAAAGCACGGTCCACGCGCTGTGCGAGGATCACGAGGGAAACCTGTGGGTGGGAACGAAAAATGGCCTGAACCAGTTCATCGATCGTCGGACGCTGTTTCCGTTCACGACCGCCGAGGGGCTGCCAGGCAACGATACCGGCCCGCTCCTGCAGGATTCGCAAGGAACGATCTGGGTCGGCACGCTCAGCGCCGGCCTGGCCCGTTTCGACGGCCGCCACTTCCACACTGTGGCTACGAAAACCATTGGGGCCTCAAAAGCCAGCGGGGCCACAGAAACGAGTGGACTTCCCAGCGATCGGATCCTGTCCTTGATGGAAGGTTCTGAGCACCAGCTTTGGATCGGCACCGATGCGGGACTCTCTCGCTGGAATGGGACATCGATCGACGGGGTCTGGACGACCCGGGACGGCCTCCCGTCCCCGGTTGTCACTTGTTCGGCCCAAGACTCCGACGGTCGGCTCTGGATCGGCACCACCGGTGGACTCGTCGAGTTTCATAATGACAAGTTCATACCGCCCGAAGGAGCGGGAGCGGGGAAGGCCGTGCGCGCCCTCGTGGCGGGAGTCGATGGTTCGTTGATCGCGTCCATCGAAGGGACGCTCCATCGCCTAAATGACAGAGACCTCTCGCCGCTCCCGCCAGCCCTGCAGTTTTCCACCCCGGTCGATGCCTTTCACTTGGATGAAGATCAACGGCTCTGGCTCGCGCTCCCGGGTCGCGGACTGGGTTTGATCAATGGCGATCGTCGTCATGAATTCGGCCTTCGCGACGGCCTCTTCGACGATGACATCTTCGGCATCACCAGCGACGACAAGGGACAACTCTGGATGGGGTGCAGCCGGGGAATGTTCTCCGTCAACAAGGCGGAACTCCTGAGGTTCAGCAGGGATGAAATCGACCATGTGACATCGACGCCCTTCAGCCCCACCGACGCGCTCCGGACGATTGAATCGCAGAGTGGTGTTCAACCCTCGATCTGGAAGATGAATGACGCCCATGTCTGGCTCTCCACCGTGCGGGGAATCATCGTCGTCGCTCCGGAACCCCTCCGCTCGCCACTACCGCCGCCGAAGGTTCTTGTCGATGAGGTTCGCATCGACGGGCAGGCGATAAGTCGCGGGCAATTGCTGCATATCGGACCGGGACGCAACAACGTCCATCTCCACTACACCGCGCTCAGTTTCGCCTGGCCCACGCGTCTCTCGTTCCGGTACAAACTCGAAGGGTTCGACCAGGAGTGGGTGGAGGCGGGATCGCGCCGCGAGGCGTTCTACACGAACCTGCCACCGGGCCGTTACCGATTTCTCGTGGATGTGACGACTGTCGACGGATCTTCGGCGACGGCGGCCAACCCTTTGGAATTCCGGCTGGAACCCCACTTCTACCAGTCCCGCTGGTTCCTGCCGACGATCGGTCTTGTTCTAGCCGCCATGATCTGGCTCGCCTACCGCCTGCGAATCCGCCAAGTCAAGACGCGCTGGCAAACCATCCTCTCCGAGCGCAGCCGAATTGCCAGGGAGCTTCACGACACGCTGATCCAGGGCTTCTCGGGGGTCACCATGCAGCTTCAAGCGGTGGCCGCCCGGCTACGGCATTCATCCGAGTCTGAAACCTTGTCGGAAATCATCCGCGACGCAGGCCATTGTCTCGGCGAGGCACGCCGCTCCGTGGCGGGTCTGAGGAATCCCCGGCAGGGCGAATCCAGCCTGGCGACGGCGATCGCCGAGACCGCCCGCCAACTGACCGACGCGGGCGATGTTCGATTGCAGCTGAGTCTCGCGCCCCGCTTGACTCCATTGCCTCCGGATGTGGAATACCACTTGGTTCGCATCACCCAGGAGGCGGTCGCCAACGCAGTCAAACACGCGAGTGCGGGACTTGTGGAAGTGACACTCCAGATCGCCGGGAAACAACTACGGATCACAATCCAGGATGACGGCTCGGGCTTCGACGCCACGGCACATTTGGAGCACCCCCGACCGGGGCATTACGGAATGATCGGCATGCGTGAAAGAGCCACACAGATCGGCGCGACGATCGTCTGGCGAAGCGAACCCCATCGGGGCACGACGGTCATTCTGACGATATCCCCCACGCTGCTTGTTTCCGCAAAAGAACGTTTGGATCAGGCCCTGTCGACACATGGCTGACATCCCGTCGCCTACACGCACGCCTGAGTCCCAGGCATCAGGACGCTGGCAAGTTTTGGAATCATGAACACCAGGACCACATCACAGCCGATCCGCGTTTTGTGCGTCGACGACCATCCGCTCGTCCGCAAAGGGATCCTCGCCATCCTGGCCAACGAATCCGATATCGAACTCGTCGCGGAAGGATCGAACGGCCGCGAGGCGGTGGAGTTGTACCGTCGCCACCAGCCGGATGTGACACTGATGGATCTGCGGATGTCCGAGCTTGATGGAATCGCGGCCACCCGCCAGATTCGGGACGAGTTCCCCGGTGCCAGGATCATCGCCCTCACCAGCTATGACGGTGACCGCGACATCCTGCGTGCCTTGGAAGCCGGAGTTCGCGGCTACCTGCTCAAAGAGGTCATCCATACCGAAATTCTGAGCGCGATCCGCAGAGTTCACGCCGGACAGAAGCTGATGTCGGATGATGTTTCCGAACGGCTGAACGGTTATTTCCCGGCGCCAAACCTCACCCCGCGCGAGATTGAGGTTTTGCAGCTTGTGGCCCAAGGGCTGGCCAACAAGGAGATCGCCGCCCGCCTGGGAACCGCTGCAGGGACGGTGAAGATCCAAGTGCAGAACATCCTTGCAAAGCTCAACGCCTCCGACCGCACACACGCTGTCACCCTGGCCCTCCAACTTCAAATCATTCGGCTGAGCTAGGCCCCGTTTGAAAACTATTGGTTGCCGAATAGCACTTTCATGTATCTCTGGATGAAGGCGATGCGGAGCATGCCGCCGAAGTTCTTGGCGGTCTTCTCGAACCGGGAGAAGACTCGCCGGTATTCCTTCAGCCAGCCGATCAA
>PNLE01000045.1 GCA_013822855.1 Planctomyces sp.
ACGACGATGTTCTTGCCATTGTAGACGCGGTGGTTCACCACCGATTCCACTTCCGTCGGTGCGGGCAATTGGGCCGGGACGTAGCTCTGACCCGGAGCGAAGACGCCCATGTTCCACTGGGCCTTGTCGTCCAACTTCTCGTGGACGATCACGGCGGCGGCCATCGCCATTTCAAAGATGTTCTTCGCTTCGCCGAAGACGAGGTCGTTGGCGGCGAGCGTGTCGTAATGCGTCGTGAAGTTCTCGGCGAACTGGCGGTTGGTCGCTTCCGACATCCCGGTGGGAACGTGCTTGCCGTCGGCGGTCAACAGCTGGTTTTCGGACTGGCATTTCACAGCCGTCCCCTGCAGGTGGAACGTATCGCGGTCGGGTGAGTGGGCGATGCTCTGGCAATCGAGGGTCAGCCACCAACGCAGAGCGTCCATGGATCCGCTCTTCTGCAGCGAGACGGGGAGGAGGTCGAAGTAGCTCGGCACTTCCTTGGCGACGTTCAACTGGTCGACACCCACCAGCTTCATGCGATAGTCGGCTTCGACCAGCGTGCGGGCGGCATGGCTGTCGGCGGGGATCCCCCAGACCACGACATCCTGGCGGCCCAGCTTCTTCTGGAGCTGATTGACCCAGTTCTTCACGGCGGCGGGAGCGAGGGCCCCCTTCTGCTGCGAGGCTTCGGCGTATTCCATCAGGGCCTTCACACCCGATTCGCGGGTGTTGATCGAGCAACCGAAGTCGCCCGTCCCCTGGGAGTAGGCCCGGAGCACGGTCACGAAGTCATCGAGGCTGAGGACGGGCTGCTGCGACGACTGGCCGATCGCGCGACCGGCGGCGTCGATGCTCCAGCCTTCCGCCGGCCCGCCGACGACGATGTCGCCCGCTTCCGGATAAGCGAAGACGTATTCGATCGACGTCAAACCGGCGAACCGGGCCATCGATTCCGGCACGGGCAGGCCGTCCTCCAATCGCTGGGCGACCGCTTGCTCGAGCCGCTTGAGGGAGACGAGGCGCAGGCCGGTCGTTTGAGACATGTCTTCGTTGATGGAGGCTGTGCGGACGCTCTCCTTCAAGGCCTTGAGGGCCGTGCTGGTGACTTGCGGCTGGCGTTCGAGAAGCCCCTTGCCGTCGACCCGCACCCCGGTGGGGAAAGCAGTGATGGCACCGTCGCCACCATCGATTTCATCCCAGTTGGTGGCGCTGGTGTTTTCCATGATGATCAGTTCGAGCGTACGGAAGTCGGGCTGTGCCCCACCCCCCGCATGCGTGGCCCCGGCGGCGGAGCGGCGGGCCGCCCGGCGATTGGCGGCATCGGCGATCCGGCCCAGTGTCACGCGGGAGGGCTGAAGTTCACCGGCGGCGGACTGCGCGGCGGCGATCTGCTGGAGCAGGGCGGTTCTCTCGGCGGGATCGGCGACCTTCGTGGCCAGATCGGTCGCCTGGCCGAATTCGCCCACTGCCAGATGATTGGCGATGTCGGCGTCAATCGCGGCCTGGGCCGATGACGCGGCGGCGAGCGTACCCAAGGCCAGCATGGCACGGGCGGCCCAAGTGGTGAGCGAACGGCGGAGAGTGGTCTGAATCATGAATGTCGGTTCCCGGAAAACAGAAGGCCTGTTCGCGTTTGTCATAGCCGCGAACCTGCTCGATGGTCGTGTTCGCAAAGGATGTCGGCACGCCTTGCGGCAAGGCGGTTGTGTGATCGAAAGTTCGAACCAGTCGGGTGCGCTGGATTCCCGCTGGAGTGAATTGGTGGAAGCTGGGTCGTGAATATCTAAGGACGGTACGAGTGCCGTTTCACTTTTCCGGACCTCCCTAGTTTGTTCCGGGGCACCCTCTCTTCGCCAGCAAATTTTCCCCTCAAGAATCGAGAATTCCCGGCTGACGCCGTGAGGCGAGGCATCGGCGTCACCACCGCCAATCATGGCCGGCATCTGGTGGAAGGTCTTTTCGTTCCGTTGCGGAAAATCGGACGAACCCTCAATTTGGGTGCATTCGGATTGCTTTGGATGTCGGGCGTTCCCGAAGTCCAAGGCGTGATCGTGACATCGGCCACGTTGCGGACGAGGGCGAGTCGCCCTGCGGAAATCGGGCTGTTTTTCATCAGGAGTGACCTGTTTTGCCGGAACTGCCGGAAGTGGAGACGATGGTGCGCGGCGTTCGGCCTTCCATGGAAGGCCGAAACTTGGTGGAACTGCGGATCATCGACCGGGGCTACCGACCACTCACAATGCTCCCTTCGTCTACTGAGGTGTGTCGGCGGGTGGCCGGAGCCAGGATTGCCCGGGTCTGGCGACTGGGGAAGCGGGTTGTGCTCGATTTCGCGGATCGAGGGACTTTGGCGATTGAGCCGCGAATGACGGGGCTGATGCTGACCTCCGATCCCCCGAGTGTCGAGCATCTGCGTCTGGAATTTCTGCTGAGGGATGCCTCGTCCCCTTCTGCGGCGGATCCTTTCTCCGTCTGGTTTTGGGATCGGCGCGGTTTGGGAACCATCACTTGGAGAGCCGCCGGGGAGATCGATGAATTGATCCGGCAGCGGAAGCTCGGGCCGGATGCGTTGACTTTGGACGCTCCTCAATGGCAGGCGGCCTTGGGTATCACTTCGCGTGCGGTGAAGGTCGCACTGCTGGATCAAAAGTTGGTGGCGGGCGTGGGGAATCTGTACGCCAGCGAGATCCTGCATCTGGCGGGGATCTCACCGCTGCTGGCGGCCTCGAAACTCACGCAGGCGCAATGGGAGCGATTGGCCGAAGCTGCACGGGAGGTTCTGGAACTCGCGATCCTGCACGAGGGATCGACGCTCTCGGATGGAACCTATCGCAACGCGCTGAACAAGGCGGGCGGCTACCAGAACTCGCATCGGGTCTACGCCAAGGCGGGGGAGGCGTGCCAAACCTGCCGCGAGGGCTTGATCGAACGGATAGTCCAGGCCCAACGATCGACTTTCTACTGCGGCTCGTGCCAAGCATTGAAGGTCAAGCGGTGGCGGAAGACCTGACGAGTCGCACAATCCAATGGACAGAGAGAGGCTTCCGTGGGTGAGCCTCGCGCTCAATTGCTGGAGGATCATGCCGGTTGCTGAAACTCTGCGGCGCGAGGGGGCGAGAATCGGATCGTTTTCAATTCGGCGAATCGGAAATTTGAGGCGGGAAATCGATGGTGCCGCATGTTACAACCATGTCCTTGGAGGGCGAAGAAACAGCTCTCGCAATTGCTGGAATGATGCCTGACCTCGCGTGTCGATCGGTCGTGTTCCAGCGGATGCGAACGGGTTGAAGCCGACATCGGTGGTCGCCGCAAAGTGTTTTCGGGTCAATTCTTGAAGGAAGAACATGAAGCAGGTTCTGTTGAGTCTCAGTTGTGCGTTCGTCGTGGCGATCGTTTCGGGATGCGATGCTCCCAAGCCAGCCGTGACGACCCCGCCAGCAACTCCCGCAGCCAACGTGGGCCACTCGGGTGTGGGCGGAACCGCCGCTCCGACTTCGGAAAAGCCCGCCGCCAAGGAAATGCCAGCCGATCCAAAGCCAGTTGAACCCGCTCCCACTGAGCCGAAGCCAGCCGAACCGGCCCCGGCCACAGCAACCGACGCCAACAACCCGTAATTCAGCCATCGACAAGCGACTGTTCCCACGGTCGCCATCCATCTGCTTGATCTCGAAGGCCTCTCCGGACACGTTGTCCGGAGAGGTCTTTTGTATTGTGAAAATATGTGAATCGAATCGCCTGTGGGCCACCGCTGGCTCGGCAGTGGCACTTCTCCCATCGGCCAAAATCGTTCTCCCCAAAAGAAAGATCGACACATCAACCGGGATCGCCGACGCTCTCGTCGGCACCACGAAGTCTCTCTACCCTATCCCCTCTCGATGCGCCGGAGAGCCGCCTTGAAAAGGCTCGCCGCAAAAAACCGCGCCAAAGTGTGCCGGGGCGCACCGTGCCAGCGGAAACTCGCGGGATGCGCGAACTTCCGGTTCGTGCCGACAAGCACCGGGAGTTAAAAGGCCCGCCTCCGGCCGCTCGGGAGCATGTTATACTCGGTTCACGCGTCAGGTGAGGCGGATGACTCGCCCGAGGAACATGGCGGGAAAAATCAGTGCCACAGTCGCGAGCGAATAGGCAATGTTCCCCGCGAACCAATGCACCACGACGCCGCACAGGATCACATACGAAAGCAGCATCAATTTGACCGTCGACTGGATGGCGGCTGGCGACGGGGTCCAGAGGGTGATCACCATCCGCCGGATAATGGAGACTCCGATCAACGCCATCACGAACAGGGCCGTGGGGCCGTTGCCGAGAACATCCTTGGTCCAGACAGCAAACAGTCCGCACAAGACGCCGATCCCCGCGATCACACCCACCATCCCGAGGACGAGCGGAAGTTTTCGGGAGCCTTTGGCTTCATCCGAAGCGAACGTCGTGACGCCCACGATATACAGCGCGAATCCAACCGCCACCGCCAGTTGCGGCAGTTGGAAAACCTCCGTCAGGCTTTCCGCCGCACTGGCACCCAGCAGAAGATTCAGTCCCCGGCAGAGCCCCATGTTCCATGGCCCCAGTGGCGTTCCCTTGAGACAGCCATCGTAGGCCAGGACGCTCAAAGCGATGGCGACGGCGACGATCACCGAGGGAAGGCCCGCCGCGAAAGCGAAGCCGATTCCCGTCAGCAACAAACCCACTCCCACCAGCAGGGCATGGCGGGGTGCGATTCGGCCCGAGGGGATGGGCCTTTCCGGCCGCTCAATGAGATCGAGCCGGTGATCGAAGAAATCGTTGAGCACCATCCCCGCGAGATAGAGCGAACAGGAGGCTCCCAAGAGCGCCAGAAAAGTGTTGAGCGGCGTGAACGAGCCGTGGGTCAGAATGAACCCCGCGAAGATATCGGCCATGGCGGTGAAGACGGCGGGGAGTCGCAGCAGTTGCAGCCAGGGTTTCATCAACGTCTCGTTCAAGGAAATTTCAAGGGCAGGGTGATTGACTTCGAGGATCGAAGAAGGTGCTCACCCTTCAAAGTTCAGCTGGCCGGTTTGGGAACCAGTGCTGGCTGTTCGGGGCCGGTGCCAGGCTGGATGGGGGCCGAATTGGCGGCGGATGCTTCCTTTGGCCCCAGACGCAGCTTCATGTTGTAGGTCGAGAGATCGACTTTCTTACCGTCGGCCGTGACACCAAAGCTGTGCAGTCCCGAAGAGGCGAAGGGGCGCGACTGGCTGAACAGGCTCGTCCCCGTCGCTTTGTCGATCACGTCGATCCACAGCATCGAGTAATGGACGTCCGCCTTCTGCTTCCAACTGCGGGAGGCGAAGACCAGTACGGGGGCGTCGGCCACGCTGTCGATTGCCAGCTGCTGGTTGGCGATTTTCGTATTCCACAAGAGCTTCCCGGTCGCTTTGTCCCAGGCGAAGATCTCGCCGCTGGCGCGGTGGCTGGCGAGGCTGTCCGAGAAACGGGCGTCGCTGTACTTGGTGTCGTTGAGCACCAGATAGATTCGTTCGTTGTCGCAGGAGACGAACCTCTCGCCGCGATAGTTCCCGCGGGCCGAGAGGGGAATGGCACCCAGAGGTTGTGTCTTGCCTGTGGTCGCATCGAGCAACATCGCATCGCCGGCGGGGTTGGAGATGAACCAGGTGCCATCGGTGATCTCACGGAGGCCGGCGCCCGCGGGGAGCGACAGCTTCCAGACGATCTCTTTTGTCACTGGATGCTCCCGTTTGAGGGTGCACTTTCCGGAGGTGAATCCAAACAAGTTGCGACTGATATTGCCGTCGTACATGAGGAACGTGTCGCCCACGGTACCGATGGCATGGTGCAGACGTTCCTCTTCCCATTCGGTGGGGATCTCCCGTCCGTTGTCGAGCTGATGGATCGTCATCTTCGAACGGTCGTACGAGTAGATCACCACGAATTGATCCAGCACGATGACCCGCGCTTCCGCCGAGATGTTTTGGCGTTGCCACTTCAACTCGCCGGTAATGGGATCGAAGACATCGAGCGAACGTTTCCCGTAAAGGACGATCCCCCCGGCGGACGCTCCCGCGAAACGTCCCCGCGCGTTGAGCTCTTCCGAGGAGAGCAGCGAGACCATGTTGTTTTCCGTGTCGATCAGCGCCGCGGGGGAGGGGCGGTGGCCGCTCTTGCCGTTGGGGCCGGTCTCTTCGAGAGGCTGGCTCCAGGCGGTCTTCTTTTCCAGTGGAGCCAGCAAAGAGAGCACCTGCTGGTGCATCACATAGACGGAATGTCCCACCGTCAGGGCGACAGTGTGCTGATTCCCGCGCTGCCTCGATCCCGAGAGGGGCGGACGCCAGCTCCTTTCCGGCTTTTGCCGGTTGCTGAGGGAGATCCGCTGGGCCTGATGGTCGATCTCATACCGCAGATTCGAGATCGACGGGAACGCCGAACTCAGGGAACCGGTCTGCATCTGCTGGTAGGAGCTGGTCCCCATGGTTTCCATACCCCATGGAGTGGGTGGTGTGGGTGCCTGCGGACTTGTGATTGTGGAAGGCTCGGTTTTTGGGGCCGGTTCCTGCGTGGCGGGAGGTGTCGGTGCCACTGCGGGTATCATCCCGGCAAGCGTTGTGCCAGTCCTGATCAGCGGGAGGTCTTCCTCGGCACCGATTGCTTGGGCGATGCGGACGAGTCGATCGTTTAGCGCCCCGCGATCCGTATTACCTCCGGCGGAAAGCATCCGCAGGAGTCGCAACTCGGCCTCGTGATAGGTTCCCCGGTCAATGAGTTGATCCACCAGCGACAGGGCTTGATCGCGGGCCGCCGGATGGAAATCGGCCACACTCAATAGGGTGCTGCTGTCCGGACCAGGAGGCGTACCATCGGGGGCGGACTGCGAGGGATTCATCTGCTTGAGTCTTCGCTCGACCAGATCCGACCAAGCCTTGGCTTCGGGTGGTGACTGAGCCAGCGCGGAACCCTCGTCATCGGCTGTTTTTCCGGAGGCCTGGGACATGCCGGTGATTTGCTGGAGCAGGCCCCGCGCCCAGGTCTTGCCGGTCAGACGAATGGCGGGAGTGGTGTCGTCGGGGAAGAGGTTCTCGCTGTAATTCTGGGCGAACTCCAGCAACTCATCGATGAATTCGTCGTTGGCGGGCTGGCGGGATAAGGCACGCAAACGATGGGCCGCCGCCAAACCGCGATCATCCATCGTGCGGGCGGCCCGTGCGAGCCGATCCAAATCGACGGTGTCGAACCCACCCTCCCGCAAACGGGCCAACGAGATCGTCCAAACCACCTTGCGGAACTGTTCGATGTCGAGAGGGAATGTCGCCGTCTCGTTCTTCTCCGTCGTGGAAGTCCGCTGTGACAAAGGAGCGGGGGGTGACGAAGGCTTCGCCGAGTCGGAACCTGCCTGCAAGGGAAGTGCTTGCCGGATCCATGCGGGATCGAGCGCTCCCAAAGCGGCGTCCAAGCCGCGCCGCGCTTCAGCGGTGCGGCGCTCAAGCAGGGCCAGTTGGGCCCGCAGGACATGGGCCTGCGGTGTCGCCCCGGGAGCACCCTCCAGCCAGCGGGCGAGTTGCGGCCGGGAGGTGTAGACCACCAGGCCATCAATGCTGAACGAGACCAGCCGCTCGCCGGCGGCCACCAGATTGCCGAGTTGATATCCCTCTTCGGACGTCCTCCGCGTGCCGGTCACGCCGCCATCCTTCAGGTTGACGGTATAGATCCGGCCTTTCTGCGAGGGAACGAGATATTCGCCATTCCCCAGAACGCCCCGGCCCGCCACGAGATCCGCTTCGGGGAGGTCGATGCTCCATTGGCTTTCCCCATCCGCCAGATTGATGGCCGTCAATCCACGAGGCTTGACGAGGATGACGGATTGAGCCGTCACGCCACCGACGAAGACATGCTCGCCACGGGCGGTTTTCCAGCGCTGCCGGCCACTGAGCAGATCGAAGCAGAAGATATGCTGGCTTTCCGCCGGCGCGTAGATGACCGAGTCGCCCACAATGCTGGGGATCGACCCCTGCCATTCCGATCCCAGCGGCTGCATGGTGAGCAGCTCGCCCCCCTGGTTCGACATCCCCGCCGTCTCGCCGATGGTCGAGAACCGCTGGGCCCAGAGGATGGCGTGCCGCTCCCGATCGACGGCGACGAGCCAGCCCAGTGTCGTCGGGCAGACGACAATCCCCTGGCTGGCGGCAATGGGGTTGGTGATCCACCGCCGGGCGATGTCGTCTTCGATTTTCGAGTCGGGATAGCCGATCAATTGCGACCACCGCACATTGCCCGTGGCGGGGTCGAGGGCGACAAGCCGCAACTCGCCGCTGATTTCGCAGGTGGTGAGGAGTTCTTCTCGATCCTCGAGCGGGGCACCATGAAAGTAGGCTCCCGCCAGTGGCAGGCCGAGCGAATCCTGGGCACCACCGCCGCCGATGGTCCAGAGGATGCGGCCCGAGGCGAGATCGTACGCCGTCAGTCGGTTGCTGCTCCAATTCTGGCCCAGGGGATCCTGGCTGTTGCCGTTCATCGACCAATGGTTGCCGGGATTGGCGCGGGTGATGACAGCCTGATCTTCAATCAGGTAAAGCCGCTGGCCGTCTGAGGAAAGTGAGTTGTAGACCCCTTCGCGGAAGAGAAGGGATCCGAGCGGGTGGTAGTCGGCGGTGTCGGCCCCGTCATCCATCGAACCATTGATCATCGCTCCGTTGCGGGCGAAGCGAATGGCGGCGGCCCGGTTGACTCGAAAGTTCTGCGGGATGGCCACTCCGTTCGTATTGGCCGGTGTCTCGACGAAGATGTTTTCCGGGACGACGGTCATTTCCGATTGCCACAGCGACTTCCCGGTATTGATGTCGTAGACCTGCACACCACTCAAGTCGCGGACAACCAAACGGTCGCCGACGACCAGCGGCTGACAGGTGAACAGCGGGATCCGCGCCGATTCCGTCAGTTCCTCGACCATCGTCCTGGCTCGTTGAACCAGACTGTCGCTGCTGGAAATCGGGTTGGCGGAGAGGGGGAGCAGGACGTTATCGCTGGTCTTGGATGTCGAGACCCGCGCACCGGGACCTTGCGGGATCCACTGTTCCGTCAGAGCCTGCGGAATGGTTTGAATCACGGCATGGGCGCGCTCCAGCCACTGCTGCGGATTGGCGATTGACGCCGACGCGATTTGGACGGGTTCTTTCCACTCCGGCCAGGTGCGCGTCAGACGGATGAGGAACTCTTTCCGACCCGCGTACTTGGCGGTGAGCGCGGCCCGCAGTTGCCACGCCGGGGCGTCAGTGAACTCGGCGCGCGAGAGCCACAGCATTTCATGCCAGCGGCTGGCCAATCCGTATTCGCCCCGGTCGAGATTCGCGAGCGCCAATTCATCGGCGGCGAGTTGCCCGGCGGGCGTCAGCATGAAGCGCGTCGCCACCCGCGTCAGCCGATTGCGGTCACCTGTCTGCTTGGCTTCCTTGCGGAGCGCTTCGGCGAGCGCTGCGTTCCGCTCGATGTAGGCTTTCTTGACGTCATCCGGGGCGCGCAGCAGCAGGTCGGTGGCCGACCATTTGAGCGAAGTCCAAGTGCCATCCTCGTTGCGCTCGAGGGAATCCCCGTCGTGGTCGAGCAGCTTCTGCAGGACATCGACAGCCGTCGCCCAATCCTTGTCTTTGCCGATGGCCGCCAGGGCCGAACGATAGGCCCCCTGCAGTTTGTTGTCCTGCGGTGCGCGGCTGTCGATGGCATCGCGGTCGCGCGCACCACGACTCTCTTTGGATTCTTCATCATCGGCGGGTTTGTCGCGGTTGATCGCGTTGGGCACGAGGATCCGCTGGATGATCCGGCCCAAAGGCCCCGCGCCGCGATTTTGTGCCCAGGCCGGAGCGAAGAGAGGGAGGTGGCTCTCTTGAGCGATGGCACCGATCAATCCCGTCAAGCACACGACGCAGAGCCAAGGGAGATACCGACGACGTCGTTCCATCACTCGCACTCCTTCGATGATCCGCAGGTTCCGGGAGATGTGGAACCGCCGCCAGGTCGCTCACGGACGAAAACGGCTATCCCCTTCACAATACCCAACCGCACGCCCGATGCGAGGGGACCGCGACCGGATCGGGAAAATTTGAAGAACAAGCCCTTCGGTTCGAACCCAGGGCCCAAGCCTAGGTGAAACACGGCTCCCGCAGTTGTACAGGGCGTTGGATGAGGTGGTTTTCTGGCGGAATCCAGCAAGGTTGCGAGTCGGCGGGGGGGGAGTTAGACTTCCCGATTCAGAATCGCTCGATCGTTTTCCGCCGGGGATGACCCCGTGAGGCATTTCGCATCGAGGCTGATGTGTTCGCGTGGACAGGTTTTCGCCAAGGACCTTTCGCAGGCTGGCGGGATTGTCTCGCGGGTGGTTTCCAGGTTCCCATTGTCAGGTGGTCGGCACGCGACCGGAGTGGCTGTCATGTCTGCGGATTCAAAAGTTTCGGTGAAAAAGCGTCAGAAGCTGGGGACTGCGGAGACTCGTCGGCTGCGACTGGAAGGTCTCGTGCCGGGCATCATCTACGGGCACCAGCAGGATCCCCAGCCGGTGATGCTCGATGAAGCCATCATCCATCCGATTGTGACCTCGGGCCACAAGGTGGTGGATCTCGACGTCGAAGGGACTCTCGAAAAGGCGATCATCCGCGACGTGCAGATGGATCCCTTCTCCCGCCTCGTGCATCACATCGATTTCATGCGGATCGATCCCAACGAGCGCGTCACGGTCGACGTGGCCATCGAACTCAAGGGGACGGCTCCCGGCGTGATGACCGGCGGCATGCTCGAGCACCAGCTCCACAGCATCAAGGTCGATTGCCTCGCCTACCAGATTCCCGACTCGATCATCGTCAAGGTGGGCGAGTTGCAGCTGGGTGGCGTAATCCACGTCAAGGAACTGGAAATCCCCGCCGGCGTCCACGTTCAGACTCCCGGCGATTCGATCGTCGTGCATGTGGTCAAGGTCAACACCAAGGAGATCGAAGCCACATTGCTGGGTGCTGCCGAGCCGGAAGTGATTGGCAAGAAGGTCGATGCCGAGGCGGAAGCCGCCGCACCCGCCAAGAAGAAGTAGTTTTCACACCCTGTCTCCGAGCTTTTTGCTTCGGACAAGTGAGGGATGTGTTGATCTCATAGGAAAGCCTGCTTGAAAGAGCGGGCTTTCCTTGTTTCCCGCGCCCTCTGTTTTTGGGGCGTGGCCAGTTCACCCGAAGGTGGGTGCCGTGATGAAATGTGTCGTTGGTCTGGGGAATCCGGGGCAGAAGTACGTCGGAACCCGCCACAACATCGGCTGGGAGGTGACCGCCGAACTGGCCAAGCGAGGGATGGCCGCCGGGAGCAAACTCCGTTTCGAAGCCATAACGCGCGAGGTTGTGTTGGGTGGGACTCCCGCGATTCTCCTGGAGCCTCAAACCTTCATGAATCTCAGTGGGAGGTCTGTGGGCCAGATCGCCAAGTTCTACAAGATGTCGCCGGGTGACTTTCTGGTGGTTTGTGATGACCTCAATCTTCCCCTGGGCAAATTGAGGTTGCGGGCAGGCGGATCTTCCGGTGGACAAAAGGGATTGGCTGATATTCTCCAAGTCCTTGTCACACAAGAAGTTCCCAGGCTGCGCCTGGGCGTCGATCGACCTCCCGGCAGCATGGATGCGGCCAGTTATGTATTGGCACAATTCCGTAAAGAGGAGCGGATCGAGGTCGATCTGGCCGTGGCGACCGCAGCCGATGCGGCTGTGGTCTGGATGGCCCGGGGAATCGAACAGGCGATGAACCAATTCAACGCGTCCGGGGGAGCTGCCAGCGGCGGGGCTTGAAGTGGTGGATTTTGGATGAGACGTGTGAAATGTTGAGCAAAACCCGCTTGCGGGTTGACAAAATGGGCGTCGAGAACGCGTGCGGTTGCAATCTGAGGCCAAGGCGATAAAACTGTGGGTTCACGCAAGGCGACTCACACGGGGAGTTGCCTTTTGTTCACTGGAGATGTATTTTGTCCGAATATTTGTACGAAGGCATGTTCCTTCTCGACAGCAATCGCTACGCCGCTGATCCAGAGGCCGCCACAGCCAGTGTGATGGGGCTGTTGGATCGCTGTGGCGCGACAGTTGTCGCCCACCGTCCTTGGCAGGAAAACAAACTGACCTATCCAATAAAGGGGCATCGCAAGGGGTTGTACTACCTCGCCTGCTTCAAGATGGATGGCAGCAAGGTCGACGAACTGACGCGTCTGAGCAAGCTCAACGAAACGATCCTGCGGCAGATGGTGATCCATCATCCCCAGGTCGTGTTTGATGCGATGGTCGATGCACTCTCGCATGATGGTGCCATTCACAGTCCCGAACAGCGCAGCGACGCTCTGGGGATGCGTGAAGAGGGCGGCCCCCGTGGCGAGAAGCCAACCGATTTCGAGTGAACTCCGCCGGTGAAGTTGTCGACCGGTGAAACTGTGAGTAACGGGGTAGCCGAGCATGGCCAGCTTCAACCGCGTCATCCTGATGGGTAATGTCACTCGTGATCCGCAGGTGCGGTACACCACGGGCGGCATGGCCGTCACCGAGTTGGGTCTGGCGGTGAATCGCCAGTGGTATGACAAGGCGACGAATCAAAAAAAAGAAGAAGTGACTTACGTCGATGTCACCCTCTGGGGGCGTCAGGCGGAAGTTGCGGGTGAGTATCTGGCGAAGGGTCGGCCTGTCTTCATTGAAGGTCGTCTTCAACTCGATACGTGGGACGACAAAGAGTCGGGACAGAAGCGTTCCAAAATTAAGGTCGTGGGTGAGACGCTGCAACTGCTGGGGTCTCGTGACGGCGGGGGTGGTGGAGCAGGTGGCGGTGGTGGTCGCAGCGAAGGGGGTTCGTTTGAAGGAAACCGCGGCGGTGCCCGTGGTGGAAATCAGCGGAGTCCCGGTGGGCCATCCCCCGTCGAGTCTTCTTCCGATGGCGAATATGGTGATTTCAGTGGTGGCGGTGGTGATGACGACGTCCCCTTCTAGGGATGCCCGAAAATCGCCGATACGTTTTGCTTCAAGTTGTTTGTGCTTGAGTGGGTAGGTTGGCCGTGGCGGTGTCACTGGCCGGGTTGTCTCGAAAACAACCACTGCCGCAGTTTGGAATGGATGAGTCACCGAAAAGCGGTGCTCTCCACAAATTGTCGCGGTTGGTCTTAGTCTGAGAAAGTAGTCGTCGTCATGGGTCGTGCAAACGTCACCGCTTCGGGCATGTCGCGAGTTTCCCGCCAGATCGAGTTGCTCCTGGTGGAAAATGTGGAGTCGCTGGGCGAACAGGGTGAGATCATCAAGGTCCGTCCCGGCTACGCCCGCAACTTCCTCCTGCCACAGGGTTTGGCCACCCTCGCCACAGCCGACAACAAGCGGGCTGTCGAACGCCACAAGAAGAACATCGCCGAACTCCAGGCCAAGCGGATGTCCGAGCTGCAGAAGCTCGCCGACTCGGTGGCCAAGTACAGCGTGACCCTCGAAGCCAATGCCAACGAAGATGGTCACCTCTTCGGCTCGATCCTCAACCACGATATCAGCAAGGCCCTCAAGTCGGCTGGTTACGCGGTGGAACCGGATCAGGTTCGTCTCGACGGTCCCCTCAAGGAACTCGGGATGTACACCGTCAAGATTCACATTTACGGCGATATCAAGACCGATGTGAAGGTCTGGGTTGTCCCCGCCGTCAAGAAGTAGGTCGCCATCAGCCCGTCCCACAGATCAGCATCAGTTCTCCGGATTTGCTGGCTTGGGATATGAGTTGTCAATTTCGACATGCACCCAGGTTTTGCCTGGGTGTTTGTCATTTTGGCTGGCGATTTGAATGACAAAGCCTGGGTTGCAATCGATGAGTGATCTGCGGCATGTTCAGGTTTCCAAGGATCGGTTGATCTCCAGGCGAGGGATGATGGATGGCTAGTGAGAAGCCCAGAGCCAAACCGACGGCCGCCGATTTCGCCGGCCATGTTCCGCCGCAGAACATCATCGCCGAAAAGAGCGTCTTGGGCAGCATTCTGCTGCAAAGCAGCGTCTTCGACGAAGTGGCCGATTTCCTGCTGGCCGATCACTTCTACCACCACGGCCATCAACTGATTTATGCCGCCATCAAGGCGATCGTGGAGGACGGAAAGCAGCCCGTCGACCCTGTTACTGTGGCCGAGCATCTGGATCAGAAGTCGCAACTGGAGGATGCCGGTGGCGTCGAGTATCTGCTCGATGTCCTCGAAACGGTGCCCCATGCGGCCAACGCCAAGGGCTACGCCGAGATCGTGCGCGACCGCTGGATCCAGCGGTCGTTGACCGATGCCTGCACCGAGGTGCTGCGGGACTGTTATTCCGGGAGCGACGACACCGCCGATGTGCTCGCGAAAGCCGAGCAGAAGATCTTCGGCATCCTGCAGGAGCAGGAACGCGGTGCCCAGATCGATATGAACACGATCATGATGCAGACCCTGCATCGGATCAACGCCCGCTTCGACCGCGAAGGAGCGATCAGCGGCTTGTCGACCGGCTTCCTGGACCTTGACCGGCAGACCAACGGCTTTCAGCCCGCCGAACTCATCATCCTCGCGGCCCGCCCGAGTATGGGAAAGACGGCCCTCGTTTGTAACCTGGCGGAGGCGTGCGCCGAGAACGGGACCACGGTGCTCGTTTTCAGTCTCGAGCAGTCGAAACTCGAACTGGCCGAGCGTTTTTTGTGCATCCGCGCCAAGCTCGATGGCCACCGGTTGCGGAAGGGGGATCTCGATCAGGCCGAACGCTTCGCTTTGATGGAAGCCTCCGCCGAACTGAGCCGGGTGCCGCTCTTCATCGACGATGCCCCGGGCCGCACCGTGGGGCAGATCAGTGCCATCGCTCGCAGGCTCAAACGCAAGAACAACCTCGGCTTGATCATCATCGATTATCTGCAGCTCATCGAGCCGGAAGACAAACGCTCGCCGCGCGAACAGCAGATCGCGCAGATCACCCGCCGTTTGAAGGGGATCGCCAAGGAGAACGAGATTCCCCTCATCGCGTTGTCACAGCTGAATCGCGGCGTCGAATTGCGCGAGGACAAGCGTCCCAAGCTGGCCGACCTTCGCGAAAGCGGTGCCATCGAGCAGGATGCCGACATTGTGATGTTCCTCCACCGTCCCGATGCCTACAACCCGGAAGACCAGCCGGGTTTGGCCGAGGTGATTGTCGCCAAGCATCGCAGCGGCCCGACAGGGATTGTTCGGCTGACGTGGCGTCGCGAATTCATGCGGTTCGAGGATTACAGCGCGATGGACACCCCCGATATCGCCTTTTCCAACTGACGGGAATCTCCTGCTATCCACCGCAGAAGTCTATTGAGGCCACTTTCCCGGAAACATCATGGCACTGGATCCCCAAGCCAGCCGATTCCTTGAAAGGCTGCATCGGCTCAACCTGCCCCCCATCTGGGAGATCGGCGAGGCGGCCATTCGGGAAGCGCAATGGGAAGAGTCCGCGGCGGCGGCTTTCACACCCGATCCCCGGTTCACGGCGATCACCGATGTCGTGATTTCCCGCGATTTGGAAGTGATTGACGAGCGGCCTGTCGTCTCGGCGACATCGGCGCAGCCGTTGGTGGCCAACCACGGGCAATTGACGGTCCGCCGGTACGAGCCGGTCGGATCGAATGGCGATGTCTGCATCTACTTCCACGGTGGTGGCTGGGTCATCGGCAGTGTGGTCTTCTTCGATCCGCTGGTGCGTGAACTGGCGTTGGCCAGCGGGATGACATTCGTTTCCGTTGAGTACCGGCTTTCGCCCGAACATCCCTTTCCCGCAGCGACGTTGGACGCCGAACTGGCACTCCGCTGGGTTCAATCACAGGTGGCTGATGGTGGCAAAATTGCGGTCGCGGGTGACAGCGCCGGGGCCAATCTCGCTGCGGCGTTGTGCCTGATGACACGTGATTGCGGCGAGCCACTTCCCGCCGCCCAGGTGCTGTTCTATCCCGTGACGGATGCCGATTTTGAGCGGCCTTCGTATCTGGCCAACCGGGAGGGCTATTTTCTCAGCCGGCAGGATATGCAGTGGTTCTGGAGCCAATATGTGGCTGAACCGGAGGAGCGTTTGAATCCCTACGCATCTCCCTTGCAAGGAGAGTTGGGGGGCTTGCCACCGGCGAGGATCTGCGTCGCGGGCCACGATCCTCTCCATGACGAAGGGCGACTGTACGCCGAGAAGTTGGTCGCCGCCGGTGTGGCGGTCGACTTCGTCGAATACCCCGGCATGATTCACGGCTTCGTCAAACGGTTCCCCGAATTCGAAGCCGGAAGAACCGAGATCCGCGAAGCCGGTCAATTCCTGAGACGTGTGCTCGGTGAGAGGTGAGCCGTATCGAGCGATCCATCCTCCCGCACGGGCACGATGATCACTCGGGGGTGAGTCGGCTCCAGCGGTTTTCGAGATGGAGCGATGCCGCGGGTTTTGTCTCGAACCAAACCTGCGGCAGGCGAAGGATCGTGATCGCCAGGGCGGCCAAAAATGTTGTGGTGAGGATTTCGCGGAGGAGAAGTTGCTGCCATCCAGCAGGGAGTCCTTGCAGCACCGCCTGAGGCAGTCCGTGCATCAGTGCGAGTAGCGGCACGATGGCCAGCCAATGCCAAGGCCGGGTCTCTCGCGCGGGGAGCAGCGTGAGGCACAGCAGCATGAGGAGCGTGCAGGTGATCGTTTCCTGCCCCAGTTGCGAGGATGCGGACAATCCGTCCAGAAGCAATCCCAACCCCGCCGCGGCCGCCAAGAGGTTGGTCGGATGAAGTCGGGCACGAGACGTGGCGACCATCAGGCCCAGCGCGAGAACGGGCAGATTCACGTCGTAAATGAAGCGGCCAACGAATGTCTGCCCACCGAGTGACGGCTCCACGGCATGGAGGGATGTCATCACACAGGGTGTGAGGTAGGCAATCAGTAGTGTGGCCAGCAAGAAAAGCCAGTGGGTCATGGTGTCGGCCCCAACGGAGGGTTTCCGGTTCCAGAGGGGACCGTTGCCCGCGCGGGATTCATCCGCAGGCGGAGAACGGCCAACCGTGGCGGCAGATCGAGTTGAAGGTTGTCGGTGGTGTCATCGCCGGTGGAGCCGGGAGTCGTGAAGACCGGCGTGACGACGGCCACCCAATGGCGATTCTCAGTCGGCAGCGTCGCACTGGTGATCGTCCCGAGAAAGAGGGGATGAGCCAATGCTCCATCGGTATCGGCGGAATAGACTTCGTCGCCGGTGCGAAGTCCAACGGTGTCGGGGATCTTCTCCAGCTGGCAGGTGCCATCCCCTTGGCCAGCCAAGATCGCCTGGGCAAGGATCATAGGCTGTCGAGTAGCGTTTCCTGCTGCTTCGGGGCGAACGATTGTGGCCCGACAGCGGAAGCTAGGATGTGTCAACGGGAGAAACGTGCTGGTCCATTGCCCGACACGTTCGATCTTCCCTACGATCGCCGAACCCGCCAAAACAAGATCGGCGGGAGAAACGCCATGATCGGCACCCAGATCGACCAGCGGCTGCGGTGACTTGATGACCCACGCCGATTCTTCGATCCCGTGAAGGCCTCCCTTGGAGAGGAAATGGCCCCGCTTCCAGCGTGCGGCGTGCTCGCCCCCCATCAACGCGGCCGAGACGAGTTCCGGAATCACGAGCCGTTCGCTGGATTGTGGTTCCAGTCGGGATGGCGATTGATCCCAAGGGAACTCCGATTGATGACTGGCGAGGACAATCCCTTCGTTCGGAGCGGCGGGAATTTCGAGAGCTGGTGTTTTGCCGATCCATGCGGCGGTGAGACGCCGCCGCGCTTCCTGCTCATCGCTCAGTTGCTGTCGCAGTGTGGCGACGTCGGAATCATTGTTGGCGAGTGGGATTCCATCGAAACTGGCAGTCGATGGCATGCTGGTCGAGTTGACGAAGGAGGTGGTGTTCCCGAGTGAAGCGGCAGTTTGGATCGCCGTCTGGAAAGCTTGTTGTGTGATTCGCTGGCCGGGGGCGGCGATGTCGCGGGCGACCGACTTCCACGAGTTCACCAGGCCTGTCGGCAAGGCCGGCAGGAGTGTCGCAGCGATCAGAATGACCACCGGACCCAGGGTGGAAGGGGAAGGAGCACTCACGTATGAAGTTCTTTGTTGGAGAGGACGCAGGTGATGGGACCGGTGTGGGGCAGAGTTTAGTTGTCGTGCATCCCGACGAGGGAGGATTGCCACTGGTTGAGATGTTCGCTGCAGATCGCCAAGCCGCGGACGACCGTGCGGTCGGGATCCTCCGCGACGAGGACCGGGATGGCGAGTTGTTCGCTGAAGAAATCGTCCAGGCCGGGGAGCAGGGCACTCCCTCCGGCGAGCACCATCCCGACATCCGCAAGGTCGGCGACCAGTTCCGGGTCGCACTGTTCCAGCACGTGTTTGATCCCGGCCAGAATCTGACCCAGGGGGGCCATGAGTGCCTGCCGGATCTCGCTGGTGGTGACCAGCACCTTGCGGGGGACGCAGCTCATCGCATCGAGACCGTTGACTTCAGTCGCCTTCTCCTGCGTCTGAAGTGATGCGGAGCCGACTTCGCACTTGAGATGTTCCGCCGTCTGACGACCGATCTTCAGGCCGAACCGCTGTTTCATCCAGTGGATGATGGCGTCGTCGAAGGCGTCACCGGCGATGCGGGAGGAGCAGGAGGCCACCGTCTCGCCCAGACTGAAGATGGCGATCTCGGAAGTCCCCGCGCCGATGTTGCACATCAAGCTGGCCATGGGTTCGGAGATGGGCTGGCCCGCACCGATCGCGGCGGCCTTCGCGGATTCCAGAAGATAGGTCGACCCCGCGCCGGCCCGCTCGGCACTGCCGAACACAGCCCGGCGCTCCACCGGAGTGATCGATTGCGGGACGGAGACCAGCACCCGCGGACGGAAGCCGGGCGACTGCCGGGCGGCTTTTTGGACGAAGTGGCGCAGCATCGCTTCGCAGAGTTCGAAGTCGGTGATGACGCCGTGACGGATGGGCCGGACGGCGTGGATCGAATCGGGCGTGCGTCCCAGCATCTGTCTGGCGAGCTTGCCCACAGCCGCGCCGCGACCCAGGATCTTGCGGGATCCCTTCTGGAGGGCGACGACGGTCGGTTCGTCAAGCACCACGCCTTCGCCGAACAACGCGATGCGTGTGTTGGCACTCCCCAGATCGATGGCCAGATCGGGGCTCAGCCATTGCCGCAAACGATGAAGCATGATGCCCTTTGCGAGCCTTCCGCCGGAGGTTGGCGGCTGGCGGGAACGTGGTTGGTCTCAATCCTGGGTTCAGCGACTTGGGCTCAGCGGCTGGGGCCACCGGCGAGCGGAGCGTTCTGCAGAATGACGGGCTGCCAGGCCTTGGCCTGGATGACATCGGTGGCGTATCGCTGATCGAACTGCCGCACCCCGTTGAGGCCGACGGGCTTGCCGATTTGTTCCGCCAGTTGGGTGATGAGTTCGTCCGAGGCTTCGACATAGGCCAGGAGTTTGCCGTCCGTGGTGGTGATGGCCAGCGGTGGAAAGTCGATGGGACGCGGCTGCACCTTCTTGAGAACACCGGCACCGTCAAAACTGGGCGGGCCGGAGGTCGAGGAGGAGGAACGGCCAACGGCTCGAATGGGAACGGAACCGTTTTGTGGGGGAGCATTGCCGGGAGGGGCACCGGGAGCCATCACTTGATGGTTGACCGGCTGAATGGCGCTGGTGGGTGGCAGCGGCCCCGACGGACCAGGGATTCCCCGGTTCTGCGGGAATTGATTTTGAGCCATCGGGTTCATGCCTGCCGGATTGCGGGCCGCTTGCTGGAGTGCGGCCTGGTTCATGGCCGCCTGGGCTTGCAAGGCGGCATCCTTCTCACGGGCTGACTGCAAGATCATCTCAAACTCGATGTAGTCCGCATGGACTTTCGCGTAGCGGGCCAACCCTTCGATCCGCTGGTTGATCACATAGCGGAAGGCTTCGTCGGTTGTTTCGTTGGCCAGCTGGCGGAACTGGTTCTCGATCTGGATGAGATCCCAACGATCGGGAGTCTTGTTGATCATCTCCCGCAACTGCTGATCGATCTGCCCCAGCTTTTGCCGGGGGGTACGCGGCGTCGCCTCGGAACGACCCAGCTTCGGCAGAGGTGCCGGCTCGACTCCCAAGGTGGTGGATCGTTGGGGATTCGTGCCCGCCGTGACAGGTGGAGATGTCGTCACCGCTGGCAATTCCCATGCAATGGGAATCGCCTCTTGGGGAATCGTCAGTGAGGGAGGCTCCGTGGGGGTTGATGTCCCTGAGACCTGCGTGATTTCGCCCGATGCGCCATCCGCTGGGGATTCGGGGGGGATCTCTAAAGCAAAAGGGTTGAGTTCAGCGGCGTCGGGAACGGTGGCCGTGACGTTCTTGGCTGCCCCTGCTTTTGGTGTCGTCAGGCCGGCGATGTTGCCCGCTTCGGGGCGGAGGGCGCGGGCTGTGATCCAGCGGTATTCGTGGGTCGGTGGCGTGATGCGGAAATAGCGCAGGGCCCGGTTTTCAGCTGGAAGCATCGCCTCGCCGAGGATGCTGACGGGATCTCCTTCCGTCAGCCGCCGTTGCACAACTTGCCGCGAGAGATTGAGTTCGCTCCCCACGTAAACCAACGCAGTTCGGGCTGTGACCACCGCGGGGACGGGGGTGGATTGACCAAGTCGATCTGCGTTTTGCGGGTCGATGCGGACATCGTCGGCCGAGATCCAGCTGAAGCTACCAGCGGGCGGGGCGATCATGACCCAGCCGCCGGGATCGTGTCGATGGACGACGACCTCCGTGCCGCGCGGCAGATCGGTGGTGACGTCGTAGCGGGGGCCGGGGCCACTGCGAACGGGTTCGGCATCGACATCGATGGTGGCGCGATAGGGGAATGTCCGCTCGGCGGCCATCAGGCTATTGCCAAGCGAGGCCTCGAAGAGCAGACCGGTGATCGCCACCAGCACTTGAGTGAGAACGCGAAGTGATCGCTGGTTACGCCACGTGATGTGCGCGTTGGGGAAGGTGAGCCGGAGGGAGATTCGCATTTCGGGCATCCTGCCGCGGTGGTCGAAAAGTCGACACCATGACCGGCGAAAACTGCCGGTCGTACCGTGGCGAGGTGTAGCGGAAGCCGCCGAATGCCTCAAGAGGAATGCCACCAAGGCGATGGGCCTCAGTTGGCCCGCTTGCGGAAGATCAGCAGCGACCGGATGGAAACTGCGTGTGCGCAATCGGCGTGGGCGGCGATCTCGTCGTGGGCCAATTGTTGCCGGGAGACGGCTTGATGGCCCTGAACTCCGGTGGCGACAATCCATCCGCCAGGGGCGACATGCGGAATCATTTGACGGAACACCGCCGACACCTCTTCGGCTTGCCACAGCATGTTGATCGAAAGCAGCGAGATCGGGTCGCGCCAGGTGGACGCTGCTGCGGCGGGAGTCAGATCCACTTGACGCAGCCGTCCCAGAATGGAATCCACAGGAATGGGGTTCGGGCCCGAGGAGACATTGGCATACGTCGCCATGGCGGGGGCATACAGATCGCTGGATGACGAATCGGGAATCTTGTGCAGATGGGCGGTGCGGGCCTGTTGTTCGAACAAGTGCCAGACGCGATGGATCTCGGGGCCGATGGAGACGACGGTGGGAGGCGTTGCGTGTTGCAGAGCACCCATGGCCAACCAGGCGGCGGTGTGTGTCCCCTGGTGACCGATATCGACGAGGCATCCCGTGGGGGGAGCCTGTGTGGCGAGCCAGGCGATGAGACGGTCCTGGGTGCGGTGCCCAGTCCCGCAGATGCCACTGAGCACCGCTTGATCGGTCGGTGCGAGCCAGCGGGCGACATCGCAGGCCGCGCGGCTTTCCCACTCGTAGGCACCGGAGAACCAGCGGCTGACGGAGCGGCAGAACCGACGGGGAGAACGCAACGTGTTGCCCAGCAGCCGCACCAGAACTTCATCCATGGTGCGGTGGGTTGGCGGCGTCACGGAAGCGGAATTCGCAACAGTCATGGGCGGATCCTGCGGTGTCTGTCTGGTTGCCGAATCAGCACCACCTTCAGTTGTCGGTTGTGTGATCGAGCGAACCTTGAGTCGCAGGGCGGGGATGTAAGCGAAAAATCCGGATCTCGTCCAGTGAAAGGTTTTGGGAAAAGTGGCGAGGCCGACCGTCTCAACGAAAACACCCCGGTGGTCAACCGGGGTGTGCGAGACATGCCAATTTTTGCAATCGATGGTGATATCGTGATCTGAGGATCAGCGAACATGTCAGTGAGCTGATTTGAGTGCGGTGTAACGACGGACCGGATCAACCAATGGGTGGTCCCAGAGGCTCTTTCTTTTCGGTGATCGGCGGGCACTGCTCGGACATTTCCGCGTTGAGCTTTGTGTATTCAGCCCATTGGGCGGGCAGGTTGTCCTCGTGGAAGATCGCCTGGGGTGGACACTCCGGGACGCAGGCTTCGCAATCGATGCACTCTTCGGGATGGATGAAGAGCATCGACTCCCCTTCCTTGAAGCATTCGACCGGGCAGACGACCACACAATCGGTGTATTTGCAGTTGAAGCAGGGTTCAGCCACGACGTGGGTCATGGGGCGCGATTCCTATGGAAGAGATCTGAGACCTGCCATGGCAGGCTGCCACGATCCGGGGTCAATGAAGGTGGGGCCGGGATTCGACCTTCCTAAGCTATAACGGCACAAGACATTCAAGCGATGCCGAGTCCTCTGGTTGATGGTAGTTGTCACCCAAAAAATCGTCAAGGACGCACTCGACCTGTTCCCCGCCCTCGAAATGCTCATTCCTACGGCTTTTCGTAGACGTCAACAACGAGATCGTAGCTCGCTGGCACGATGAACGGACGCTCGATCGGAACAGAGGGCTCACCCATTCTCCGCAAACCGCATCACCCTGATGATCGAGCGAACGGGTGGGCTTTCCAAAGGGTTGGCACTGAACAGGCGAGCATTTCGTCTTGTCCGGAAGTGGCCAACCACCTAAACTCACGGGAAATGAAGTTCTTTCGATCAGCGTCCTGTGGCATGACGTGCCAATGTATGCTCAAGTGTTAATGTCGATCTCATCGGCAGGGACTCGGGAGACCGACGCGGATCGCGGGAATTTGGTGTCGGAATGGAGTGGCGCACGTCGTGGGACATCAAGGATGGAGCCATTTGGCAGCCTTTGGGTTGGGGCGAAATCGTGGCACTGACCGAGATCGACCGTGAATTAGTCAGCCGTTGTCTCCGTCGGGATCCCGGCGGATGGCGCGAGTTCGTCGACCGTTTCCTTCCTCTCTTCGCCCATGTGATCCACCATTCGAGTCAGGCCCGCAGTATTCCGCTGCAGCCGTCGGATGTGGAGGATCTTTGCGCGGATGTCCTCATCACGATCACCGAGAATGATTTCGCCGTGCTGAGGCGGTTTCGGGGCAAGGCGTCGCTGGCAGCTTATCTCGTGGTTGTCGCCCGCAGGGTGGTTGTGCGGGAGATGATCAAGCGGCGGATGTCCGAAGCCTTCGGCCACGTCCGCTCGAATATGGCGGGGGTCAATGGTGCGGCGGAGGCCGTGGAACCTGTCGCTCCCATCGAAGCTCGGCGGATCGAACACCAAGAGACCGTCGCCAAAATTCTGAACGGCCTTCCCCGGCGTGATGCCGAAGTGGTGAGGCAGTATCACATCGAAGGACGCAGCTACCGGGAGATCAGCGAGAAATTGGGCATGCCGCTGAACTCGATCGGGCCGATCCTATCGCGCGCCATCGAACGCCTGCGCGGGAGCCCGGTGACGACGTGAACGCGCTCAATGTGCGACGGGCCACGCGCGGAGCCAAGCCTGCAGCATCAGGACACCCCAGAGGTGGTAATGCCAGACGGGTTGTCCGTGCGTGTGGGCATGCCAACGCTGGCGGATGAGGGGGACGTTGTAAAACCCCGCAGACTTCAAACTCGGCTCTGAAAGCAGATCCTCGGCCCAGTCCCGCAGTTCGACGCACAGCCAGCGTTCCATCGGCACGCCGAAGCCCTTTTTGGGACGCTCGAACATCTCTTTGGGAACGTACTTCGCCAAGATCCGCTTAAGGGGGAGTTTCCCACCTGTCGCGTCGCGCTTGTAGCCCAGCGGCAATGACCATGCGAACTCGACGACGCGGTGATCGATCAGCGGCACGCGGGCCTCGAGGGCGACCGCCATGCTCGTGCGGTCGACTTTGGTGAGAATATCGTCCGGCAGGTAAGTGCGGGCGTCGAGATCCATCCAACGCTCTTCGGGATGCGGCGATTTGAGCCACGAATCGCGATTCATGAACTCACTCGGAGCAGGAGTGACACCGAGGCAGGCCGATTCGTCATCCGTCCAATACTGCATGTGGCGGTGATAGAGATCGTCGGCGGAGGTGTGCGAGAACAATCGCTGGGCGTGCTGGAAACGATTCTGCCAACGACCCGATGCAAAGCCCGTCACAGGAATCGCCCAGCCGCACATCGTGGCTGCCAGCGAACGGGCTGAGCGGGGGAGGTAGCCCAATACGCCCGCGATCTGCTGCGATTGGAAGTACCGACGATAGCCGCAGAAGAGTTCGTCGCCGCCGTCTCCGGAAAGGGAGACGGTGACATGTTGGCGGGCGAGGCGGGAGACCAGGTACGTCGGGATCTGCGAGGAATCGGCGAAGGGCTCGTCGAACATCTTGGGGAGCAGCGGAATGACATCGAGAGCCTCGCGGCCCGCGACAATGTGGTCGGTGTGGTCGGTTCCCAGATGCCGGGCGATGGTGC
>PNLE01000046.1 GCA_013822855.1 Planctomyces sp.
TCAACACCAAGAGATCGCCGTGTCGGGATTGTCGACAGCCGATGTGAATGTTCCGCAGGAAAAGCTCAACGACTCGCCCACCCGGTCGATGTTGCGTTTCGCGGTGTGCGCCCTCGTGGTGTTCGCCGCCGCTGGCTATTCGTCGAGCTTCACCCCCGGTCCTTGGTACGGAACCTTGCGGCAGCCCGTGGGAACTCCGCCCAATTGGGTGTTCGCACCGGTCTGGTCGGTACTCTATTCGCTGTTGGCGATCTCGGTCTGGTGGTTCTGGGAGCAGTCGGATGACAATGATCCTTCGACGACCCGGATCGTTCGCTGGGGGTTGGGCCTGTTCGCCGTCCAGCTGGTTCTGAATGCCCTCTGGAGCCAACTCTTTTTCGGCTGGCACTGGATCGGCGTGGCGCTCGTCGACATCTCGCTGCTGTGGATTTCGATCGCGGGGCTGATGTTCCTCTTCCGCAAGCGTTCCCCCCTCGCCAGTGCCCTGCTCATCCCTTATCTGATCTGGGTGGGCTATGCGACTTATCTGAATGCCAGCTTTCTGGTGCTCAACGCCGCTTGATTCCCCAGTGTTTGCGTGATGTTCCGCAAGAACCGACCACGCCTTCCGAGCAATCGCCACTCCCTTTCGTGTGGAAGGAACGGTAGGCTCGAAGAGGAAATGCATGTGATCAATGGGCTTTGCGGAAGGGAGTCTGAAGATGCGGTGGAAGCGTTTTGGCCTGCTGGCGGTCTGCTGGTTTCTCGCGGCTGGGGTGGGCTCCGTACAGAAAGCCCCCGCACAAGAAACCGCTGCCCCCGAGGCACCCGCCGCCCAGGCACCGCCGAGCCGATACGCGTATCGCGACGACCATGATCCCAATGGCACGGGCAAGTTCTACATGGGCCGCGAGATCGCCCTGGTGATGAGTTACCACGGGGCACCGTGGCTCGAACGCCCCGAACGCGAAGAGGAGGAGCGGCTCTCCAAGCTCGTCGAACTGCTCGATCTCAAGCCGGGACAGGTGGCGGCCGATATCGGCGCCGGTTCGGGTGTGATCACCATGATGATGGCCGAGAAGGTCGGGCCGAAGGGGAAGGTCCTCGCCGTCGATATCCAGCAGGAGATGCTCGACCTGCTGTCGGACAAGCTCAATCGCCGCAATCTGCTCAATGTCGATCTGGTGCTGGGAACGGAAAAGTCACCCAAGATCCCGGCCGGAACGGTCGACCTGGCACTCATGGTCGATGTTTACCATGAGTTGGAGTTCCCGCACGAGATGATGGGCGAGATGGCCCGATCGCTCAAACCCGGCGGGCGGCTGGTCTTCGTGGAGTACCGGCGGGAAGACCCGGAAGTCCCCATCAAATTGATCCACAAGATGACCGAGGCCCAGGTCCGCCGTGAAGCCGAGCAACCGGAGTTCGGCCTCAAGTGGAAGACGACCCACAAGGAGCTTCCCCGGCAGCATGTCATCGTCTTCGAGAAGCCCGCTGGCTGATGCCCTTGATCCTCTTGGCGGGAATCTACTGCACCTTGACGCGCAACTGCTGAATCGGAGTGTCGCCGTGATCATGGCCCGCGTGGGAACCATGGTTGTGCCCGTCATGACTGTGTGAACCCCCACCATGCGTATGCGCGGGTTCCAGGAAGCCGATGGCCCAGGCGGCGACTGTCCCTGCGACCAGCAAGGCCGAGAGCTGCCAGCGATCGTGCGAGTGGAACTGCACTTCCGGGAGCAGATCGGCCAGGGCGATGCACAGAAACGCTCCGGCGGAGAACGCGAGCGCGCTGCCGACGATGAACGCCTGCTGGCCTTCCAACTGCTGTACCCCCAGCACAAACAGCAACGCGCCGGCCGGACACATCAGCGCGTAGCCGAAGTTCACGATCGCCCGCCACTTGGCGGGGCTCCCCGCCGCCACCATCAATGAGGTGATTGAGAGGGAATCGAGCGGCTTGTGCAGTGCGATCGCCAGGAATGTCCCCAGTCCGAACAAGCTGCCGGAGGGGAGATGGAACTGATCGGTCTTCACGGCGGCCGCGAGGGCCATGCCATCCACCAGCGTGTGTACCACCAGGCCAAAGGTCATCGCCATCCAGCTCAAGTCATGGGCCGCGTGCGGTGCATGGGCAACCGCGGGCGGAGCCTCCTTCTGATCCAACACGGAAAGGAGCGAGTCGGTCACCACGGCGGGCGACATGATGGGGAGCAGGCCCTCATCGTGATCATGCCCGCAGGCGTCATGATCGTGGGAATGGTCATGACTGTGACCGTGACTGCGACTATGCTCATGGCTGTGGTCATGACCATGGCTGTAGCCGGGTTCGTCTTCGCCGTGGGCATGCGAATGGAAGTGGAAGGCGCGGAGCATGAGGAACATGGCAACCAGGCCGATGACGACCCACAGCATGGCCGTATCGACGGGGCTTTTGACGCCGCCATCCTCCAAGGCGTGGATGGCGTGAGGGATCTGATGGAACAGCGCCACCCCCACGATGAAACCGCCGACCGAGCTGATGATCCACTGGAGCCTGCGGTGCGTCACCCGCATGAGTGAAGGCAACCAGCCACCCAGCAGCGAACTGCAGGCAACTAGCAGGCACCACACGATCAACACACCCGAAATGCCACCCGACCCGGCGGCGCCCAGACTTGTCAGCGAATGCAGCCAACCGGCGGAAAGCGTGAAATCATCCATCGCGACATCATCCCGATATGAGGGAACTCAGGGCCCGGCGGCCCGCAGCTCTTCGGCCCCAGGTTCGAGAGTGTCGTGATGCCGAGGCCATTCCGCAACGCCACTGCATCTCACATCTAAGGAATTATGCAGTGCGTTGTCGAACACGAGCCATCAGCGACTGGACAGGTCGCGCGAAATCAGGCGACGACCCAAGCCTTGGCTTCTTCGATCTTGGAGTGGTCGAAGTACTTGATCGAGGCCGAGGTGAAAGGCTTGCAGAAGGTGGACATCCCTTCCTCCCACTTGCTTTCGCCCACGATGGCGAGCTTCTCGATGTCCTTCCCGTGCTTGAAATCGAACTTGATGTCCTGCCACACGGCACCCAGCGTCCAGCCGTGGAAGTCGTGCATCTCGAAGAGCAGCCGGAGCTTCCCATGCTCGGCGACCATCTTCTCGATGACGGGGACGAACTGCTCGTAGGCAGCGGCGTCGAGCTTGCCCGTCACACGCACGACCAACAGATTGCCGGAGCCGACAAGTTCAACCGCATTGACCATGACACAGTTCCTTGGTGGAGAGTAAACGGGAGCCGCCCGACCTCGAAGTCCATCCGCTGGCGACGCCATCGATGCCGATCAAAGTACGCTACACAACCGCCCCGCATTCTGCACATGAAAATTAGCGACAGGGAACCTCCCGGCGTTTACGGGGACAAACGAATCGCCCTCGCTCCCCTTCCATGCTCGCTGCAACGGGGCTCCATTCCCCACCAGTTCCTCGCTTGGACATTTCGCCAGGCGAACGATAGCCTCTCCTCCAAGTCTGTCGGGCGTTGCGGCGGCTCTTCCCCAAAGGAGGGCGGCCGCGACAGGAAGCCGGTGAAATTCCGGCACGGGACCGCCGCTGTGTACGGGGAGGTCTCCGGACGGAACACGTTCGCTCAAACCATGGGCGAATGGTGTTCAGCCACTGTGGAAGTTTCGCGCAATCCCTTGGGGTTTGCGCGAAGGGACATGGGAAGGCGTCTGGAGGCTGTTGATCTGTGAGTCAGAATACGGCCCGACATGACCATCCCATGATGCTTCGGCCTTAAAGCATCTCGGGGAGGCATGTTTCGGAGTCCGGTGTCGGCTCCGATGTCTTTCCGCGCGGCCGCAGCCATGGGCCAGCCCGGAAAGGCCCCCCGCCGTGTCGTTTTCAGACAGATTTCCCTTCCGACAATTCGTCCTTTGTGCCCCTCGTCTTTCGCCAAGTGGCAAATTCGTGGAGACGTTGCGGAAGGGTGTGGTCTTGCCGCTCCTCGAAGAGCGCGGCTCCCACCCACGAACAACATCCTTCGAAGACCCAGGCTTGTGCCGCACACGTTCGTGTCGCTCGCCAAGAGGCTTCACACTCATTGAACTGCTGGTGGTGATCGCCATCATCTCCGTCTTGATCGGCCTGCTGCTGCCAGCCGTTCAGCAAGCCCGCGAAGCTGCCCGGCGAGCGCAGTGCATCAACAACCTCAAGCAGATCGGCATCGCACTGCACAACTACCACAGCACCTACGACATGTTCCCCAAGGCAAGCTGCGTGGTGGGAATGACCAACGCGACCACGGCCGCCTCCGCAGCCGCTGTGTCGAAACGGATCGGTAGTTGGAATTCGGCCATTCTGCCAGGACTCGACCAGGGGCCGCTGTTCAATTCGATCAATTTCAACGAATGGTACATTCATCCCACCAACTGGCAGGCCGGTGCGACGGTTCTCCCCGTCTTCATCTGTCCTTCCGTCTCCGGGTTGGATCTTCTTCGCAACCAGGGAGACAGCACCACGTTCCCCGCCACTAAATTCGCCCGCACCGATTACGGCGGCAACTACGGCGAACGGGGAGTCCGCTGTTTCCCCGCCTCCAACTGTCAGAACAATTACGGCAACTCGACCGGCGAGGGGCGTGGGCCGTTCCTGCTATCCGGAAATCCCAACATCGGCACCAAACATATCGAAGACGGCCTGACGAACACGATCTTCGTCGGCGAATCCCCCGATGCACTCCACGGCATCTGGATGGGACACAAGAATTTCTTAGACCAGAGTGCCGCGATCAACACCCGCTACAATATCGTGGCCAAGACACCATGGTCGAGTTGCCAAGTGCCCAACAATTCACCGTCGATCGGCAAATGGTGCGATTACGGCCAGGAATTCCATTCCTTCCACATGGGCGGCACCCAGTTCCTGCTGGGGGACGGCTCGGCGAAGTTCATCAGCGAAAACATCGACTACCGCATCCTTGCCGGCCTCCTCTCGATCCGGGGTGGCGAAGTCGTCACGGGTGAATTCTAAGCCGAGTCTCTGTAACACACTTCGCTGTTGTTCGACGGGTGGTTGGGGTCAACAAAAATATTCGGCCGCAGCCACCCGTTGATACATTGGCTCCCGCTTCCAATAATCATTTCATCGATTTGAGCCCACGCTCGTGATCTCCCTGGCACTACGTCCTCCTGCTTCATCTCTGTGAATACTCTGTTTCTATGAAAGAATTCATCGATAGTGACCTTTCCCACCGCACCCTATCATGACCAAAAAGAGCACTGGCCCGCCACAGGTCGGCATATCCTCGCCTGTTTCGATGAAGAAACGATTCTGGTCTATCAGGCCTACGCTCCGGCGATCGGCCTGCATGCCATCCGCCACGGAACTTTCGGCGGCGGGTTCAGCTATGGCCGGATGAGTTGGATCAAACCCAATTTCCTCTGGATGATGTATCGCAGCAACTGGGGACAATCCGTCGGCCAGGAGGTAGTCTTGGCGGTTCGGCTGCGCCGCACATTCTTCGACCGGATCCTCGAACAAGCGGTTCCTTCGTCATTCACCTCCGCCCTGTATCCATCCCACGAAGCTTGGAAATCCGCCGTGGGGCAATCGGATGTCCGGCTTCAATGGGATCCCGATCATCATCCCCAAGGAAGCAAGCAAGAGCGCCGGGCCATTCAACTCGGCCTGCGCGGTGCCACCCTCGAATCGTATGGCAAGCGGGAGATCGTCGACATGAGCGAGTTCATCGCGGTCCAGCGGGAACATGTCCTCCACGGGCGACTTGATCAACTCCTCACTCCGGAAGAACACCCCTACCTGCCCAGCGAACAGATCGCCGCCCATCTGGGATTGGGGATGATCGAATAGCTCATGGAGTGACTGCAATGTTTTGAGAGGCCGTCGCAGCACAGCTCAATCATCTCTCGCCGATCATGGGGAAGGCAAGGATTCAGAGAGAGCCCTCTTGACGACGGAACATACGTTCTGAAAGACTTTTAGTATCAGCTCATCATTCAGTCACCGGCTGGGGAGTCCCCAGTGAATTACAACGCGTTTCTTCTGGCATGCAGCGGCCCGGGTGCGATGGAGACGATCTATCAGAATATCGCCATCGGGAGGATGTGTGCGGCGATCGCCGCCATTTTGGTCTTGGCCATGCTCTACGACTACTGCCGAAGGCCGGGTGGGAGCATTCCCCTGATTCTCGCCGCCCTACTGTTGGCTATCCACCCGGCCTGGACAATCAGCGCCATACATGGCGATTGCGGCCACACCTTGCGCGACGCGTCATACATCGTATCGGCGACTATCGGCGTTATTATGATATACCATGTGTATTCCACATGGCGTCCTCGCAATCTATCGAATGCCAATACACCTATGACTATTTGATATGGATCTCAGCGTGGAATCTATCTGACACCAAGGTTTCTTTTAATGAGACCGCCAGCCCAACTCGTGGCCGAGTCGTCATGCGATAGCAGAAGACAAGATGCCCCACCCTCCGCACGACATGCTTCATTCACCGTCCCTCACTCCACCGGCGGCGTGATCGCCAGGTCGTGGCGGCGGGTCGATTCTTCCCGCACGAAGATCGGGCCCAGCTTCACCACGCAATTGCTTCCCTCAGCTGTGACGTTCGCGCAGTCGGGGCTGCCCGTCGGCTTCTTGTCCGGGTAGAAGGCGTGGGCCCGCTTGAGCTTCACCGGTTGGCCGTTGATGCAGGGCCAGCCGAAGGTGACCTCCACCGCCGGAATGTGCGATCGCGGAATCTCCCGCGTGCTGTAGACCTCGACGAAGGCCGATTGCCGGGGCCAGAACTTGAACTTCTCCCCTTCGAATCTCAAGCTTCCGACGGAGATTTGGCAGCAATCTTTCGTCTCGACCTCGCACGTGAACCAGGTGTGCGGCTGGCCCTCGATCGTCTCGGTCTCACCCTTCTTGATGCGGTAGGTGTAGGTTCCCTTCGTCCACTCGAACGGGCGACGGACGCTGGCGAATTCCCCTTCGTAGCCGGCACTTTCCACCAGGCAGTTTTCGCCCGCTATGCGGACATGGTCCAGGCCGATGGGGGTCTTCTTGTCGTTCGACCAGCGGGAGAAGATGGCCCCCTTGCCGGAGAAAACCCGCTCGCGGCTCTCCTTGGTGGCCCAGCCGTTGATGTTGGTCTGGATCCCGCCGTAGCACTGCATGCCGCTGATCAGGGCGACACCCATGGGGGCGATGTAGAGGTTCATCGTTGAGGGAACATCGCGGTCGATGGTGACCGTCTGTTCGAGCATTGTGAAGTCCTCCGTCTCGCCCTCGAGTTCCCACCAGATGTTGGCGGTGTGCCAAGGGAGCGACGGCAGCTTCACCCCGACACCCTTCGCCATCTCCGCCGGACTGGGCTGCTCGGCGGAGAGCACGGGCGCAGGAGCCGGAGGCTGTGATGGGGAAGGGGCTGGCGCAGCCCCCGCCGGTTGTTCGGACACCACCTGGTCAGCCACCTGTTGGTCGGCCACCACTTGGTCGGCAGGGACACTGGTCGTCATCGCCACGAGGGTGAGAAGCAGCAACGTTGCCAGAGAGCTTGGAAGTCGATTCAGGTTTGTGACAGATCGCATCGATCGAACCTCCGAGATTCAGGAAGAGTGCAAAAGCACTCTGGCCCCACCATCGCAGAATGTCAATCGGTTTGTTCGCCTGTGCCTGAGGTTGCGGCTGGCCGCCTCTCATTCCTTTTCGAGAGACAGTTCTGCCTTGGCCATGTCGATCGGAAAGAGGCCGACAGTCACCAGAACCTCGCCCGCCTGCTTGACCGCAGGTCGTCGCTCGGGAGCGAATCGGATGGGCAGAACCACGCCGCCATGCTTCGGAGACTTCACAACGACCCAGGCCCGGTGCAGATGAACCCAACCCTCCGGACTGCGGTCACTCGCGCCGGTGGTGAACTTGTGGCGTAAGGTCGCCACCCCCTCGGAGGCTGTGATGCCTTGCACGATGAAAGGATGCTGATTGACAGAGGCTGGTTGTTCACCCTGAGGTGGAAGCTCCAGCTCCTTGATCCACCCGATGAGATCTTCCGGCACCTGATCCTCAAACACAGCGGGTGCCCGCAGGATCCAGACACGCGCACCTTCGATGGACTTGCCTGTGGTCGCATCAAAGATCAGCACGCGCACAGGAAGTTCAATGTCACCCGAGGATGCCCATCGTACGGGCTGCAACAGGAGAATCGCGAGCAAGAGAGCGGCAATCGCCGCTACCAACACCCACTCTATCCACGTGAATCGCCAAAGCCATGAGGGCATGTAAAGTCTCTCCCGTCGGCTTCCCGATTGTCATGAATGCCCAAAGCGGCAAAGCCTCAGCACGAATCGCCGCAAGTTTGATGGCCGCACTGTGTGAGTGGAGATCACCCGACTTACCTGTCGGTCGTATCCAGCGCCCATTCCCTGCGAAGCAAGCTCTACTCTTCATCGGGAATTCAGACCCTCTCTGTAACCTGAAGAGGCATATCTCCCACCCCAAGAATATCACTTCGGGTCGCAGGCATTCTGTCAATAGGGCGAAGCCCGGCCTTCGACAGCCAAAGCAAAGGAGGGGACATGGCCAAACGTCATCACGTCGTGATCACCGGAACCGGTCGGTGCGGGACGACCTTTCTCGTCGAACTTCTTACCCATCTGGGCCTCGAGACCGGCTTCACGATCGATCAGCTGGGCCAGCGAAAACATGTCATCGCGCGGGCAGGATTGGAGTTCGATGTTCGCAAAAGCAACGCACCCTATATCGCCAAGCATCCCAGGTTCAGCGACTATGCCGCTGAAGTCCTCGCATCGCCTGACATCGCCATTGACCATGTCTTCATCCCGATTCGCGACCTTTCCGCCGCCGCCGAGAGTCGGCGGCAAGTCACCCGTGCCAGCTTTGCCGCACTGCCACTGTTGCGCAAGATCAAACGGATCTTCACCAAGCGCGAATTCGCGGGGGGAGTGTGGACCTCCACGAGTCTGCGGGTGGGGGACCAGGAGCGATTGCTACTCGATCAAATTTATCGACTGACGCTGGCGCTCGCGGATGCGCATGTCCCCGTGACGCTCCTGCGTTATCCCCGGCTGGTGCATGACAGCGACTACCTTTTTGAGAAGCTGGCCCCCGCGCTGGGTGAAGTCGACCCGCTACGCTTCCGGGAAACATTCGATCGCGTGGCCCGGCCGGAACTCGTCCACTCCTTCAGTGCGGACGATCAATGGAAACAAGCCCCAATGGTGTAGTGGCTCAACATCGGCTGAATGTCGCGCAGAGGGTCGTCCAGTGCATCAAGACATGGCCGCTCAAGGCAGCGGGCCATGCCACCCAACGTCTGGTATTGATCATGGATTGAACCGGAGGGTCGAGCTTGGCATCCCGTTGAGGGACGAAGTTTCACCGACACGGTTCCATCGAGCATTGGCCGCAAAAGTCGTGTATTCTCCGACCATCATCCGTGGGATGTTTGTTGCCGGGAAGACCTCCGCCGAGACCGATGTGCCATGCCGGAAGTGATGCAGCAGATCTGGATCCATGTCCAGGACAACGCCGTCAAGATTCTCGTCGGGCTGATCTTTGTGGGGGTCGGCTGGTGGTTCGGCCGACGGCGGGCCCGCTACGACTGGAAGCGACAGGAGTTCTTCGACCGGTTGAACTTCTCGCTCAACTGGATCGAGGAGGGAAAACTCATTTATCGCACCCTCGGCGAGAAGCGGTGTGAGGAGGTCTTCCTCAACGTCACTGCGGCCGAGGAGATCCGTACGGCGGCCAAGTTGACCACGCCGACCAATCCCGTGTTACCGCTCCCCAAAGAGCACTATTGGAACTACCTCAACGCGGTGCTCAATGAACTGGCGGAGCAGTTCGCCGAAGGTTCGCTGCGGCGGGAGATGGGGTTGCCCACCCGGACAGTCCGCTACCTGATCTGCCTGACGTGCGAATGCGCGGGTGAACTGCGGACGCGCAAGATCCGTGTGATGGTCATCCGCGAATCGACCTTGTGCGCGTTGCCCGCCGAGGCCCCGGTTCTCGAACATGCCCGCAGTGGGACGCGATGGATTACACTCAATCAGCTGGCGGCCCGCTACAAGACGCATCCGCACGAGTTTCTGGATGTGGAACTCTCGCTGCCGCAATGACCATAATCGGACTTGCCGCCAACATCTTGATCGCCCCCACGCCGCCTGCGAGACTCCCATGCGCCCTTTTCGATCCGCCAAGCGAATTCCTCTGGCCATGCAGCATTACCTCATGGCTCTGATCGTGGCTGTTGTGGGGAGTATGGTCCTTCCCTTGCAGGCCGAGGAGGTCTCAGCGACGGCTCCAAAGATCGGCACCAAGCCGAACATCGTGCTTATCTATGTGGACGACCTGGGCTATGGCGACATCGGATGCAACGGGGCGACCCGGGTCAAGACGCCGCACATCGACCGGCTGGCCAGCGAGGGGCTCAATTTCACCGATGGGCATTCGCCTTCGGCGACCTGCACCCCTTCCCGCTATGCGATGCTCACGGGGGAATATGCCTGGCGGAAGAAGGGAACCGGGGTCCTGCCGGGCGATGCCAAGCTGATCATCGAGCCGGGCCGCCGGACGCTGGCCACCACGCTTCAACAGGCGGGTTACCATACGGGTGTGGTCGGCAAGTGGCATCTGGGTCTGGGTGATGGCAACCTCGATTGGAACGGCCCGATCCAGCCCGGCCCGCTGCAGATCGGCTTCGACGAGTCGTTCATCATGGCCGCCACGGGTGACCGCGTGCCGTGCGTGTATGTCGACCAGGACCGCGTGCTGAACCTCGACCCGAGCGATCCCATCCGTGTGCAGTTCGGCAAACCGCTCGATCCGAGCCTGCCCACGGGGAAGTCGCATCCCGAACTGTTGACGGTGATGAAGCCGAGCCACGGGCACGACATGACAATCGTCAACGGCGTCAGCCGGATCGGCTATATGACAGGGGGGAAGTCGGCCCTCTGGAACGATCAGGAAATGGCGGATGTCTTCACCAGCCGGGCACTCCAGTTCCTGGATGATCATCAGGCGAAGAAGAGCGGGCAGCCCTTCTTCCTGTTCTTCTCGCTGCACGACATCCATGTTCCCCGGTTGCCGCACCCGCGGTTCGTGGGGAGCACCGAGATGGGGCCGCGGGGCGATGTCATCGTCGAGATGGATTGGTGCGTCGGGCAGGTGCTGGAGAAGCTCAAGACGTTGGGTGTGGATGACAACACGCTGGTCATCTTCACCAGCGACAACGGCCCCGTGGTTGATGATGGCTATATCGACGAGGCCGTCACGAAGCTAGGCGATCACCGTCCCGCCGGGCCGTGGCGCGGCGGCAAGTACAGTGCCTATGAAGCCGGAACCCGTGTGCCGTTCATCACCCGGTGGCCGGGGAAGATTCCGCCAGGAAAGTCGAACGCGTTGGTCTGCCAGATCGACTTCCTGGCCTCGTTGGGGCAGTTGGCGGGACAGGCTGTTCCCGAAGATGAGAGGGAGGACAGCGAAGACGTTCTGCCCGCCCTGTTGGGTCAGTCACCCCAGGGGCGCGAGACACTCGTTGAGCATGCGGGCGTGTTGAGTTTGCGACAAGGGACTTGGAAAATGATCGAGCCGGGGAAAGGCCCCAAAGTCTTCGCACAGACGAACACGGAAACAGGCCAGCTTCCGCAACCGCGACTGTTCAACCTGGAGGAAGACCCCGGCGAGACCAAGGATGTTGCCGAAGAGTTGCCGGAAAAGGTCAAGGAATTGGAAGAGATGCTAAAAGGCATTCGCGCGGCCCCGTGATCTAGCGGCCTTGCCACGAGGTGGCGGGATGTGTCCCGTGGATCGCGATTCCCGTTCTTGAACTCGATTTCCTCGACGGATGCGGACTCAGGGTTTGGCGCTCTGCTCTAGAGCTTCGAGCAGTTCGGCGATCTCGCGGTGGGCGGATTGCGACTGAGAGATAATCAGGACGCCAGGAAGCGTCTCGATCACTCCGGTGGGCGGTTCCGCATGGTGGAGGCCTTGGATTGCGCTGATGGAGAGCTGAAGCAGGCCCGAGGCGAATCGCTGGAATTCGGCCAGATCGACATCGGAGGGATTGATCTTGATGTTGTCGCCCAATTGAACGCCGTTGTCTGATACGACATTAGCCAATTGAAGAACCTGGCTTTGCAGCACCGGCATGAGGCTTCCGGTCACTGAAGGATCCATGGGGGGCAGCAGGTGCTCCATCGGATTGGTTTCTGCCTTCTTCACAGCTTCGCCCGCTTTTTTCGAGTTCGCCAGTAGTGGCTCTTCACTGGTCGGCTTCCAACTCCAGGGACGGATGGTGGTGATGATCACACGGCGAAGATCTCCCGCAGACCAACTGCCCGCCTTCTCCAAATGCTTGATGCGGTAGACGCGGGTCTCCTTATGCAGGTTGGCTTGAATGCGAGTCGTCAATATGACACCTCCATTTCCGACCACGAGATCCCACTCCACGGCCTGTGTGATCGAGAAGGGAAGCACGAGCTCCTCGGAGGTCAGCAGCGATTGGAACATGGTGTTGATCGGGAGTGCCGCCTGGACCGCTTTGAGCAGCACCGCCTCGACACTCAGGTTGTCGTCGTCGATCACATCGACCGGCACGGTCAATTCCCCGAGATCCCTCCGGATCCGCTGGAAAAGCGCACCGGGGGTCGGCTCCGGCACCGAATTCCCTGGATCCGCCTTTGTCGACGCAGCGGGAACGGAAGGGCCGGGAAGGGTCGAAGGTTTGTCGTTTGGCTTTTCGCCCGATGGAGGCAATGGCTCTGGACGTGCCTCTCCGGCGGGATCCTGCGCGGGTTGCTTCCTGTCTGGTGACACCCTGTAGCCTTGCGCGTCGTCGGCTGAACCGGGCGGCGGCGAGGTGATCGTGGATGTGGCTTGGGGGGCGGTGGATTCGGCATCCCACTCATCCTGCAGGCGATCCAAGGAAACCAGTTGCAAAGCCGACGCCAGCGGCAGAATCCGGTCATGATCCAGGCTGACGGGAATCCCGTGCCGCTCGCGGATCAGCCGGAAAAGATCTTTCAGACGGATATCGGCTCGCCCTTCAAAGTCGAGGGCGGCGGGTTGCCGCAGCGCGGCCTCCCACGCGGCCCGTTGAGCAGCGGGGGATTTTTCGACGGATTGTCGAGGCTTCGCGGACGGCTCTTCGGCACGGGCCGTTGGATGGCCAGCCCAGAGGCCACCCAGACTAGCCGCAAGAACTCCGCCCCACACCATCACGATGACGTCGCGCATCACGCTTGCTCCTTGGCCTGTTGGAACAGAACTTCAGGAAATCGCCCCAGGACAGGAATCCGATCGTGCCGGAACACATCAATGGTTGTCAATGCGGGTTGGTGGGGTGACGCCTTTCCGACGTACTTACCGAAATGGACTCGACACGACTTGAATCAACGACATCGAGGAAAGTGTTGAACCTCACTTCGGTGCGACGAGCGCATACGCCGTCTGCAATTCCTTGGCCAGGCCTGCAATCACGGCATCGGTGCGGGGTTGGCCGGGGAGGACGTTCCAGGTGTAGGTCTCGACCTCCAGGTGCGGGGCGTAGGGCAGGAGCTTAACCGCCGCCAACGCCTCTTCGAGGTCGGGACGCGTCGTGAAGAGGGGGCCGATCTCCTTTTCCGAGATGGGGACGTGGTAGTGGACCCGCCATGTCTTCGCCTCCTTGAACTCCAGCGGCGGTGAGGCGAGGAACTCCTCTGACAGGTCGGCGAACCTCACGAAGCCGCTTTCCTGCCGGTCACCCGACATGCAGCGGGCGATCGTCTGGTGCATGTAGCGTGGCTCGATATAGCTTTTGAGGGCTGCCCGCACTGCTTCATCGAGCGGGTTGCGGGCATCGATCGCACAGCTCAAGTGGACCTTGTTGATGCGGATCCCGGCCCGCTCGATCTGGCTGATCGCCTGCCCGGCGGCTTCGAATTCGACAGCTTGATGGCAGACGTCGTAGCACAGCCCCAGATGTTGCCGGGCCTCGGACAACACGCCGCGCTCCTCCGCCTGCTTGAACAACTGCTCGAAGAAGGCGATCGCCTCGTCGGTCGTCTCCAGGACGCACATCGGCTCGGGCTCGATCGCCAGCCGGATGACGCGGCCCGTAGTGTCGTGCAGTTCATCCAGCGCGACGGCAAGGTCGAGCAATTGGCGGATGCAGATGCTGGTGAAGTCGCCCGTCGGCTCGTGCGGCTTGAAGCCCAGCGGCAAGGTCGACAGGCTCCCCTGGAGATCCTCCGGCAGGAGCTGTGCCAGCACCTTGGCGCAGGCGAGCGTGTAGGCGAACCGCTTGGGCGACGACCAATCGGGAAGGTAGACCTGATCCTTCACCCGCTCGGAATGGAAGTCGCCGTAAGGGAAGGCGTTGAGGGTGTAGCAGACGAGGTTCCGGCTGGTGAGCGCCTCGCGCAAGGTGGCGATCGCTGACGGATCGGCTTCGAGTTCCGCGATGACCGACTGCTGAAGCCACAACCCGACGGCCAGCTCGCCGCCACTGGTTTCGCGAATGGGGACGGCGAACGTATCCAGCCCGTCAATCACCTCGACCAGCGTGGCCGCCGGATGGACGTTGGTGCAATAGCTCAAGGGGAGCGATGGGAAGGTCATGGGGTCACCGGGACATGCGGGAATGGAAACAACCTGTGAGGTTCCATCATGCCATGTTCGCAAAGCGGAGAACACATATCGTGATAGGGAGTTTCGGCATGAGAGGGGGTCATGTCGAACATGGTCCGCAGAGCGGATCCTACGGGAGGGGCGGCGCATCGAGTCGTGATAGGGTGAAGGCTCTTGTTTTGGGCGCGCCTCATGGGTGGGGGAGATTTCCCCTGCTTGTGAATCCGGACAGAGGGTGCTTCGCCTAGGCTCGGTCAGGGCCTCTCGCCGGGGTGATGTGACAGTCGCCGCCGGTTGGGGTGCTGCGTTCGCGCGGTGCTCCACTCGAATTCGAGACGTTTGCGTGCGGTTGTTCGGCTTTCGGTGATCACGACCACTTAACCTGAATCGTGATTGCCAAGGTGACAACAATCGCCTGGGTGAGATCCAACCCGCAACCGCTTTCCGCCACTCTTCAGGGCCCTTCTTTCCGAAGGGAACTCGGTGGTGGGAGGTTGCGCGGGCCCTGACACGGACAGGGATACTTTCAAGACGCCCTCAGGCTGCTGGTGACAGTGGTCTGGGGGTGTTTTTGTTGGGGGTTGGTCAGTTGTCCGTGGTTAGTTGGAGGAGGAGAGAGTGTGGTGGGGTTTGTTGCTGGTTGGGATGAGAGGCAGCGGAGTCGCAGCGATGGGTGGGGTTACGGGTTTTGGTAGAAGTGTCGCGGCGGGGATCGCATGGGGTGTGCCTGCGGCGCGGTACTGCACGACGAGGACGGAGACGAGCACGCCGACCACGCAGAAGATCTGCAGGGCGGTGATCGGTTCGCCGTCGAGCCAGGCCCAGTAGATGGCCCAGAGCGGGACGAGGTTCGTCACCATCCCGGCGAAGAGCGGCCCCTGGTCGCGGATGAGGATGTTGAAGCCGTACATCGCCAAGCCGGTCCCCGCGACGCCGAGAATGGCCACCGAGCCGATGGCGATCAGCCAACTCGTGGTGGAAAGTCCGGGTGTGGGGGATTCGGCGATTCCGGCGATGGGAAGGAGAATCAAAGACGCGGCACCCAGGGCGACCAGCGTGAGTTCCAGGGGATTGGCGTCTTTGAGCGACCGGCGGATGATCACATTCGAAAAGGCGTAGCCGAAGGGGATCGAGACGAGCAGCAGCAGATCGAACAGCGGCAGGCTCTTGTGGACTTCCCCCGCGAAGAGGACGACGAGAAACGCCAGAGCCGCCAGCACGCCGACGAGTTGCCGCCTGGTGGGCCAGACACCCAACAGGGGGATGGCGATGAACATGGTCATCAGAGGATTGAGGCTGACACTCCCGCCAACGATGAAACTGCCGTTGCGTTCCACCAGCCAGGGCTGGATCACATAAGGCCAGGTGAACCCCAGGAAGGTGACCAGAACCAAGGGCCAGAAATGCTTCCGTTTCAAGGTGCGAGTGGGGGCGACGAGCCAGAAGATCAGGCCGAGCGCAATCGCGCCACCGGCGACACGCCAGCCGCCAATGGTGAGCGCGTCGAAGACGGGGTTTGCCTTCTTCATCAGGATGAAGCTGCCGCCCCAGACGGTGCAGATCAGCAGGAACAAGATGTAAGGCACGGCTTCCTCGAATTCGGCGAGCATTCGTCCCTGAATGCGGCGGGCGGGCGAAGATCAGAGATCATAGGAACTAAAGGAACCTGCAGCCCGAATATTCCTGAGACAGCTTTCGCGGGAGAATGTTCGCAGTGCCGACGATTTCTGAAATGTTCCACCGACACCGACTGGGGGACAATACCGGCTCCGGGGGGATTGTTTACAGGTCGATCGGGGAATCGAGGCTGGCGTTCCTGCAATTTCGTCCCATCCCTGTGGGATGCCCGTCACCCTGGAGTGGGCTGAGTCGGCCATTTTCTTTTTTTCCCGTACTGGTCGGGCACAAGTAAAAGCCAAACGCCCACCGGTGGAGGTGGGCGTGGGATGGGAAATGAGTTGCCGCCAGCTATCGGGCGTTACTCCGGTTTAATTCCGCGGAACCACTTTTGCCGCAGGGTGCCGCAAGAGGTGATTTGTTCAAAGCCGGCTTCCAGTAGCCAGGCGCGGACTTCCGCCTCGGGATGGACGAGGCGGCGGAACTCGGGATGGGTCGGCCAGCCGCGCCATTGGGTGATGCCGCAGGCATAGAGCCAATCCCGCAGCTTGAAGCCGACGCGGGTGCGGGCACTGATCAGTTCGCAATTGAGCTGGAAGACGATCTCGCCGCCGGGCGCGAGGACTTCCAGAGCCTCCCGGAAATACTTCTTCAGCAAGGGGGCGGGCACGTAGTAGAGCACTTCATAGGAGTAGACCGTGCGGAGCGATTGGCCCCTGGCGGCGGCCTGGGAGAGCGATTCGCGCAGTTCGGGAGTCACCAGCATCGTGCCGTCGAGGAGGTGATAACTGATGTTGGGGAGCGACTGCTTCCTGCGGGCTTCTTCGAGGAGTTTGGGAGCGATGTCGGCACCGAAGACATGCCGGGAACGGCGGGCGAGGGCGTGGGAAAGGCGACCCACGCCGCAACCAATCTCCAGGACGTCACCTTCCGGGTCGAGGTCCATGCCACCGACGGCGAAGGCGTCGACCAGATCCTTCTCGGCCGAATCGACGATCTCCTCCCACGTGGCATCGCGGGAGATCAGCTTGTCCATCGAGGTGGGGCCCTGCTCGAAATAGGCCCGATCCCACCACTCGGTGGCCGATCGCGGGGACTCGACGGAAAGGATGCTGCTCTTCACCCGGACACGATCTTCGAGGAGAGTCGACATGGGCATGCTCCTGCTAGCAAATGGGATCGAATGATCACTGACGGCCATCGACGTGATGAGATCAATATGCAGGAGGAACGATCGGACCCTTTCAAATTCGCAAGAAATGGGCCTGAAATGACCGTTCGGAAAGTCAACCAATCGACCTAATCAAAACCGGCGTTGCAATCGTCACTCAATCTTCAAGATTCTGCATGTAAAAACGAGAAAAGCCCGCATCAGTGGGAACCTGATGCGGGCCGGCCATTCTCGGATTCTCCCGGCGAGGGGAGTCAATCGATTCGTTACCAGTTGTTAGGACTCATGAACCACCACCACTTGTCGGTGCGTGAGCGGAACTTGAGGTTCCAGTATCCGTCATCCCATTCGAGGCTGGCCTTGCGCCAACCCAGCGGAACTTGTGGGTACGGATAGAACGGTCCGATGTAGGGGAAGGCACTGGCACTGTACTGCTGGGGGTAGGTCACAGCGGCGTAGTTGGGATACTGGGCATAGCTGGGCCAGGCATGTTCCGGGAGCGAAGCGTTGTTGAACGTCGCACCGGGAGTTCCGCCGCCGGGCATCCCCGGACCCATGCCACCCATGGGCATCCCTGCGGGTGGCATGCCACCCATCGGCATCCCGGGGCCCATGCCGGGTGTGGGCTGTGGGCCACCCTGGTAGGCGGCGCCATAGACTTGTGGTCCCATCTGTGGCCCACCCATCTGAGGCCCGCCCATCGGGGCACCCATGGGGCGACCCATCTGTGGACCACCCATTTGCGGGCCGCCCATCTGAGGATAACCGGCTGGGCCGGGACCGGCGGCTGGTGGACGCTCTTCGGTGCAAACCAGGTTGTTCTGAACTTGGGCGACACCGGCGGTGGCCTGGCAGGCGCGGGAAGCGGCCGCCTTCTGGGCCATCGTGGGAACGGAGCCATCGAGGACGGCGACGCCGTTCTGGTAGCGGATTTCAATGTCGTAGCCGTCGAGCTGGGCCGAAGTCAGCGACTGGGCGATCTGCTCGGCCATCTGCTGGTTCGAGACACCGGCTTCAAAGTTCACCTGCTGGATGTCGCGGCGGGCGGCACCCATGGCGCCACCGGCCTGCTGAATCCCGCCGCCCAGCTCTTCGCGGGGCATTTCGTTGCGGACGACAGGACGGGCTGGTGCGGCGGCTGGCTTGCCGGCGGCGGCTTGCTTGCTGGTGGCGGCGGCCGACTTGGCATCGCGGGCATCGACGAGGATCAGCTCGTTGTTGACCGACTTCACGCCGGAGACGCGCTCCACGACCTGCGTGGCCTTGTCGCGCTGCTTGGGGTCGGTGACCTTCCCCTTGAGGGTGGCGACGCCCCCCTTGCAGGCGATCTCGATGTCGTAGCCTTGCAGACGAGCCTGCTTCAAGGCGGCGGCGACATCCTCGGCCATCTTCTGGTTGCTGTTGTTCGCCGACTTCGTCGGGGCTGGTTCGTCCTTCGACGACCAGGGGGCGGCAGTGCCGACATTCGGGATGCTTGCCAGCAATCCCAGCGTCAACACCCACTGACCGTACTTACGCATGAACTGGTCTCCTTACCGGTTGTGATCTGACTGCCGGGATGTCTCGATCTCAAAAGTCCGTGCAGACTGAACACACCGAGAATGGCCTTCGGTCGAATTCGGCTGCTGGCGGAAAGGCGATCGAGTTCGCCTTTGTCATGAATCGCGGATTCCCGCCTCGCATTCCCTGCGGGCAAAATCTCCACCTGCCCCCATACATCGGGTGGGATCGTTCCAAAGGCACAGACTATTCCGATTTTTTCGGGCCTGACCTTTGTGACGCCTGCGGGATTCGCCGATGTTCGGCAGTCCTCCCCCACCCGACCGCCGACAACGGCAGCAAGTGCCGGATGGGGGCGGGGAGCGGTGTAGGCAAAGGCGGAGAAGCCAGGAAGCGAAAAAGCAGAAAAGCGGAAAAGACGAAACAAGAAGACACGATGAAGAGCATTTCAGGGAGGCAACAGCAATAACAAAGAGCGAGGGATTCCTGCCCGATGGGGGATCGACAGCGATCCAAGGTGCCTTGGGAGCCGTGTTGGACGATGACTTCTTAACTTGCCGCTTATAAAGCGAGCCACTTTCGCAACGCCCATCCCACCGCTCTCGGAAACTTCTGGCTTCTCAGCTTTGTCGCTTCTCAGCTTCTCTGCTCTCCATCCCCGCCCCGGCAATGACCGCCGATTGCCGGGTGCGTCAAGTCCAGTTGAGGCCGTGCAGTCGTTAAATCCGAAAAATCCCCACAGTTTCGCCCGCCCGACGATCGATACAGAAGGTGCAATCGGCACAGCCCATCGAAACCGGGGCCGCCGGATCATTCAACAACATCGTCAGTCAGCCCCCTTCGGAGTGAGAAGATGCCCAAGTACGGATGGCTCAAGCGCCTGGCGCTCGTCGTCGTCGTTGGCATGACGACGCTATCCAGCAGCGGGTGCCAACTCCTTCTGTGGGATGGTTTCCTCGGAACCGCGTTCCATTTCGCCGGCTTCTGGGATACGACCCCCATCATCCCGGTCAGTGCCTACTACAGCGAACTCATCGAGGATGCCTACGTCCGCGAAGAACGTTACGAGAAGGTGCCCGTGCTCGACCCGGTCGAAGGGGAGCATGCCCCGATGTTCTGCCAGGATCCCCCCTCGCAGGACGAAGTGATGCGGGCCATGCCCAACATCACCTCCGGCGGCTGGACCTTCCTCGCCGAGACGAGCATGAACAACGTCCGCATCGTGGTGGAGCCGATCGTCGACCGCATCGACGATTGCCGGTTCTTCCCGATGGTCGGCCCCGCCCGCCTCAAGCATTGCCACTACAAGGCGACGATCTACTTCGACAAGACGATCCGCTCGGGCTGGCCCGTGCCGTTCTCCCACAGGGACGAATCGATCGAAGTCGTCTATGTCGATCATGACCACCTGATCCGCTGTGCCGGCCCGGCGACTCCCCAGTAAGCTACCGCTCGCCAAACCGCAGATCGTCAGCTCAACGCACCCCAGGCTTCGCACCACGCGAAGCCTGGGGTGTTTTCGTTGGGATGAAGTATTGCCGCCATGGAACTCGATGCGTTTTGTTTGAGATCACCAATCGAACCATGTCTGGGGCAATGACATGATCTGAATTCCCTTCGCGACTTCGCGTGAGCACCTCCTTTTCTTGTTCCGAAAACCAATTAGTCCGAAAACCAAGAGAAGTTCACGCGAAGGCGCGAAGGTCGCCAACAGGAAATGACGGGTGGAGCATCGCAAAAACTTGCTTGCCCAAAGCTGCGAGCATGGCACACAGCTCCCGGATCGGCTTCTCCGATTTACTCTGCGGACCTTTTGTGGCCCGTCACTTCTTCACCCGCATCGGGGGCAAGGCGGAGGCTATCGAGAGTCGAAAGCAGCACGATCGCTCCCATCAGCCCAAAGGTGATCTGGAAATCGATCGGCGTCGGGGCATGCTGCTCGGCGAAGGGTGCCGTCCCTGTCCAGAGCGAGGAGACCCGCAATGACAACGCCGCCAGCGCGATCCCCACGCCGATATTGAGCTGCCTCCCCAGACTGAAGAGGACGTTCGCCGGGCCGGTCAGTTCCTGTGGCACATCGGTGAAGGCGAGCGTGTTGAGGCAGGTGAACTGCATCGACCGGAAGAGTCCTCCCGCGAAGAGGATTGCCATGATCACCGGGACGGGTGTGGTCGCCTGGAGCGCCAGGCAGGCCCACAGCGAGCAAGCACAAAGCACGCCGTTGCCGAGCAGCACGTTCCGCAGCCCGAACCGTCGGAGCATGAACGTCGTGGCGGGCTTCATCCCCAAATTCCCCGCGAAGATCGCCAGCAGCAGAAAGCCCGATTGGGCCGCGTCGTAGCCGAAGCCCACCTGGAAGAGTTGCGGCAACAAAAAGCCGGTCGACCCCACAGCCATGCGGAATACGCCGCCGCCGAACATCGTCACTTGGAACGTCCGGTAGTGGAAGACGCTCAGGTCGAACAGCGGCTTGGCCACTCGGCGGAGATGGAGAATCATGAGCATGCCCGAGACCACGCTGGTCGCCAAAAGACCGACCACGACCTGCCAGCCATGCGTCGGCTGGCCGATGATCTCCAGCCCATAGAGCAGGCAGACGGAGGCGATGCCGCACAGGCAGAAGCCCACGAGGTCGAACCGGCCATTGGCTTCACCGGGGATGGGCGGGATCATCCGCAGCGCGAGGATGAGGGCCGTGATTCCCAGGGGGACATTGAGGAAAAAGATCCAATGCCAGGAGGCATAGGTGGTGATCAATCCACCGATGGGTGGCCCCACCAGCGGCCCGAAGAGGGCGGGCCAGGTGAGGTACGCGATCGATCGCAGGAGATCCTGCTTGGTCGTCGCCCTCAGGACCACCGCCCGGCCCACGGGGACCATCATCGCCCCGCCGAAGCCTTGCAACACGCGCGCGAGGGTGAACTGGAGGAGACTCTGGCTGAAGCCGCAAAGGATGGAGGCGACGGTGAAGAGGAAGATCGCCGCCGCGAAGATCCGGCGGGCACCGAACCGATCCGAGATCCAGCCGCTGAGCGGGATGAAGACGGCCAAAGAGAAAAGATAGGCCGTCATCCCCATGTTGAGATCGACGGGGTTCTCCTTGAAACTGATCGCCATTTGCGGGAGAGCGGTGGCGATGACCGTGCCGTCGAGGTTCTCCATGAAGAAGCAGGCCGCCACCAGCAGCGCGATCGACCGGGACGACGAGACCGCCGCGGCGGGAGCGGCGGGCGGATCGGTCGTCGGCACGGTCGTCGGTACGATGGCGGGTGGGCCCGAATCCACAATTCCCCTTCATGCCCAACCGGTTTCGGACGGGCGACCGGCAATCCCTGCCGGAAGTGATGTTGACGAAATTGCCGATTTACCCAACATTCCCACTGGTGCCATCGGCGGAGGAATTGGTCATTGAGCGGTCTGTTCGCGCGAGTTTGACCAATTCGCAGTTGGTTTTCGGCAGTTTCCAGCTTCGAAGGAACGAAGCGGGAGGCTGGCACGAACGATCGCAGCGGGAGTTTTGTCATGCAGGGAAGCCCAACATACCGCAGTGTCGTCCCGTTTCGCCAATTCCCGGTCCGGACTTACGGGCTGGCGATTGTGGCTGCGCTGCTCGGCCTGGGGATCAACGGGGCTTCGCCCGCCAGCGCGCAGGGCTTCGCCAACCATGGTGCCCGGTTCGCGCTGCAGGGTGATCGCGCTGCGTCGCTCATCGGCTACAACCGCTCCGCCGAATTCGAATCCGCCATCCGCGGGCAGTCCCCTTCCCCCACCTTCGAGCCGACCTACGGCTCCACACCGGGCGCGCAGCCGGGGGCACCGACCGCCCAATTCGGAGCGCCGCCAACCAATCAAGCACCCTATCTGGCTCCCCAGGGGGGCTATCAGGATCCCTTTCTGCAATATCCCGGCAACGCGGTGCCCGATTCGATGGGAGCCTACGGATCTCCCCAGCAGTCCTTCGGCGTCAACGGTCCGCAGCCCTTCCGCACGGGTTGGATCCCGAGCATGGAACATGGCTATCTCGCCCCCGCCAATGCCACAGGCGGAAACTCCAGTGGCAATATGCAGATCTTCGAGATCGACGGCGAACTGCGATACAACACGATCATGGGTCGAGGTGGCCTGTTCTCGATCGCACCGCAGTTCGGCATGCGCTTCTGGGACGGTCCGCTCTCGCCGAACCTCCCCGGCGAGGTCTACCGCTTCGGCCTCGACATGCAGCTCGACACCGTCCCGGTCAACGGCTGGGGTGTCCGCGTCGGCTTCAATCCTTCGATCAACACCGACCTCGACGCCAGCATCGGCTCCGACGCCTTCAACTGGGACGGCACCGCGGCTTTGGTCTATCAGGCCTCGCCCACCTTCACGATCGTCGGCGGGTTGACCTATTGGGATCGCGTCGACAACTTCCTGCTCCCCTACGGCGGGGTCATCTGGCTGCCGAGCGACCGCTGGGAATTCCAGATCCTCTTCCCGCAAGGGAAGATCAGCTACTTCCTGGGAAACGCCCTCAACGGCAGCCACTGGCTCTACGTCTCGGGAGGCTTCCACGCCGAGAGCTACCAGATTCAGATGCAGGGGCCGGATGTGGCCGAGCAGATCCAGTTCACCGATTGGCGCGTGATGCTGGGTATCCGCAGCGACCACTGCTACTACGAGAAGTTCATCGAAGTCGGTGCGGTCCTGGGGCGTGAAGTCGATTTCAAGTACGGCACACCCAACTTCGACCTCTCCGACACCTTCATGGCCCGCTTCGGCATCCGGTTCTAAACATATAGACAAGGCTTCACGCACCCATGGCGGCACCTCTGGCGATTGTTCTCGCGGCTGGCAAAAGCACCCGGATGAAGTCGGCGTTGCCCAAGGTGGTTCATCCCCTCTTCAGCCGGCCCATGGTTGAATACGTCTTCGACGCCGCCCGCGCGGCCGGTGTCGAGCGACTGGTGGTGGTCGTGGGCCATCGCGCGGAAGAAGTGAAGTCGATCCTCGCCCATCATCCCGATGTCGAGTTCGCCCTTCAGGCTGAACAGAAGGGGACGGGGCACGCGGTGATGATGTGCCTCCCCGCGCTCCAGTCGCACAACGGCCCAGTGCTGATCCTCTCGGGTGATACGCCGCTCCTCAAAACCGAATCGCTGAAGAAGCTGCTGGCGGCCCAGGAAGCCGGCGTCGCCGCTGTCATCGGCACGGCGACCACCAGTGCCAACGAGGGGTTGGGACGGATTGTCCGCCTGCCCGATGGCGAGTTCCTGCGGATTGTCGAAGAGCGAGATGCCACGCCCGCCGAGAAGAAGATTCAGGAGATCAATACCGGCTGCTACGCCTTCGACGGTCAGCGGCTCGCCAGTGCGCTCCAGCGATTGAAGCCGACCAACGCCCAGGGCGAGTATTATCTCACGGATGCCCCGGCCCTCCTCAAGGAAGACGGCGATCTGGTCGCCGCCGCCGAGTGCTTCTCGATTGAGGAAGCGATGGGTGTCAATACCCGCATTCAACTGGCGGATGTGGCCCAGGTGATCAAGGATCGGACCGATCGCCGGTTGATGACCGAGGGGGTGACGATCGTCGATCCGAAGCTGGTCTCGATCGACCCGCAGGCGAAGATCGCGGCCGATGTAGTGATCGAGCCGTTCGTGGTGATCCGCGGCGCGGTCGAAATCGGTCCCGACAGCCACATCGGCTCGCATGCCGTCCTCGAAGGACCGCTCACCTTGCCCGCCGGCTCGATCGTGAAGCCTTTCGAACACCGCCACGCCTGACTCTGACTCCCTCGCCCAGTCTTC
>PNLE01000047.1 GCA_013822855.1 Planctomyces sp.
AAGACCTGATCGACACCCGTAGTTGGAGGAGCGTTGCCCGCGCCTGTCTGGTTGTAGATGTTCTTGTACTGAAGCGATCTCTTCGAATTGTTGGCCAAGAGGCCGAATTTGGTGTGCGAAATAATCTTGAAGCGTTCCTTACCAAGATCAACCCGGAAGCCGACTTCGGGGCCGGCGAACTGCGATCTCACCACGCTACGAAGGGTGGAGTCGAGAAGTGGGTCTTCCTGGGTGATGATCGCGGTGGGGAGGGGACGTCCCGTGGTCGTATCGACCGCCAGATCGTTGGTTCCGACCGTGTAGTTGAGTCCGCTGTCGATGCCGTGGAAGGCGTAGGTTTCCCTCAATCCGAAGTAGCGGATCCCGTAGGTGGGCCGGATGCGGTATCCATCCCCCTCCTTCCAGGGATTGAGCATGCCGCCGATGTTGGCCCCGTAGAACTGGGACGAATGCGTCTGCTCAAACAGGAGATCGAATTTCTGGACTCCGCCGTTGGAGGCGTTGTCCAAATTGCCGTCGCCATCGAAGAGCGGCAGCGAGCCGACGATCTGCACGCGGTCGACGATGGGAATGACGTATACGGGAACCGAGGTTACGGATGTGGGCGCGGGAGTGGCCACGCGGCGATCGGTTTCAGTTCCCTCATCGAGCCAGAATCCCGAAACCGTCCACCCGCTTTCATCGACTCCTTCACCTTCCAGAGTCAGGCGGATGCCGCCGGCGGTGGACTCCTGCGGAAAGTCGGTGTATGAAAACGGCGTGATGTCACTTTGCGTCGCCGTGGTTCCCGTTCCAGTCCCCGTTCCCGTCGTGGTGGTGGGACGATACAGCGGTAGGATTCCCTCCGAACCGACGAGCCTCTTGTTGGGCTTCTTGTACAAGCCGTAGAGTCCTTCCACCGCGAAGGACATCTTGGGCGGGCCCCATTTAGAATTGTCGAACCAGAAGCCGTTTTCCTGCTGAATCTGCTGGAAAGGCGGCCCTTCGAACGGCGAGACCGCCGGCCAGGGGTTGACCCCCGGTTGGTAGGAGGGGGGAGCCATTCCGGGCCCGTAGCCTTCGGGCGCATAGCCACCTTGAACCGGTTGATACCCGGAAGGAGGATAATAGCTGCCCAGATCGGGGTTCATGGAGGCGTCCTGACCCAGCGTGACCGAGCCTGAAGCCAACATCAGCCCGCCGAGCAGGTACTTGAAGCCGCGCAGGTTTTTGAACCAGTGCCGTGTCTGCATCAGATCGTCCCTGACGATGCACCGTGACGAATAAGCGAGGCAACCACCGTTGCTTTCACTTCTCACCGGCGAATGCCGCCGGAGATAAGCCATCGCGCTGGATGAGCCTGCGGGTAGTATCGGTTCGGGAATCTGGCGGACTGTATCGATTGTGACACCGGTAACGGGAAAAGCGATCATGCCGCGTTTGCGGCCGATCGCTCTTCGCACGTTTGGCAAAAAATGCCAGAAATCAAGATCGTGTCACGACATCATGAGATGCCGCTCGAAGCTGATCCCGTACTTCTTCATCTTCTTGTAGAGCGTGGTGCGGTTGATCCCCAACGCTTCCGCAGTGAGTTGGCGGTTCCATCCGTGCGATTCGAGGGCATCGACGATCAACTGCTTTTCGGGAGAGGCCAAGGCGGTTTTCAACGACGAACCCAATGAAACCACCGTCGCCTGACCCGGGAGGGCCAGTTCTTCGCGGCGCATGCAATCCGGCAGGTCGTTGATGCCGATCACCGATCCCTTGCAAAGCACCACGGCTCGTTCGACCACATTGACCAGTTCGCGAACGTTACCCGGCCACCGGTAGCGGCTCATGGTCTGGAGGGCCTGCTCGCTGAAGCCCGACACCTTTTTGCCGGTTTGGGCGATGAATTCCTTGAGGTAGTGCTCCGCCAGCAGCGGGATATCGCTGATGCGTTCCCGTAGAGAAGGCTGCATCAGCGTGACGACGTTGATGCGGTAGTACAAATCCTGCCGGAATTCGCCCTTGGCGACGGCCTCCTCCAGATCAACGTTCGTGGCGAGGATCAACCGCACATCGACCTTGTGGGTCTTGTTGCCGCCCACCGGCTCGAACTCGCGATCCTGCAAGACGCGCAGGAGCTTCACCTGCAGGCTGGGGGAGGCGGTGGCGATTTCATCGAGGAACAGCGTGCCCCCGTTGGCCTGGAGGAACTTGCCGGCCCGGTCATGAGAGGCACCGGTGAAGGCACCGGCCACGTGACCGAAGAGTTCACTTTCGAGCAACGTATCGGGAAGGGCACCACAGGCGACTTCGACAAAAGGCTTGTCCCGGCGGTTGCTGAGCTGATGGATTGCTCGGGCGGTGAGTGTCTTGCCGGTGCCGCTCTCGCCCAGGACAAGGACGGTGGTGCGGGTGTCGGCGACACTCTCGATGATGTCGTACATCTTGAGCATGCGGTAGTCATGCCCCACGATGTTCGACAAACCGAACCGTTCGTTGAGCTGCTTCTTGAGCTGACGATTCTCGGCGACGATTTCCCGCTTTCCGAGAGCTCGTTGGATGGAGAAATTGAGTTCCTCGTCGATCACGGGTTTGGTGAGGTAGTCGAAGGCTCCCAGTCGGATCGCGTCGACCGCGCTTTCGATCGTGCCGTAGCCGGTGAGCAGGATGATCTCGGTGTCGGGAACCGCCTTGGTGGCCCACTCAAGCACTGCGAAGCCATCCTCGTCCGGCAGATTGACATCGCAGATGACGATGTCGAAGCGGAACTCCTTCATCCTGGCCATCGCATCGCGGGCGGTGAAGGAGGTCTCGGTCCGATGCCCGAGGCTGCGGAGATAATCGGCCATCGACTCGGCCAATTGGCGATCATCATCCACAACAAGCAGGGAACCCTGATTCGACGACATACGATTCTCCAGCACTCTTCACATTGAGTACGCAAGGATTCAGACACGGTGCCCGCGGCGCGACGTCAACGTTCCTCTTGAACGTGTGGCTTCGGCAACCGATGGCGAAACACAAACCTGCGGGAGCGTGGAGTTTGTCGAGGGTATGCAAACCTAGGTTACAGGTTGTACAGCGTCAACAAATTCCTGAGGGCGATGTCGCGTTTACTAAACCACCGCCGCTTTCCGGGGACACATCCCCAGTGACGGCTGCGCGCGACAAAAGGACAATGGACGTGGCGGACATATCGATTTGCTGCGGCACGTGCCGCGAAGATCATGGTTTATTGAGCAGTTGATCCATCATCTTGATGGCGGCCGGCCCGACGAGAACCACGAAGATGCCGGGGAAGATGAAAATCACCATCGGGAACAGCATCTGCACAGCGGTCTTTTGGGCTTTTTCCTCGGCGATCTGCCGCCGTTTGACACGCATCGAATCGGATTGAACGCGGAGGGCCTGGGCGACGGACGAACCGAATTTGTCGGCCTGGATCATGATGGCGACAAGCGCCTTCACATCGTCGACGCCCGTGCGGACGCCCAGGTCATGCAGCATGTCGCGACGGTTTCGGCCCATTTGCAACTGGAGGTTGCACATGGCCAGTTCGCCGCAGATTTCCGGTGCGGTGTCCTTGAGTTCCTCGGAGACTCGCCTCAAACCGGCATCCAATCCCAACCCGGCTTCCACGCATACAACGAGCAAGTCCAAAACGTCGGGCAGCTGGAGGAAGATAGCTTGTTTGCGTTTGCTGATGAGATACATCAGCACCAACTCTGGAAGATAGAAACCCGCACCCGCGGCCACGATGAGGGTCGTCAACCCGGATTGCGTGGTGCCGTATCTGTAGAGGCCCAGACCACCACCCAGAATCAAACCGGCGGCCAGACAGATGGTCTTCACCGCCAGGTAGATCATCGGCGCGCCGGGGGAGTGAAAGCCGGCGTTGGCGAGACGGATCTTCAACTGGCTCTGTTCGAGTTCGGACTTTGGCTCCAAGGCTTTGGAGAGGGCGGGAGCCGCTCTTTCGAGCAGATTCGCCATGCCATGCTTTTGATTTTTCTGTTGCTCTCGAAGCAGGGGATTGTTGAATTCATCGAGCCGCTGGCTGGCGCGGCTTTCCTGACGGCTGAAGACCTGCAAAGCGGCGAAGACCGCCAACGTGATACAGGCGAAAATCGCGATCGGCACGATCGTGGCGAGGTCGATCATCATGACGGGGCGATCCCACATAGGCCCGACAAAAGGGCTGGCACAGACAACGCAAAAACTGATCGAAGAGAGACGAATACAAACTGCGGATGACAACGCGTCACACTTTGATGTCGATGATCTTCTTGATGGCGACGGCACCGAGGATCTGCATGACGATGCCGACGGCGATCATCTTCTTGCCCAGATCCGTGGTGAACAGCACCATCACGTAGCCCGGATTTAGGTAATAAACGGCGAAGAAGATGGCAATCGGCATGGCCATCAGCACGGCACCGCTCAAGCGGCCTTCGCCCGTGAGTGCCTGGACCGTGCCTAGAATCTTGAACCGCTCGCGGATGACTTCGCTGATCTTGTCGAGGATCTCGGCCAGGTCACCGCCGGTCTGCCGCTGGATGGCGACCGCCGTCACGAAGAACTTGTAGTCGAGGTTGGGCATCTTTTTGAGCGAGTCTTTGAGGGCCTGTTCAACAGGGACACCCAAGTTCTGAGTCTCGTAGGCCGCCCGGAAAACCTGCGAGATGGGCGCTGGCATCTCATCGCACACCAGATGCAAACCCGAAGCGAGACTGTGGCCGGAACGCAGCGCGCGGCCCATGAGTTCCATGGCGTCGGGGAGCTGCTTGGCGAATTTCTTGAAGCGGCTCTTGCGGCGGAAGGAAAGCCACATGAGCGGGAACATGGCGGTCACCAAACCGAACAACGGCAACAGGGGCGTCGGCGAGTTCCCCACGAGTCCCAGGACGACTCCGACGAAACCGGCTCCGATGCTGACGAGCAAAAACGTCTGAAGCGAGATGGGCGAATCAGCCTGTTCAAAGAAAAGGCCGATTCCTTTAAACCGCTCCTGGAGATTGCCCAACATGCCGCCGATGGTCTGCGAACTGAGCTTCACCAGGTCGTCCTTGGTGATGCGGGTTTGCTCTTCGCTGGTCTTGAGCCCAGCGAGGACATCCAGCCGATCCTCGGCGCGCTTCGAGCCAGTCCCCACGAAAAAGGACGCGATGGCACCGACGAATGCGGAAACCCCCACGAATACGATCAGCGATAGGATGAGTGGACTCATCGCTCGGCACCCTCAGAAGCGGACGGAAGAGCAGAAGCGGACGGAAGAGACGAAGATCAACTGCAATAAGGATCAGCGGCCACCCAGGGGCCGCTGTTGGAAGATGTTGGCCGGGAGGCGGATCCCCGACTGTTCCAGGCGGGCCATGAATGAGGGACGAACCCCGGTGGATTCGAAGTGCCCGAAAGCCCGACCGGTTTCGTCGACACCGTCCTGCACGAACACGAAAATGTCCTGCATGACGACGGTGTCCTGCTCCATGTTCAGCACTTCGGTGATGTGCGTGATCTTGCGCGGGCCTCCCTGGAGGCGGTTGGTCTGAATGATCAGATCGACGGCGGCGGCGAACTGTTGACGCAGTGCTCGGAGGGGGATTTCGACACCACCCATCGCGATCATGGTTTCCAACCGGGAGACGGCATCGCGAGGGGTATTGGCGTGGATGGTGGTCAAAGACCCTTCGTGGCCGGTGTTCATAGCCTGGAGCATGTCGAGGGCTTCGGGACCTCGGCATTCCCCGATGATCACGCGATCGGGCCGCATACGCAGGGCGTTCTTCACCAGATCGGTGGCGGTCACACGTCCCTTGCCTTCGATGTTGGCGGGCCGGGTCTCCAGACGCAGCACATGCTCCTGCTGGAGCTGGATTTCCGCCGCGTCTTCGATCGTGATGACGCGCTGATCGTTGGGGATGAAGCTGGACAGCGTGTTGAGCAAAGTCGTTTTGCCGGAGCCGGTGCCACCGCTGATGATGATGTTGAGGCGGGCCTTCATGGCTCCTTCAAGCAGCATCACCATCTCGGGCGTGAAGGCGCCGAAGCGCAGCAGATCCTCTAAAGCCAGCGGCTTGGAACCGAAGCGGCGGATCGTGAGCGAGGGGCCATCGAGTGCCAATGGGGGGATGACCGCGTTGAGGCGTGAACCATCCGGCAGGCGGGCATCGACCATGGGGCAGGTTTCATCGACACGTCGTCCTACTCGGGAGACGATGCGGTCGAGGATCTGCAACAGGTGGTCGTTGTCGCGGAAGGTGACTTCCGACTTCAGGATCCGGCCACCCTTTTCGATGAAGACGTTCTTGGGGCCGTTGATCATGATGTCGGCGACGCCGGGTTCCTTGAGCAGGATCTCCAGCGGGCCGAAGCCGAAGGTTTCGTCGAGGACTTCTTCGATCAACCGCTCGCGTTCGGAACGGTTGAGAAGGGGATTTTCCGTATCGCAGAGATGTTCAACGACCAAGCGGATCTCGCGGCGGAGGGTGTCTCCTTCGAGATCGCCGAGCCGGGATAGATCGAGTTTTTCAACGAGCTTGCCGTGGATCAGCCGCTTGAGGGCCTCGAAATCCTGTTCTGACGACAGACCATTGCGCGAACGTGGTGGATTGAAGGTGGCAGGGGGCATGGATTGATGTCACTCCGAAATCGGGAGGGGGATTCCCAAAGGGCGGACTGATCCGACCATCTGTTGTGGGAAACCTAGCTCAAGAATTCCGGGTGTGACGATCCGTTGTCATAAAACATCAAACGCTGTCAACCGGCGACAAACCTTGCGAACTCCTTGTGGCCGTGGATCAAGTCCGCTCCGGATCGAAGTCTTAAAAGTCGAGCAGGTCGAGCGACATTCACGTCGCTCGACCTGCTGAGGGAGAGTCATGATCCGGGAGAAGGATCGACCGCCTTGCTTATAGAATCGATTTTCCCGGTTTAATCCCGACAACCGAACTTCGTGGGAATGGCCAGCTCAAACCGTGAGAGCCAGGGAGGACGAACGCCGGGCGGGTTCTTCCTGCAAGGCCCGGGCCTGGGCAACGGAAGTATCGACCGAGAGTTTGAGCTCGACCGACCAGCGGCCATTCTCGGGTGCGAAGAATTCCCAGTGCGAGACGACTGCCGTGCTCTGGTGAACCAGCTCAAAGCCTCCTTCGGACTGGCTGACGGTCTGAATCGGCATGATCCAGAACTCGGCCGGATGGGAAGCATCCAGATTGACGTCGATCCCCAACCACTCATCGACGAGACCCATCGACTGGCCCGCTGGCAGGCTGTGCGAAGAATCGAGTGTACCGATGGAGCGGCCGCGCGAATCGTAGAGATATCGATCGGGAGCCGACCCAGCGAGGCCTGCGAAGTTGAATTCCACACCGAAATGCAATGGCAATCCTTGGGGCAATCCGGAGAGTTCGTACTTGATGACCAGTTCGCCGGGGGATTGTTCATCGAGCGAGATGGTCTTGCGGACAGTCGCCGCGTACGGACCGAAATGGCCGTCCCGAGTCATCTGGGTTTCGACGCGAGTTTCAGACCGGCGAACGACCGCCTTGTAAGGACCCGTGGCGAAATCGCCGACGCTTCCTTCGCCGTTGACGAAGGACTCCAGCGACAAACCGGGTTGCAGGAAGTGGTCGACAAGCGACTTGCGTGCCCACTGGTCGTAGCGGAGCTTCTGGTCCAGACCGGCCTGCTTGAAGTTGATGCCGCCATTGGGATCGACACCTCCACCATGCGACCCGACGTTGGCGGAGCCGCCCAGCCGCCGGATTTTCTCGTGGTAAGGCTCGAACCGGCGATTGAGGGTCGACAGCAGATTGTGGCGGACAGCCGTCACATCCAGTTCGTACATGTGCCCGCCCTGCGAAGGACTGAAGAAGGCCTTGAGCTTGTCGCTCGCAAGACGAACCTCGTACTTGGCATCGCAGTTGTAATCGTCGATCGTCACCTCGACCCAAGGATGGGACTTGCCCGAGAGTTGATCGAGCTTGTGATCGGCGGCGATCAGATGGCTGTAGACCGCGTTTCTGAGGTGCGGCAGATACAACCCGCCGAAAGCACCGTGCCAATACGAACAGTTGCACTGGGCGCGGTAAAGATCGGTGCGAGCCGCTCTCAACAGCGAGACATGTTCGCTCTCTCCGTATAGTTCTTCGGAGTCAGCGAGTCTTTGGCTGACGCCGAGCATCCGGGTGTACATCTCGTTGGTTTCGGGGTACTTCACCAGGAAGTTTCTCCAGAAACCAGCGCGGATAAACGAGCCGAGTTGCGGCCAGTCGTGGTGCTGGCGATAGCCGTTCATGGCGTCTTGATATTGGAGCTGGCGGTCGGCGGGAAGGGCCCACTCGGTCATCTCGCGGTAGCTGCCATCGGGAAGATAAGTGCGGCCCCGCGGCGCGACATTGCGGATCGTCTCGGCCATGGTCGTGACTTTGAGCCAATGCGATTGTTCGCGGAGAGCGACAAAAAAGCGGCGGAGCCACCCGTTCGTGTAGACATGCTCCTTGGAACCGGGCCAGACGCCGAACTTCTCGCCGTCGTCGCCGAAGGTGAGCACGGCTCCCGGCGAATGGTCGGCCACTTGGCGGCAATACTCGACGACCTCTTGGGGATCCGCATAGGGAATGAGGTATCGCAAGCGCTCGCTGCCGGGGAAGAGGCAGAGCTTTCGGCCGGAATCCTCGGTGAGGTAATAGCCGTGCAACTCGTCATCACGCAGACCAGCGGCCCGGAAATGGGCATCGTCCAGCAGGACATACTCGACGCCGGCGTCGATGAGATCCCCCGCGAAGGATTGTTCCCACACCCGCTCGGGAACCCATGCTCCACGAACGGGAGCTTCAAAACGGCGTTCGAGAAAACTCTTGTAGCTGGCGACCTGGCCCACGCGGTCGCGACGGGGAATCGAGGCGAGGATCGGTTCATAGAATGGGCCGCCCAGCAGTTCGATCTGACCGCTTTCGACGAAGGCAGCCAGCCGATCGACATACCGTGGCTGATGCTTCATCAACCATTCAAGCAGGCTGCCCGAGTTGTGGAGCACCACGGAGATTTCGGGAAACTCATCGAGCAGATCGAGCAGGGGGAAATAGGCATCCTGGCAGGCGTGTTCGATCACATGGTCGAAGTTGCCAACCGGCTGATGATTATGAATGGCGAGAATCAGGCGGGCACCGGAAATCATGAATGGCTCCACGAGTCGCAGACTGTGATCAATATCGAACGGGAGCGGCGACCGACCGAGACTTGTGATCAAAGCCAAGGATTGTCATCCGTCCTGTTCCGTGGGGCAGACTCTCTTGCGAAGTGTGGCTGAGCGTCAAGAGCTTCCGAAACGGCACCGCCGCACGCTCAAAATGAATTCGATGTCAAGACGGCATGTTCTGCCGGAGTGTTGACATTGAACCAGGGCGGGAGTCGGCCAACGGCGGAATCCGCCAGAGTTGGGAGCAGTTCCTGCTGAGGAACAACGACCTTCGGAACTGATTTGAGAAGCCGGAAAAGCGACGTTTCGCCCGCCGACGAAGCATTGATCAACGAAGCCAGCAGCGAGGCCGAATAAAAGGCGGGGAAGGGGGCCATCACCTGCTCCGTGACGACTTCCACATCCGACGCTTCATCGGTCATGGAGAAGCCGATCGCTTGTGAGGCGGCGTCGAGTCTCGGCGCTGCCTGCGACCAGAGGGTGTGAACGAACCTCGCGTCGATCAGTGGAGTGTCGCAGCCCGTCACGAAGGCCCAACCACCAGGAGTGAGGGGGTGACGAACGGCATGAGACCCCAAGGCCACCAGCGGCCCCCGATACGCTTCCGGATCCTTCTCGATGAATCGCTGCGGAAAGTCTGCCTGTTCGTTGGGCAACTCCAATTCGTTAGCACACCCCAAGTCGCGGCCACTCGTCAGGATAAAAAGCGGCACCCGCAGTTCACCCATGTCCCAACAAATTCGAGCGATGAAGGTCTCTCCTTCGTAGACCAGGTTCGCCTTGCTGGTTCCCATGCGGGACGACTTACCACCCGCCAGAACGATGACTCGCTCGACGAGAGGCGAAATCGGTCGATGGGCGAGATGATCCATAAGCGACCCAAAGGAGAGACGATTTTCATCCCGCGGAAACACGGGGCTGCTGAAGGGACAAAAAAGAACCGGGGCCATCCACGATATCCATGGATAGCCCCGGCTGCGATTCATTCAACGCTTCGGATCAGAAAAGAGGCCAGACATCAATTACTTGATGAAGAGCATTTCCTGATAGGTTGGCAGTGGCCAGTGATCGTCGGCGACCAAGGTTTCGAGTTCGTCGACAATGGCACGGAGTTCGACCATCACGGGAATCACCGAGTTCTTGATATAGAACGCGGTTTCCTTGGGGTTGGCGACACCGTGGCCACCACCACCAGCGTGCGAAGCGGCTTCTTCCAGCTTCGCGGTTGTGGCGAGCAGCGACTTGTTGAGTGCGACGATCTTATTGAGCATCGTGGCATCGAACTCGACACCCACCGCCTTGAGGCTGGCCCCGGAAGAGGCCAGTTCACCGGCATAGCGAGTCGAAGCAGGGTAGATCACGGTCTTGGCAATCTCGGCCATGAGATTGGCTTCGACGTTGATCGTGAGGCAGTACTGCTCGTAGTAGATCTCCTGGCGGCTGACGACTTCTTCCTTGGTCAGCACGCAGTACTTCTCGAACATCGCGATGTTCTCGGGAGTCGCGATGAATTCGAGGGCATCGACCGTCTGCTTGAGATTCGGCAGACCTCGCTTTTCGGCTTCCTGATGCCAGGCTTCCGAATAGCCATCGCCGTTGAAGATCACAGCGCCATGCTTCTCGACAATGCTCTTCAGCAAAGCCTGAGCTGCGGGGGCGACCTTCGAGGCATCGCCGCCCGTGGCGGTTTCGAGTTCTGTGGCGATGTAGTCAATCGACTCAGCAATGATCGTGTTGAGTGCCACGAGCGGGCCGGAGAGCGACTGGTTCGAACCCACGGCACGGAACTCGAACTTGTTGCCGGTGAAGGCGAACGGACTGGTTCGGTTACGATCACCCGCATCCTTGGGAAGCTGGGGCAGGGTGTCGACACCGACGGTGAGCGTCCCCTTGCCCTTGGAGGATGTGGGAGCGCCGCTCTTCTTGATCTGCTCGAACACATCGGCCAGCATGTCGCCGAGGAAGATCGAGATGATCGCGGGGGGAGCCTCGTTGGCACCCAGCCGATGATCGTTGCCGGCATGTGCGATCACGGCCCGCAGCAGGGTCGAGTGCATGTGCACAGCGCGGATGACGGCACCGCAGAACAGCAGGAACTGCATGTTCTGGTGCGGTGTTTCGCCAGGTTCGAGCAGGTTCCCCTGGGCGGCGTTGCCGAGCGACCAGTTGAGGTGCTTGCCCGAGCCGTTGACACCGGCGAACGGTTTTTCGTGGAGCAGGCAGGTCATGCCGTACTTAGAAGCGACGTTCTTGAGGATCATCATCAGAAGCTGCTGATGATCGGCTGCTACGTTAGCGTTCTCGTAGATCGGGGCCACTTCGTACTGGCTGGGAGCCACTTCGTTGTGGCGCGTCTTGACGGGAATGCCGAGTTTGTAGAACTCGCGTTCGCAATCCATCATGTAGGCAAGGACGCGTTCAGGAATCGCACCGAAGTACTGATCGCAGAATTCCTGGCCCTTGGGTGGCTTGGCACCGAAGAGTGTGCGGCCCGCGTTGACGAGGTCGGGACGGGCGAAGAAGAAGTGACGGTCGATGAGGAAGTATTCCTGTTCCGGCCCGCACGTCGCGGTGACCATGGGAATATCCTTGTGCCCCAACAACTTGAGCAGACGCTGAGCCTGGGTGTTGAGAGCTTTCATCGAGCGAAGAACCGGAGTCTTCTTGTCGAGGGCGGGACCGGTCCAGGAGACGAACGCTGTGGGAATGCAGAGCGTTGTGCCGTTGGGGTTTTCGAGGATGTAGGCGGGGCTGGTGACATCCCACGCCGTGTATCCGCGAGCTTCGAACGTCGAGCGAAGACCGCCTGAGGGGAAGCTCGAGGCGTCGGGTTCACCTTGGATGAGTTGGGCCCCGGTGAACTCGGCGATCGCGCCCCCTTTGCCGTCCGGCGAGAGGAAGCTGTCATGCTTTTCGGCCGTGATCCCGGTGAGCGGGTAGAAAACGTGGGCGTAGTGCGTGGCACCCTTGGTGATCGCCCAGTCCATCATGGCGGCGGCCACGACATCGGCGATGGTGTTGTCGAGAGGCTCACCACGCTCGATGGTGCGCTTGAGAGACTTCAAAACCTGCTTGGGCAGACGCTTCTCCATTTCGGAGATGCTGAAGACGTTGCAGCCGTAGATGTCGGCCGAAGGGGTCTCGTTGAAATTCAGAGGTGGGGAGATGGGCTTGTAATTCAGAACGGCGGAAATGGCTTGTTGACGAGCCTGGCTGCCACTCATAAGTCTCGATTCCTCTTTCTCAAACGGTATGGGAGCGACTGGGAAAACTTTCCCTACTTGCTGGGAAGCAATCTGTGTACCGGAGTGGGAAACGAACCGCAAGGAGTTGTAAACCATTCCCAAGAATCGGTGCCGCCTGTTTTTCGCGCGTCAATGCTCAATCGGCGTGCACACTGATAACACAGACCAATTGAGCCGCCAAACACATGATCTTGGAAAAGGCTTGCCACTTTCCCCCGAGCAGCCATCGAAGTGAAGCTTTCGAGGTTTAAGTGGTGCCAGCTCCCACCTCTTCAGGATGAAGCTGCGGAGTGGTTTCCACATTTCGCGAAACCGAAGAGCCTGCAATGGGTTAGAAGGGATGCGAACTGTGGACGGGGCAGGTTTTCTATTCTGTCTGCGGCAATTGAATCGAAAAATCCAGCCACCCCCTTGCATCCCAGTGACTTTACGAACAGATTGTGTTAGTGTAGCGCAATATCTTGGTTAACCTGTGATATCCATGGTGCGATCGGATGAATTCACTTTAGTTCCAACTCAGCTTTTGACTGGGTTCACCAGACGATGATCGCTGTCCAAGGCTGTGGCTAACCCCTGCAAGACCTTAGCTTTGGAAAGACGGAGAGTTCATTCGCCGGGACACTTATTTCAGACGCATCTCTCACCCATTCTGGATTGATGTTAATTCGTCAAAAGAATCTTGGCGAATCCCTCACGATTCGGGTACTGATACTCTCGCCGGTTCGCTGGCTAGCTGCATGACTGTTGAACCAACGAAAGGCATCGAATGACATTGCTCGCCAGAACTTTTGTCTGGTTGGTGGTCTTTGGTGCGATGTGTGTCGTGGCGGGGTCGTCGGCTCAGTGGTGGGAAACGAACGTTCGGAGTGAGCAAGCCGAAGAGCTGGAAACTCGGAACTACTTCTCAGTCGCGACCCCCATCTCCCATACGGTTCCCGTTCCCACACGGCAACGCGAAACAGTGACTTTCCGCGAACTGCCAACCGGGCCACTCAAGGTTGATATCCACACGCCTTCCGGCGTCGAGGTTCCCTCGCAGGGATGGCCAGTCATCGTCTCTTTTCATAGTGGTGCCTGGCGGGGAGGACATCGCGCGCAGGTTCCCATTGTGGAACTTGTGGAGTATGGCTTCGCCGTCGTTTCGCCCGACTTTCGCAGTTCGGATCAGGCGGTGTTCCCGGCCCAACTGGACGACTGCACGGATCTTATCGATTGGCTCGTGGCAAATGGAAAATCCCATCATCTGAATGTCAAATCGATCGGCCTGTTCGGGGCTTCTTCGGGTGGGCATCTGGCTCTGCTGACGGGCCTTTGCGATGGCCGAAACCCCAGCATCAAGGCCGTTTGCTCGCTTTACCCACCCTCCAATTTCCTCACACTGGAGGATGGTGCGGGGGCCAGCGACGAGATGAACCATTTCGCCCCGTGGGCACCGGAGTCCCTGTTGCTTGGCGGGCAGATTCCCGAGCGACCCGAGGCAGCCCAATTGGCCAGCCCTTATTGGCATGCGGGGCGAACAGAGAATGCCCCGCCGATCCTGCTCATGCATGGAGTGGATGACCTGCAGGTTCCCTTCGAGCAGACGCTCAGCCTCACCCGCCTGCTGCGTCAACGACAGCAACCTGTCACGCTCTGGAAAGTCCGATCGCTCGAGCATGGGAGCTGGCCGAACACCCGGATCACGTCGGGAGTGTTGAGCTTCTTCCGCCGGCATCTGGAAGGCACGACTGCTCCCGCCGAGCGTCCTCAGGTGGCGAGCCACTTGAGGAATTCGTTCGAACGACGACCACAGTACCCGCTACCTCTGCCGCGTTAGGGTTTCAGAGATCGATACGATCTTTCTCCCCAGATGCCGATCCTGCGATATGCGGTCTCTAAAACTTCGTCGACAAACTGGCGGCCTCAAGAAATTGACCGGCCCACTGAATGACTGATCAAGCCAGGTGAAGCAGGTTGCGGCTTTGCAAAGCGGGGCTTGGATGTGATGATCTGACTGTCGTCAAATCCTCTCCACGGATGGCCTCTCCCATGCACGCTTTGTTGTATCTTCTGGCCGTTGTCGCGGGTGCCGCCACGGCGGTTCAAGCGGCTGTGAACACGCAACTCAAGGGACATGTTCCCGTCCCGATGCAGGCCACGCTCATCTCCTTTTCGACCGGGGCAATCGTCTCCCTGGCGTATTGCCTGATCACACGCGCGCCAGTGATCCAATGGTCTCGACTCTCCGAGGCTCCCTGGTGGGCATGGACTGGGGGGACTCTCGGGACGTTGTTCGTCTGGTCCAGCATGACCGTCGCTCCGAAGCTCGGCATCGCCCAGATGGTGACCATCGTGCTCTTCGGCCAGATGCTGACGGCGCTGGTCGTCGACCATTTCGGACTGCTGGGCATGCAGGCTATACCCCTCAGCCTGACGCGGGGGCTGGGAGCCCTTCTTGTACTCGGCGGCATGATGCTTTTCACCGTCAGGTGATTTCACTCAAGTGGGATCACATAAAAGTTGACTGGTGGAAAGACATTGCGGATGCTGTGGCACCGCACGACCCTTCACTCTGAGAGGCACCACCACATGTATCAGCTCGCCAAGCCCACGACTTGGATCGCCACGCTCGTCCTTGTCTTCACAGCTGCCCTCAATTCAGGGGCCGTGAGTTCCTTCGGAGCCGACCAGCCGATCGAGCAGCAACCGAAAATCGTGCTCTGGCCGGAGGGTGCTCCCGAGGCCAAAGGAACGTCACCGGCTGATGTGCCTTATCTTTCGGTCTATCCGGCGGATCCCGCGAGATCGACCAAGGCCGCCATTGTGGTTTGCCCGGGTGGTGGCTACGGCGGACTCGCCAAATCCCACGAGGGACACGAAATCGGGCAATGGCTGAACAGCCTGGGGATCTCGGCCTATGTGCTGACGTACCGACATGCGCCCGCGTACAAGGATCCCGTCCCTCGGTTGGATGTGCAGCGGGCGATTCGACTCGTTCGCGCACAAGCCGACGAAGCCAAACTGGATGCCAACAAGATCGGCGTGCTGGGCTTCTCGGCAGGCGGTCATCTGGCATCCACCGCGGCCACGCAATTTGATGCAGGCACACCCGAGGCGAAAGACCCGATCGATCGGCTGAGCAGTCGTCCCGACTTCGCCATCCTGTGCTATCCGGTGATCACGATGGAGCAGGGGGTGACTCACGGCGGTTCACGCAAAAACCTGCTGGGGGATGCTCCAGACGAAGAGGACGTCAAGCGGATGTCGAGCGAGCTGCGAGTCACGCCCCAGACACCGCCGACATTCCTCTGGCATACCGAGGAAGACACCGCCGTCCTGCCGGAAAACAGCCAGAGATTCTACGCCGCCATGTTGAAGCATGGCGTGCCCGGCGAACTGCATGTCTTTCAGAAGGGCCGACATGGAATCGGCTTGGGCAAGAACCAGGGAACGGCCTCCGCCTGGCCGACTCTTTGCGCGGAATGGCTGAAAACCCAAGGCGTGGTCGCAAAATAAAGCTCGGGTTCAAAAGTCAGATCGCTGAAAAAATGGCCGGGATGACGCGGTGCTGGTCACCGACTCAGAACCCACACCCATGGTGCCCTCAACCCCGCTCCGCTGGAGCGGATAAGGGGCAATTCTCAGGATGGATCAACGTTCATCGCGACGGCTGCGAAGGCGAGCAGGCTGTCGCGATGGGCCGCGACATCGTGAACCCGGATGATTTCGGCCCCCAGCGCGGCCACGGCGAGACTGACTCCCAGTGTGCCGTATTCCCGTTCATTGACCTCCCGGCCCGTCAATTGTTTGAGGAATCGCTTACGGGAATGGCCGATGAGGACGGGTCGGCCCAATGTCCGAAAGCGGGGAACCGCACGCAGCAGGGCGAGGTTGTGGGCCGCCGTCTTCCCGAAGCCGATTCCGGGATCGATGCAGATGGACTCCAGCCGTAGGCCACTCGATACGAGTTCATCGATCCTTCGCTGGAAGAACTCCAGCACCTCGCCCACCACATCGTTGTAGCTCGGGTTTACCTGCATGGTCTGCGGGGTCCCTTGGATGTGGTTGATGACAACCCCCGCTCCGAATTCCTTGGCGACATTCACCATTTCGAGGTCGAACGTCAGGCCGGAGATGTCGTTGATGATGCTCGCCCCCGCTTCCAAAGCGGCGGCGGCGACGCGGGCCTTGGTCGTGTCGGTGGAGACGATCAGTCCCGGTCGCTCGCAAACCTTCCGAACGACTGGCGTCACCCGCCGCAATTCCTCCGCCTCGTCGATCGGGGCTGAGCCGGGGCGTGTCGATTCTCCGCCGATGTCGAGGATGGCAGCTCCCTGATCGGCAAGCCGCCAGGCATGTTCGATGGCCGCTTCGGCTTGAAGAAATGCTCCACCGTCGGAGAAGCTGTCGGGAGTGGCATTCACAATCCCCATCAGCAGCGGAATGGGTTGCCGCAGCAGAATCTGGTTCCGGCACACCCACATCGGCTGCGAGGATGGCGGGTGCATGGCGAACCTTTCGCTGAAATGAATCAAGGGTTGCAGGTCGCTCGACAGCAGGTGCGCATTAGATCCTAAGCAACGACTCGGTTTATCGTTACGGCATTTTGAGAACTTTTTCGAGGCGGGATTGTGCCATGTCGTGGAGCAGCGGCGTGGAACTTATCGGAAAGAGCCGGAGTTCACAGAAGAATCAACCCAGACAATGCTAACAACCCACTCGACCCAGACATGTTTTTCGGTTCATTTCATTTGACATCCGTATCCTTCCCGCTATTCTGCTTTGGCGTAACCCGGAAAAGTCTCCGAAGTTACTCAAAGTAAGAAACGTCGCGCTCGAACTGTTTCGATTCGGCGAAAGCCGCCGATCGTCGAGCGAGTCATCAGGGGGGTCGGGGCTGTCTGCACCGACGAATCTCGTTCAACGTCTGAGGAGGTCTGTGAAGATGGCTGGTATGTTCAAGTCCATGGCGGCTGCTGCCGTCGCTGTTGTCCTGTGTTGTGCAAGCGCTGCCGACGCCGGTCTGTTCCACCGCTCGAGCGACTGCGGTTGCGCTCCTGCTCCCAGCTGTGCAGCTCCCGCTGCCTGTGCTCCTGCTTGCGAGCCAGCTCCATCTTGCTGCGTTAAGGTGAAGAAGGTTCGTTGCTGCAAGAAGCGTAAGCGCTGCTGCCAGAGCGAATGCGCTCCAAGCTGTGCCGCTCCTAGCTGCGCCGCTCCAATGGGTTGTGCTCCAACATGTGCAGCTCCCGCTGCCGTGTGCGCACCAGCCGCTCCAGTTTGTGCACCAGCCGCTCCTACCTGCGCAGCTCCCGCTGTCGCATGTGCTCCAGCCGCCTGTGCCCCAACTTGTGCAGCTCCAGCAGTTGCCTGTGCACCTGCCGCTGCCCCATGCGCTCCAGTTGCTCCAGCCTACGCTGCCGCTCCTTGCGCTCCAACCTGTGCAGCTCCAGCAGTTGCTCCGGCTCCAGCAGCTCCAACGGAAGCTCCTGCTCCTCCAGCCGAAGCTCCAGCTCCAGCGGCCAACTAGTCTTGGCAGGTTTGAACAAGCGGGACTTGTCCAGCTTGCTTGAACCTCTGGTCTGAAGACATGAAGCGGGCAGCTTTCCAAAGCTGCTCGCTTTCTTCGTTTATGGGGTGTGACGGATTTGGGTGGGTGGGTTTTGTGTAGGGGCACGTCGAACATGGTCCGCGGAGCGGACCCTACGTTGGCGGGCAGTCGAAACGACGGGCGGCGCATCGAGTCGTGATAGGGTGAAGGCTCTCGTTTTGGGCGCGCCTCATGGGCGGGGTTGAAAGACCCTGTTTGTGAATCCGGACAGAGGGTGCTTCGCCTGGGCTCGGTCAGGGCCTCTCGCCGGGGTGATGTGACCATCGCCGCCGGTTGGGGTGCTGCGTTTGCGCGGTGCTCCACTCGAATTCGAGACGTTTGCGTGCGGTTGTTCGGCTTTCAGCAATCACGATCACTAAACCTGAGTCGTGATTGCCAAGGTGACAACAATCGCCTGGGTGAGATCCAACCCGCAACGGTTTTCTGCCACTCTTCAGGGCCCTTCTTTTGAAGGGAACTCGGTGGTGGGATGTTGTGCGGGCCCTGATACGGACCGGGACATTTGCAAGACGCCCTCAGGCTGCTGGTGACAGTGGTCTGGGGGTGTTTTTTGGGGTTGGTCAGTTGGGTTTTGTGGGTTGGGAGTTGGAAGTTGATGGTTGCCGTGGATGGGCTAACCGGGGGCACTCCGTCTGAACTGAAATTTCGCATCGCGATGACGCGACCGAAGCGGCCCTCTTCAGAGCTTCACTGCGGAGAATTTCTCCAGATCGGCCGCGTGAAGAGTGATCGTGCGACAGAAGCCGGCGGGTGTCCGGTCGTAGCGAACCGATGAAACGGTGGCCGCATGCTGATGAGCCCAAGCGACGATCGCCTGCGGATCGACAATCCCGGCGGCTTTCACCTCATCCGCGAAGCACGTGCGAATCTCGGTTACTAGAGAATCCAGCCGCTGCTCAAAACCATTGGGATCAGCCATGGCAGGTGGTCGCCGCGTGGGATCCACTGCCGCACACGCTATTAGTGCCGCAGCCTTGGGATGGTTCGCCCGACTGGGCGGCCTTCCAGGCGAGATAGGCTTCGTGATCGCCGATCACGACTTCCATGCCCAGATCCTGCACCATTTTGAAGTCGTCCTCGGCGGGCTGCCCCTTGGTCGTAAGGTAATCGCTCACGAACATGCTGTTGGCCGCATAGAGGCTCATCGCCTGCATCGATCGCAGATTGACTTCGCGGCCACCCGACACGCGGATCTCGACCGTGGGATTGGCCAAACGGAACAGACACAGCGCCCGCAAACACTGGCGAGGATCGAGGTCGGCCTTCCGCTCCAACGGTGTGCCATCAATGGCGTGGAGGAAGTTGACGGGGATCGATTCGACCCCTAAATCACGGAGTTCAAAAGCGACATCGACAAGGTCGTTCTGGGTTTCACCCATGCCGACAATCAGCCCGCTGCACAATTCCATGCCGGCTTCACGCACGACACGCAGGGTTTCTAGACGATCGTCGTAGGTGTGTGTGGTGCAGATCTTGTCGTAGAAGTTGCGGCCCGTGTTGAGATTGTGGTTGATCCGGTCGACCCCGGCCTCCGCGAGGGTCTTCGCTTGATCGGGGGAAAGGAGACCCAGACAGCAGCAGATGTGCAGGCCGTAGGTTTCCTTGATCTTCTTCGCCACGCTGGCGACATGGTTCACCTCCCGGTTCGAAGGACCCCGGCCCGAGGCGACGATGCAATAGGTGCGGGCGCTGGCTTCAACAGCGCGGGCGGCACCCTCCATCAACTTTGCCTCGTTGAGCATCGCGTACTTGGGAATCTCGCTTTCGGCGACTTTCGATTGCGAGCAGTAGCCGCAATCCTCGGGGCAAAGACCACTTTTGGCGTTCTTCAAGAAGTAGAGATGCACCTTGCGACCGAAGTGCTTCCGGCGCACCTTGTAGGCCGCCCCCAGCACATCGAGCAGTTCCTCGTCCTTCGAAGCGAGAATGGCGAGGCCTTCTTCGCGCGTCAGTTGGTGCCCGGCGATCACCCGATCGGCCAGTTCGCTCCAGCAAAACTCCCCGAGGGAATCTTCTGCTTTTCGGTCGACAGAGGAGGCGGGGAGACTCACACCAACAGACATGCTGGGCTCACTTGTGGCAATGGAAGAGGGGCAACGGGTCGGCTCCAAAGCGCGGCCTCGCTGGCACCAGAGTGTATCCTGTCGCTCCAGTACATTGAACCGAATCGACGCGCCCGGGCGTCCCGCGCGACCCATTATTTCCTGGCAGGATTCCGGATGGCGTACAGGTTCTCGAACGTTCTCAGGTAGAGCGTGCCATTGGAAATCGCGGGCGACGACGAGATCGGTTCCGGAATTTCGTTCTCCGCGACAATCTCGAACTTTCGACCGGTCTTCACAACCGTGACTTTGCCGTCACGGGCTGTGAGATAGATGTGTCCGTCGGCATAAACCGGCGAGGCGCGGTGGCGCTGACGGTGCGTCCGTTCGAAATAGACCTCTTTGCCGGTGGCAGCTTCCAGCACATTCAGATTGCCGTCATGCATGCAGAGATAGACCAGATCATCGAGAATCAGCGGTGAAGGGACATCGGGTGTCCTTTCCCACTGCCAGAGATGGGCATCGCTCTTGAACAGATCCTTGCCAGCCCGTGGCTTAATGCCCATCACCGGCCCGCGTTTCGCCGTCGGGATGACGAGCAAGTCGCCTGCAGCGGCTGGCGAAGCGACGAAGCGCAGGGTGCGGTCATAGTTCGCCGAGGGATTGAGACCACTCATCCGCCAGACTTCGGCTCCATCGGACAGCCGGTGTCCCACGGTGTAATCGGCCCCGTGCGTGACCAGCACCGTTTCGTTGCCATCGCCAAAGAAGATGGGCGACGCATACGAATGCTCGTTCTCGTCGCTGCCATCGCTGGGTCGATCAACAGCCCAGATCTCCTTGCCGGTGGTAGCTTCGAGGGCCACAATTTTGGCTTCGCGCGTCTTGGGATCGCCGTCCCCATGCAGCAATTGCAGGTAAAGAACACCGTCTCGATAGAGCGGCGTCGAGCTCATGCCGAACTGGATCTTGAACTTGCCGTAGCGATCCTGAACATTGAACTTCCAGACATCCTTCCCGTCCACGGTCACGCAGATCAGGGCCCCGTCGCCGAAGAAAGCCCAGACATGCTGGCCGTCGGTGACCGGGGAGGGAGAGGCGGCGTTCCCTTCATCTCCCCGTGCGGTGATCGTGCTGTTGGAAACGGTTTTGCCCCACAACGGCGTCCCATCCGTCTTGTAGGCCAACAACTGCAAATCGCCCGTGGAGGTGACTGTTGTCAGAAAGATCCGGTCGTCCCAAACCACGGGAGTCGCACCGGCAGGGCCGGGGAGTGCCACCTTCCAGGCGACATTCTTTGTGGGCGACCACTCGATGGCGATGTTCTTTTCCGTCGAGATGCCATTGTTGGTCGGCCCGCGCCAGTTGGGCCAATTCTCGGCCTGGAGCGATCCCCCGAACATCGCCTGGAAGGCGGCGAGCACGGCCAAGCTCTTCACCACTTGAGCGAACCCGGCTTGCCCAAGGTTTGATGTGCAATGCTTCACGACTGAACTTTCCACAGAAGTAACATTGTCGACAGGAAAACCACGGTGGCCAAACGGAGATCCCGAAACTGAATCGGAGAGTCCGCCGTTGGCAAAATCATCTGCCCTCGCGAGTGTGCGGCTTACGCATCACACAGTCAACATGCGAACTGGCAACATGCGAGCGGGGCCAACCTGCGAGCTGGGCAGCACGCGACTTTCGCAACGGGCACCTCCGGCCACAGGAGTTGAACCCACGGGAGTTGAACGAAGTGCCAGTCATTCCATTTCGAGGCAAACTTCGTGATCAATCCGAAATCTTCTCAATCGGGATTATCGTTTCGATCGATACAGACCTTACGGGGCGATCGGAAAGCTCCCGCATGGCTGGTCGGCCCAACCGTAGCTTCCGGCCTCCCGGTGAGGCAGAAGCACGGAGAGGCCGTGAAGGATCGATTGCGATGAGCCCCTGCCAAAACTGCCACGCCGGGTGCTGTCGCAGTTTTGCGGTCTCGGTCTCGGGTGCGGACATCATCCGCATCGAACGCGATCTCAAACTCGATTTCTGGGATTTCGTCTGCCGCTGGGAAGACCGCGAGGGGCTGATCACCCGGGGGCAGGCTCCTCAGTTCTTCTTCGAGGATGAACCCGGCGTTCCCTTCGCCATCTGCCTGATGCATCATCAGAGCACCTATGTTCCATCGACGACCAAATGTCGATTTCTGATGGAAGGGGCTCCCGACCGCGACTTCCCCCTGGGTGAAGCCCGCTGCGGGATCTATGACTCCCGTCCCTCGGCCTGCAAGATTTTTCCCACGAGGCTCAGTTCCTCGGGACAGATTGCGGAAATCTACGACGTCCCATCGCATGGACGCTCCGAACTTCTGCCGATCTACGAGTTGTGCCCCCGTCCCTGGACGCCGGCGGATCTGGACCCCGTGCAGACGGTGGACGATCTGATCGTCGCGCGGTTCGAGCAGGTTTTCTTCCTGCAACTCGCGAAGGTCTGGAACAAGGATCCCCAGTCGTGGCTGGCGTTCCCGGATTTCATTCGCTTCGTCTACGAGAAGCGGTTGATCCGCAAGACCGCCGAGGAAATGGAAGCCGAAATCCCGGCGACCATCCCTTTCATCCGGGCCGCGTGACGATCAGACCAACCCTCTTTCCCTCGGGTTGTCGAGCCATGCCACAACTGCCCAACGACTTGCACTTGGGCATCGCACCCAAACGACAATCGTCTCCACAGGCAAGCGCTGGCGCGATAAGCTCTCGCACCAAGTGCGTCGGAACCTGAATTGGCGCGAAACGACAATTGCATGCTTGGGGATGAAACATGTCGCCGTTTACATGTCGCTCGTGTCGCCATCCGGTGCTGGGCTTCACCATTTTGTTGGTGAGCACCCTCTTCCTCGCAAGCTATCTCAACCTCGAAGCGGCTGAACTGCGGGATGAGATCGCCTGCAAGGAAGCCATCCGCCGGGCGATTGAAGCGATTCGAGAGGGCAACTCCCGGCGATTCGTGGAGGCCATCGAGAACCACGAGGGCGAGGTGACCGAAGAGTTGAATCTCCGATTCGAGGCGCTCAGCCAGAAGATCACACAGGAACGGATCAAGTTCGCCGCCCGGTATGGCGAGCCACTGGGAACGACCGAGCTGGTGAAGACCGAGAAAATTTCGGATCGTTTCCTGCGGTTCACCGTCCTCGATTACCACGAGCGATCCGCCGCGGTTTACCGGATTTCCTACTACCGGCCACGGGAGACATGGACGTTCCATTTCCTGAACTGGAGCGATGACATCACGACCCTGTATGAAAAAACGCCCTAATCCGCCAAAGTGATCAGCGTGATTCAAGCCTCCCTCGACTGTGACTGGCGACGCGAAAGTTTCTCGCAGCGAAGTTTCTCCCCGCGAACTTTCGGCGGGAGCCGAGAGGCAATTGAAGCGGGTGGTCGCTTCTGCTTAGAGTGATGTGATGGTGAGGCAGCGATGCCCCCTCCGTGATGATTCGACACAATCTCTTCGCGACCGCGGAGAGCTGGCTCTCTTACAAAGGATTCTCGCATGGGCGGAGGAGCTCCGGCTGCGGCAGCCAAATTCAGCACGATCCGGATGGGTGCGGGCGTCATCAAGGACTTCCCGATCAACAAACTGTTTCGGGCGATGGTCGATCTCAACAGCTCCGACTTGCATCTGCAGGTGGGCAAGCCCGCCATTCTCCGCATCAAGGGTGCGCTCAAACCCCTGGATATGCCGCCCATCACGGAAGAGCAGATGAAGGAACTCTGCTGGCCACTCATGGACGAACGCAACCAGGACATTTTCATGAACACGGGCGGTGCCGACTACGCCCATGTCGTCGAGTACAAGGGTGAGCCGTGGCGTTTCCGCGTGAACATGTTCATCCAGACTGGGAAGGTAGGGATGGTCAGTCGTAAGATCGAGCGGTCGATCCCCAACTTCGAGGGGTTGTACCTCCCGCCGATCATGGAGGATCTCTGCCGGTACGACCAGGGGATGGTGCTGCTCGCCGGCGTAACGGGTTCGGGCAAATCGACCACAATCGCGTCGATGCTCGACTGGATCAATCACAACTTCGGCAAGCATATCCTGACGATCGAAGATCCCGTCGAATTCGTGTATACGGCCGACAAAAGCCTGATCAACCAGCGGGAAATCGGCCCCGATGTCTGCGATTTCCACACCGCGATGAAGCATGCCGTGCGGCAAGATCCTGACATCATGCTGGTGGGTGAGTTGCGCGACCGGGACACGTTCGAAACCGCCATCCATGCGGCCGAAACGGGCCACTTGGTGTATGGCACGATCCACGCCTCGTCGGCTCCTTCGACGATCGGCCGTATTCTCGACCTCTTCCCCCAGAGCATGCACTCGGCGATCCGTTCGTCGATGGGCTTCAACATGAAGGCGATCGTCGCCCAGAAGCTGCTCCCCACGATTCGCGATAAACCCAAGCGCGTCCCCATCTGCGAAGTGATGCTCTTCAACGGCACTGTCCGCAAGCTGATCCTCGAAGAGCAGGATGAAAAACTGCCCGCCGCC
>PNLE01000048.1 GCA_013822855.1 Planctomyces sp.
GCATCGCCATTTTCAACCCCGCTAAACAATCGAGAATCCCAGATGGAAAAGTTTGGCAGGATGAAGTGAATCTCAGTGAGATTTGGTTCAAACCCAAAAGCGGCCTTTCTTAACCTCTTGGCGGAATCTGCTACGGAATCAGTCGAAGGAACGGTTGTGGCCTCCTGATTGCTCGCGCCTACTCTTGTGATGGCAAGGACACCATTATCTCGGCATGCCGGACGATTACTTTTCTGTAATCGGGAGAGAGCCGCCCCCAACAAGCCGCCAACCGCCGGAGATCGGCATCCATGGCGAGAGCATGCATCAGACCAGCCACGAGAGGCAATGAATTCTGAACTGCACCGCTTTCCGCACCGCTTGAACCGGGAAATGCAGTTTTCAAGCTGGAAACAGAGGATTGTTCGAATCCTGTATCGACCAATCCTGTAAGTCCTTGCTGAGTCCATACTTGCGACTACCCGCCAAATCGGCGGTGCAGCAGAAAAGTGGTGTACTACCACTTTTCTACACTTTTTTTGGAAGTGGCTGCTGCCATGTCGCCCAGCAAACGCAAACCGGCTTACCTTCTGCACCGCTCCACGGGCCAGGCCCGCGTCCGCATCGCGGGCAAAAATACGTACCTCGGCAAGTTCGGCACGCCTGAGAGCCGCGAGCGGTACGAGGAACTGGTCGCAGCCTGATTGATGGGACAGGCCCTTCCCAAGTCGCCCTGACAGTCGATGATCTGGCTCTTCTCTTTCTGGACTTCGCCAGGACCTACTGCCGGCATCGCGACGGGACTGAAACCCCCTGGACGAACCACTTCCGCCAGGCTTTGCGCCCGGTCATCCGGTTTCACGGCCAAACCCTCTTGGCTTGATCCAAATCCCGGTACGCGACTCTGGCCCTGGGGCTCTCCAGCGTGTCCGGAAGTCGATGATTGAGGCCGGTGATTGACATGGCCAAGGCGCCCCGGCGTGCCGATCGGCTGTCACTCGAGGATCTCTCCAACAAGCAATCACTCCAACTCGTGATTCAAAGAAGTGGTGAAACCATGTTCGAGATGCCCATCAAACGGTGACGGGTCAATCAATCCCAAGGGCGTGAAAGTCGCGGAAGTGGGCTCAATTCCAAAGATTGAAGAAGGAGTGACAGAGGGCATCGGGGCTTAGCGAAGGAAACATTGTTGGTCACCGATGTCAGCCGCATCACGCACGGGCAACAGTTCACCGGGAACACTTCGATCGGGAAACCGCCCGCTGAATTTATCGAATCCTTCAGGGTTCCGTTGCCACCGCACAGATTTCTTAAGTTACCGTTGGAATGGGTGGATCATCTGTCAGGCCAACTTGCCGTCGCACGTACTAAAGATAAGATCCGCGAACGATAATTCGCGAATTGATGTGTTGTCACGATGGCGGAATTCCTTGGCGGATCGATTGTAGGGGCGTGTCGGCACGTTGCCTGGGCATCGTGGCCCTTGCTGAAGGAAGTGGAAGGTATTGACCTCAACGCGAGGTCGCTCCCCGGCGTAGACTCTGTGGCATCGGGACTTTCACCAACGAAGCGGTCGTCGCCTGCCAGCTGCGGGGTCTTCGGAGTGTCGACCGTTCAAGCCGGCCCCGGTTCAATCCAGATCCCAGCCTTCCGAACATCTATCTTTGTCACAGTCGGACTTGTAAAACCGGTTTCTTGAAACCGGTTTTACACACAGAATAGAGCCAGGCAGAACCCGTATGAGAGTCGCACCGGTCCCCACCATCTTGGTCGCCCTGCTGTCCCTCTCGTTGTCCGCGTGCAACAAGCACGAGGAGGCGCATCACGAAGGGCATCATCACACGATTCTGGCCACCAATCCGATCGTCCAGGATGTGACCATCACGCAGCCGTATGTCAGCCAGATCCACTCGCAGCGCCATATCCAGATCCGCGCGCTGGAGCGGGGGTATCTTGAAGCCGTTCCCATCAAGGAAGGTCAGGTGGTGAAGGCGGGCGATTCGCTCTTCAAGGTCGTCCCGGTCCTTTACCAGGCCAAGCTGGATGCCGAGATGGCCGAGGCCCAACTGGCCCAGCTCGAGTACAACTACACCAAGAAACTCAACGAGGACAAGGTCGTCTCCCAGAACGAGGTGTTGCTCCTCGAAGCCAAACTCAAGAAGGCCCAGGCCCGGGCGAAGGAGGCCGCCGCCGAGTTGGCCTTCACTGATGTCAAAGCCCCCTACGACGGCATCGTCGACCGGATCCAGCAGCAACAGGGAAGCCTGGTCGAAGAGGGGGATGTCCTCACCACGCTTTCCGACAACAGCGTGATGTGGGTCTATTTCAATGTCCCCGAAGCCCGCTACCTCGAATACAAGGCCGACCTCGAAGAACAGAAGCACCAACTGCGTGTTGAACTCGTGCTCGCCAACGGCAAGAAGTTCCCGCAGGTCGGCACGATCGGTGCGATCGAAGCCGATTTCAACAACGAGACCGGCAACATCGCCTTCCGCGCCGATTTCCCGAACCCCGACCGCCTCTTGCGTCACGGCCAGACCGGCACCGTGCTCATCAGCCGGGTGATCAAGGATGCGATCGTCATCCCCCAGCGGGCCACCTTCGAGACCCTCGCCAAGCAATACGTCTTCGTCATTGGAGAAGACGGTAAAGCGCATCAGCGCGAAATCGTCGTCCAGAACGAACTGGACGACATCTACGTGATCAAGGATGGCCTGGGCAAGAACGACAAGATCGTGCTCGAAGGAGTCCGCCAGGTTCACGACGGCGAAGAGGTGGAATGCGAGTTCCAGGCTCCCGCGGAAGTCCTCGGCCAACTCAAATACCACGCGGAATAGGCTCCCTCCATGTTCGCAAAGTTCCTGCACCGGCCCGCCCTCGCGATGGTCATCTCGCTGCTCATCCTGTTCCTGGGCGGGCTGGCGATCACCACGCTCCCCACCTCGCAGTTCCCCTCCGTCGCGCCTCCCAGCGTGATCGTCGCGGTCTCCTATCCCGGTGCCAGTGCGAACGTGCTGGTCGATTCGGTGCTGGTGATCCTCGAGCAGGCCATCAACGGCGTGCAGGACATGCGGTACATGACCTCCGCCGCCACCAGCGCCGGCGAGGCCACGATCCAGATCGTCTTCGAGCCGGGAACCGATCCCAACGTCGCGGTCTTGAACGTCAACAATCGCATCCAGATCGTCAAGAGCCGTCTCCCGCCGATCGTCGAGCGCGAGGGGATCATCGTGCTGCAGAACATGTCCAGCATGCTCATGTATGTGAACGTCTACAGCACCCAGAAGAGCGACGACCAGAACTTCCTCTACAACTGGGTGACCGTCAACCTCCTGCCCGAGATCAAACGCATCCGAGGGATCGGCACGGCCAACATCCTGGGCAACCGCGCCTATGCCATGCGCGTCGAACTCAACCTCGAGCGGCTGCGCGCCTACAACATCTCCGCCGCCGATGTCATGAAGGCCATCGAGGAGCAGAGCATGATCGGCTCCCCCGGACGCCTCGGGCAGGCGACCGGGACGACCTCCCAGACCGTCGAATACGTGCTGACTTGGGTGGGACGCTACAACAAGCCAGATCAGTATGAAAACATCATCCTGAGATCCAATCCCAAGGGGGAGATCCTCCGCCTCAAAGATGTGGCCAAAGTCTCGCTGGGCTCTTCCTTCTACGACCTCTACTCGGATATCGACGGTCTGCCCTCCGCCGCCATCGTCCTCAAGCAAACCCCCGGCTCGAATGCCACCGAGGTCATTGAAAAAGTCAAGGAACTGCTGAAAGAGACGAAATTTCCTCCCGGCATGAAATTCGAAGTCAGCTACGACGTCTCCAAGTTCCTCGAAGCCTCGATCGAAAAGGTGCTGCACACCCTGTTCGAGGCCTTCATTCTCGTCTCGCTGGTGGTCTATCTCTTCCTGGGCGACTTCCGCTCCACACTGATCCCCACCATCGCGGTCCCCGTTTCGCTGATCGGCACGTTCTTCTTCATGCTGATGTTCGGGATGTCGATCAATCTCATCACGCTCTTCGCCCTCGTGCTGGCGATCGGTGTCGTGGTCGACGACGCCATCGTCGTGGTCGAGGCGGTCCATGAGAAAATGCACGCCAAGCATCTTTCCCCCTATGCGGCGACGAGGGAGGTCGTCCACGAGATCAGCGGCGCGATCATCGCCATCACCCTGGTGATGACGGCCGTGTTCATCCCCGTGACCTTCATCCCCGGACCGGTCGGCGTCTTCTACCGCCAGTTCGGCCTCACCATGGCGATGTCGATCGTCCTCTCGGGCGTGGTGGCTTTGACACTCACCCCGGTCCTCTGCGCGATCCTGCTCAAGCCCCACAACAGCCAGAAGCAGGGGGCTGTGGTCGCCTTCATCAACCGCAGCATCCGACGGCTCGCCGGTCGCCATTCCCAGGTACTGCGGATGTTTGTGACCATGATCCTCGGTGCGGCGGCGGGCTTCGGCGTCTATCTGCTTCTGAAGAACGAGTTCGTGCATCACATCGTTTCCGAGCAGATCCCCCTCAACGAAACGACCACGATCGCCATCTCGGTCGTGATGGCCCTCCTCTTCTGGTTGACCTTCCGTTCCGTCTTCTCGGGAAGCGAAGCGGGCGACAAGAAGAAACGCGGGCCGATAGGCATGTTCCTCAATGTCTTCAACCAAGCCGTCGAGAAGGTCACAGGGGGCTACGTCGGGATCCTGCGCCTGATCGTCACGCGGCGAATCGTGACGATCGGGGTCATCGGACTTTTCAGTTACGGCATCCTGCTGGTGAACAACGTCCTCCCCTCGGGCTTCATTCCGCTCGAGGATCAAGGGATCATCTACGGCATCATCCAGACGCCTCCCGGCTCGACGCTGGAGTACACCAACTCCAAGTCCCACGAGCTGGCGAAGATTTGCAAAGAGCTGGACGAGGTCACCTCGGTCTCCTCGCTGGCCGGTTATGAAGTGCTTACCGAGGGCCGCGGCTCGAACGCGGGAACCTGCATCATCAACTTGAAGCCCTGGGCCGACCGCAAGCTCACCTCGAAGCAGATCATCGAGGAACTCGAGGAAAAAGGCCGGAAGATCGCCAACGTCAAGCTGGAATTCTTCGAACCGCCCGCGGTTCCAGGGTTCGGTGCAGCCGGGGGGTTCTCCCTCAATCTATTGGATAAGTCGAACAGCGGGGACTACAAACGGCTGGGCGAGGAGACGGATAAATTCATGGCCGCTTTGGCAAAGCGCAAGGAGCTGAAGGGGCTGTTCACCTTCTTCGCCGCCAACTATCCGCAGTACGAACTAGTCATCGACAACGATGTGGCCATGCAGAAGGGGGTGTCGATCGCCGACGCGATGGAGAACCTCTCCATCGTGGTGGGGAGCACTTGGGAACAGGGATTCGTCCGCTTCGGCCAGTTCTTCAAGGTCTATGTCCAAGCCTCACCCGAATTCCGGCGTTTTCCCGAAGATTTGGAGAGCATGTTCGTCAAGAACGACCAGGGGGAAATGGTTCCCTACTCGGCGTTCATGAAGATCAAGAAGCAGCAGGGCCTCAACGAGATCAACCGCTACAACCTCTATCCCACTGCGGCTATCCAGGGGGCTCCCGCTGCCGGCTATAGCAGCGGTGAGGCGATCGCCGCGATTCAGGAAGTCGCCGCCCAGACGCTCCCCTCCGACTTCGGCATCGACTGGCAGGGCCTTTCCTACGATGAGGCGAAGAAGGGGAACACCGCGACCTACATCTTCCTGATTGTGGTCATCTTCGTCTATCTGGTGCTGGTGGGGCAGTATGAGAGCTTTATTCTGCCACTGGCAGTGATCGTCTCGCTGCCGGTCGGCCTCTTCGGATCCTTCCTGTTCCTGCAATCAATGGGCTTGGCCAACGACGTTTACGCGCAGATCGGTCTGGTCATGCTGGTCGGCCTTCTGGGGAAGAACGCGATTCTGATCATCGAATTCGCCGTCCAAAGGCGCCACGAAGGGCTGTCCCTGAAGGATGCGGCCCTCGAAGGGGGCAAGCTGCGGTTCCGGCCGATTTTGATGACCTCCTTCGCCTTCATCGCCGGTCTGATTCCCCTGGTTCGCGCCACCGGCCCCGGGGCCATCGGCAACCGGACGATCGGCACCACCGCCGTCGGCGGGATGCTCGTGGGAACTGTGATCGGCGTCCTGGTGATCCCCGGCCTCTACTTCCTGTTCGGCTGGCTGACCGAAAAGGGCGGCAAGTTCATCAAGGACGAATCCGAAGCGCCCCTCAGCGAACTTGTCGAACATCACTAATGGCAGGGTGTCGGGGACGCGCCGCGACGGCGAAGCCCCGCCCAGGACGACAATTCCCGCACACCCACGTCCCTATGGGCAACTGATGCTCCGCATCGGACAGGGCCGGTCTGTCGTGCGAATCGCGTGTGCTGCCTGCCCTCCGGGGTGAAACCATTGCCATGACTTCCCGAGTGCCATGAAGAGAGAAGATTTGATCCGCGAGCTCCGGGAGAGGTATCGAACCTCCGGTCGCTCCTTCAACGAATTCGAGCGACGCCATTGGGCCGCTCTGGAGGCCATGAAGATCGGCTGGGGTGGAATCTCCCTCGTTGCCACGGTTCTCCGCATCTCGCCCAACACCATCAGGAAGGGGATTCGAGAGATCGCGACGGGCCAGGCCGATGCAGACCCCTCGCCGGAGAACAAACGCATCCGCAAAGCGGGCGGCGGGCGAAAGCCGAGGGTCGCCCCGACACCAGCGGAATCGGGCGACAACACCCATGGAGGTGGAAGTGTCAGTGGCCTCCCGTCAAATCCCCAGCATTCCCACCCCCCCCCGAAGAGTCCGGATTAGTCGACAACGTGGTCGTTCCGTCAGGTCCATCGTGATGATTCACCAACAGCCGATGCGGAACGCACGCAAGCCGTCTTCCCTGTCGAATGTGACACAGCCGGATCGTCTTCCGGCATCCCTTCGCCCCTTCGCGTGAGACAATCTTCTCCCCATCCGACAATCAAAGACCGGCTCACGCGAAGGCGCGAAGATCGCCAAGAAAGACCGGCGAAGCCCCAGGAATCGCGTGGCAACGACAAGGAGTTTCACGAAAAGAGACCTGGCAAGCGGATGCTTTCATCCAACTCCCAGGTCTCTTTTCATGGCAACGACTTGATCGCCAACCGGTTTTCGAAACCGCCATCAATTGCCATTCACGCCGGGTGCTGGAGGAATGATGGCGGGGACAGGTTCCGGAGGAATAATGGCCGGGCTGGGTTCCGGAGGAAGCGGGGGCTCGCGGGGCGTGGTCGCGGCGTTGTTCGCCACGAACGCCGCATCGACGTATTGGCTTTGCACCAATCCGCCACCCAGAGCCTGATAGGTGTTGACGATCGCCCCGAGCTGCTTTCGCTTTGTCTCGATCAGCTCCATCCTCGCCTCCATCAAATCTCGCTGGGCGTAGAGGACGTCGATGTACTCGATCCGGGTCGCGTTGAAGAGTTTGCTGGCGACATCGACCGACGTCTCCAGCGAATCGAGCTGCTGCTTCTTGATGGTGATGCTGTTGCTGTAGTTCTCGACACCCGAGATGCGGTTGACCACTTCGGTGAACGCGTTGAGGACGACCTGCTGGTACTTGTAGACGGCCTGTAACTGGCGGGCGTTCGCGCTCTTGTATTCAGCCTTGATCGCGGAGCGGTTGATCAGCGGGGCGATCAGATCGCCGGCGACGTTGTACATCAGCGAATCGGGACTCACATCCAGATACTTGGGATTGAAGGCCTCGAAGCCGACGCCCGCCCGGATGTTCAGCTTGGGGTAGAACTCGGCCCGCGCCACCAGCACATCCAATCCCGCCGCCGACAACTCGTACTCGGCCTGGCGGATGTCGGGGCGGTTCAAGAGGAGTTCGCAGGGCAACCCGAGGCTCAGGGCGTGCAGGTTCAACTCGAAGAAATCCACGGACATCCGACCGACAGGCTGCGGATAGCGACCGGCCAGGAAGTTGATCCGGTTCTCGACTTCGATCATCTCCTGCTGGATGATCAGCTTCTCACTCTGGTTCTTGCGGACCTCCGCCTGGAAACGCTGGACGGGCAGCTCGGTGCCGCGGGCCCCTTCCTTGCTCGCCTTGGCAATCTCGAGGCTTCTCTCCTGCAAAGCGATCGTGCGGTCGAGGTTCTTCAAACGCTCGTCGAGCGCCATCAGCGTGTAGTAGTTCTCCGCGACTTCGGCGACCAGCCGGGTGACGACATAGTTTCGTCCTTCCGCCGTCCCCAGATAGCGCAGCGTGGCCGCATCTCGCGCGTTGCGCAGCTGCTTCCAGATGTCGACCTGCCAGGAGAGGTTGGCGGCCACCAGGAAGTTTGGCAGCGGTGTCGGGAAGCCTTGGCCGGGACGGAAGTCGAGGTTCTCCTCGACGGCACCCAGCGGCGTGAACAGGCTGGGCTTCTCGACACCGGCACCAGCGCCAATCCCGACAAACGGGAAGATCGCCCCCCGCCGCGACTGAACTTCGTTGCTGGCGATCTGGATGTCTTCGGCCAGGATCTTCAGTTCTTGGTTGCCGAGCAGCGCTTCGCAAATCAGGTTGGAGAGAACCGGATCATTGAAAAACTCGTTGATCCCGATCTCCGCCGAATTGTCCGCGCTGATCACCCCGTTGAAGGTGTCCGGCATGACCCGCCCTTCCTCCGCGCCACGGAGTTGGGGAAGATGACATCCCGGCAGGGAAACGAGCATCGAGCACGCCACCATGGCGGCGACGGCGCACTTCACATGCTTCGAGTTCGAAGCTCTGACGAATAAATTCATCGGTTCCATCCCTGAGAAACGTGTGCTTGTCGGCAGTCCCACCGAGCAAGTGACAAGGGCCGGAAGTCGCTGCAGATTCCTTCATGGTGTGGTTAGCGCCCTGTCAGGGCACACCGCGAGGGAACTTCGATTGACCTCCGTCTTATCGCTGAGATTCAAAAACGTCGCTGATGTATGAGCTGATTGGAAATCGTTTTGGGCCGGTCATGAGTCACGGCAGATCAATCCCTCCATACCAATGGAGACGACATGGGTGCGGATCTCGCTACAGTCTCTAGAGTGATCGACCGCCCGCCTTGAGCCGCGCTAAGTGGCACGGATCAAGCGTCATTTCTTCCGCAAGCGGATCCCTCCCCCAAGATTTCCGGTCAACTTCACCGGTTTTCCTCGAAGAACCCTCAAGTCACCTTTCAAAGCCGAAAGCTGGCGAGAGGGTTTCTCCTCACATCACTTTCGCGGTCGAACAGATAAGGGAGCCTGTGAACCCGCGAGCCAAGTTCGGTTCCGAGTTCTGAAGGTTCCCCAACGGGAGTGCCTCCTCCGTCTTGAGGCCATTCCGGCTGAAGATCGGAGCCCAAACCCGTGCTTTTAATCGACTGAGGGTTTTGGCGGAGAAAGTCAAATTGTGTTGTCTTCGGGGAATTAAATAATTTGACGAATTTGCCTCTGATGGGCATTTGAGGACGCAGACCATTCGACAGTTCTTCTCTCACAGGTGGGGCGTCGCCCAACGCAGTGCCACGGAAAGCCTGAAGTGAGCGACTATTTTGCGGGGTCTTCCATGCCCAGCCCGCTTCCCTCGATGAACGGCCCGGCAGTGGCTTATCTAAAAAATAGTATACTTAAAAACACTTTACGTGTTTCGCACGGCAGGTGTTGCAAGTTGTGGTTTTAGACTTTGCCGGGGCGAAAAAGTCGTCGCATTCCCGGAAGTTGCTTTCGCCGATAGAATCCTTACGTGCGGTGTATTCGCGTGCTGTGTCATGGCGGGCGGGATTCTTGAGAACCCGTCTCGTCCAGCCGGTGTCCGCCGCTCGCGGGAAGACGGCCACCATGGCCGAACCCCGGATCACGAAACCAACGCTTCCCACTGCCGATTTATTCCGATCGCCGATCTTTTCAACAGGCCCGAGCCGCCATGCGCAATGAATCCGAAGTTCCTCTTTCTGACTCCGCCTTCTCGATTCCTGTGGCCGATCGTTTGAAACGTCTGCCGCCCTACCTCTTCGGGAAAATCAACAAGCTCAAGTATCAGAAGCGGCAGGCGGGGATCGATGTCATCGACCTCGGGATGGGGAACCCCACCGACCCGCCCGACCCGCTGATCACCGAGAAAATGAAGGAGTCGCTCGCCGATCCCCGCAATCACCGGTACTCGGTCGCCAACGGCATCGGCAATCTCCGCAAGGAAGTCGCCGCCCGTTACCACCGCATCTACGGTGCCCGCCTCAACCCGGACGACGAAGTCATCGCCTGCCTGGGTTCCAAGGAAGGCTTCAGCCACATGTGTCTGGCGCTGATGGGCCCTGGCGATACCGCGATCGTCCCCGCACCGACGTTCCCCATCCACGCCTATTCTGTGATGCTCGCCGGCGGCAACGTCATCCAGCTCGATGTCCGCGAGCCGCACAAGTTCCTCGAGAACGTCGCTTACACCTGCGAACACCTCTTCCCGAAGCCGAAGCTGGTGATCGTCAACTTCCCGCACAATCCCTCGGGAACCTGCATCGAGCAGAGCTTCTTCGACGAACTGGTGGCGCTCGCCAAGAAGTACAAGTTCCTCGTCATCAGCGATTTCGCCTACGCCGACATCTGCTACGACGGCTACAAGGCCCCCAGCTTCCTCTCGACGCCCGGCGCGATCGATGTGGGTGTTGAACTGACGACCATGTCCAAGGGCTTCAGCATGGCCGGTTGGCGCATCGGCTTCTGCTGCGGCAACCGCGAAATGGTCCGCGCCCTCGCCACCATCAAGGGCTATTACGACTACGGCATCTTCCAGTCGATCCAGATCGCGGCCATCGTCGCCATGCGTCACTGCGAATCGGCCGTGGAAAGCATCGCCAAGGAATACGAACACCGCCGCGACGCCCTCGTCGACGGCCTGACCCGTCTGGGTTGGGAGATCGAACGACCGAAAGCTGGCATGTTCGTGTGGGCCAAGATCCCCGAGCCATGGGCCCAGATGGGTTCGATCGACTTCTCGATGAAGCTCTTGGATGAAGCCGGCGTTGCCGTCTCCCCGGGCCGCGGCTTCGGCGAGGAAGGCGAAGGCTACCTGCGCCTGGCCCTCGTGGAAAACTCCCAACGGCTCCGGCAAGCCGTCCGCGCAATTGGAAAATGCCTCAAGCCGGAAGGGGCTGCGACCGTTTGAGGTTTGATTTGGCGCAGTTGACCAATCGAAGCCCGGTTTCCGGTTGGGAGACTGGGCTTTTTCGTATTGATTCGGCGTGGGGTATCGGTGGGATGACAGCGATGTCAGCATGCAATTCTGATAGATCATCCTCCTGAAGGCTGTACTCCCTGGGAGAGTTGAAGCGATATCATGCCTCCCTGAAGGAAGCTGGCGAAATGGGAAGTCACCACCTCAACCACCGGTTGGCGACACTGGCCGACATCGGTCCGCTGCGAGCACTCATGGACGCCGCGATCGGCGAGTTGCAGAAGCCTTTTCTCGACGAGGATCAAATCCAGGCGAGTCGCACGGTCATGGGATTGGACACCCAGTTGATCGAAGACGGCACCTATTTCATCGTCGAGGTGAACGGCCAGGTGGCGGGTTGCGGAGGCTGGAGTCGCCGGGCCACGCTTTATGGCGGCGATCAAACCCCCGGCCGCAACGCGGAACTTCTGGATCCCCAGCGCGACCCGGCCAAAATCAGGGCCATGTACACCCACCCGGCGTATGCCCGGCAGGGGATCGGCCGCCGCATCCTCTCCCTCTGTGAGCAAGCGGCGAAGCAGGAAGGTTTCTCAACTGCGGAACTCATGGCGACCATGGCCGGCGAGCCCCTCTATCGGGCGTGCGGCTATCATCCGGTCGAGCGAATCGAAGACCCTCGTGGCGGCGCACCAGTTCCCCTCGTTCGAATGCGGAAGGAGTTGGTGTAAGGTGGAGTGTCTCGGCACGGACTTGTGTCACGCCAGTGGTCTCACTCAAAGGGAAACCTGCTCATGAAAGTCCCGTACCTGCTTGCCGTTGGTTTGTTGGTTTTCAGTGGCTCTTTGCTCGCTCAAAACGAGTCTGTTGAAACACCAATCACCTTGGAGGAGCTTCATCGACGCCAGTTGCTGGGCCAGTTGGGATTGCCCTTGGGAACTGTGGCCACCATTGATGCCGTGGTGACTTCGGGGGATGAGACGCGGGCGAAGGCTTATCAAGGCCTCTACCTTCTCACCGTCACTCACGTGAATGGCAAGCCTTTGGAGAAGCCGCCGCTCATGCGGTTTGCCGTCGACAGTTTGTCCTCCACCGTGAACCTCCCCCACGACAAGCCGCCGTTACTTTTTGGGGCCAAACAGGACGGGGAAAATCCAGCCGCCAGTCAGAAAGAGATCGAAAAGGAATATGTGGGGAAGACACACCACTTGGTGGTTTACGAAGAGGGTGGCTACGCAGGGATCCCGGACAATCTTCCCAAGGGTGTCCCCCTCGCGGGCGCTGCCGGTTTCGGATTCGGCTTCTCCACATCGCTGGTCGTTCTCGCTGAACGCGATGTGTTGAGAAAAAGCCGATCAAAGAAATAGAACAAACATCGTCGCACCAACACAGCAGGAACCTGTGGCATTGCGCCAGGCTGCTGTTGAACCGGGCCCTTGGCCTGCGAGGACTGATATTTGGCCCTTGCATCTCGCCACTTTTATGACAATAGGATGTCCCACTCCATCGATGGGATGCCTCCACTCTTCAAGTTGATTCCTAGGAACAGGTGGTTGGCTGGTTTCCTCCCGTCGAATCCAGCCGAGCCTCGGGCCTCAGGCCATGACGAGGCCCCGGGCGAAGGTGATGTCGATTGAATTTGTTCCTTCGCCCGGCCCGTTGGAAGAGCCGCCTCCCGCTGCGCGCGGAAGGGGTGAAGGCGAGTTCGCATGAGCTTTGCCGCCTGATTCCATACAAATCGCAATTTGAAATGGCGCGTTGAAAGTGGCAAAAACATGCCCGCCCAAAGCTGCGGGCCATGTCACCAGAGCGTAGTTTCAAATTGAAATGCGGATCAATTGGGTAGCGTGAACTGGAAGGAATTCTCGCCTGAGTGGACTTCCACTTCCTCCGGCCAGGCGAAGGGGGGTTTGGGAGGGGGAGGAGCGGCGTTGGGTTTGTCGGACGACGGAACCGACACGATCTCGATCGTGACCTTGTGGCGGCCGATCGGTGCTCCCGGCATGTTCGCCAGATACATCAGCGAGAACGTGCCATCGGCTTGCGTGGTGGCCGACGAAGGGCGTCCCCCGGACTTGGGCAGGAACGAAACGATCGCTCCCGCGACGGGCACACCGCCCTTCGAGACCATGCCGCTCACTGGTGCGAGCGGAGGTGTTTCACTTCCGCTACCACACCCCACCGAGAGGAAGGTCGCGGCGACGCAACCGATCAAGAAGGCCGTTTGGGAGTTCCAGGTCTGCATGTTTCAATCCGAAGGATAGCCAAAGGGTAAGCCACGGCTCATGAAAGAGTGTGGAGGGAGATGTCGTGGATCTCACCAACGAAGCGGCACCGCCGGTCGGGCCTGCGGTGCCGCTGGAGATCCGGCCAACCCTCCAGGAATCGGGGCGGGCAAATTCACAGGAAGAAGGGGAGCGTCGTTTAGAACTCGCCGACAACGGCGGCGTCGCTCTTGCCCATAAGGGCCATGAACGTGCCGTTGAAGTCGATGTTCTGGGAGAGGAACCGCACGCCGCCATCGCCCAGGACGACATGGGCGCCGCCGGTGTGGGCGGAGCGCAAGGCCCCGTTGTTGACGATCGACAGGCAGCGCGACCAGCTGGTGTTGGTCGTATCATTGATGGGTGCACCGGGAACCACGAGGTTGTGCGTTACCTCATCGCTCAGATTGCCGGCCCCGATGAAGCGGCCGGAGCTCATCATTCCACCGCTGTAAACGCCGGTCGTGGCCCCGTAGCCGCAGGAGGAATTGTAGGCGAAGCCCGAGACTTCGAAGCTCGGCCGGACATCCCACTGGTCGCCCGCCGCCGAGCGGAAGTAGTTGGAGACTTCGCCGACCATGACCGTGTTCGAGGTGCCGTCGGTCACGTCGGAGAATTTGACGGCGCCGCGGGCACCGGTCCAAGCGGCACCGTTTCCAACCACTTGGGTGATCATCCCGGAATCGTTCTTGTAGCCGTTGCCGTAGGTATTGGGTGTCGTGATCGTGGTGGTGCCCGGAACGGAATAGGCTCCCGAAATTCCGACATAGTCCGCGACCTGGAAGGAATAGGTCGCCGGGGCGCCGGCTGTGGTGCTGCCGCCACTGGCGGTCGCCGGATAGGTGGTCGGAAGGGGGCTGCTGGGACAGTTGACACCGGGAACTTTGAGTGACGACACGATCGACCAGTTGAGATTCGGGCCGCCGCCGGAGCGATTGTCGAAATCGGTGCCGGAGAACTTCATGGAATTGAAGGCGGCCGCCTGATCGATCTGGGGCAGGATCGCGCACAGCCACGACCGCGACGTGTAGCCTTGTGAATTCTTCCGCAGGTTGGAAGGCATGCAGCCGAAGACGTCGGCGTAGTTGTGGATTGCCAGGCCGATCTGCTTGAGGTTGTTGCGGCACTGGGTTCGCCGGGCGGCTTCGCGCGCCTGCTGGACGGCGGGGAGGAGGAGTGCGATCAAAATGGCGATGATGGCAATCACCACCAGGAGTTCGATCAATGTGAAACCGCGGCGGGTTGTGGGCGAAAGAGCAGGCATGTGACACTCCAGGACAGAGGATGGAAAGGAAAAGGAAAATCCTGATGTGTCTTCGAGTGCAATGGCTATACCGAATTGCCTTTTGTATTCACAAACAAATTATGTTTTCTCGCGATTTTATGGATCGATCACTGGCGATGTTTCTTAAGTTATTACTTTTAAATAACTTACATTGCGTATGGCTTGATTAATCAACTACTGAAATAGCCTTGTCAGTTGATGATTTGCCCGTGCCGATGTCTTCGACAGGTTAGTGAATCAGCATGAAGAAAAGAGTCTTCGCGTGCAATGTCAACTTATTGGGCAGTCACTGCCCAATTTTGTCCCACCCGCGATATCAGCGAATCCATCAAAAACGGTCGAGCAACCACCCAAAAACGAAGCCAGGCACATCCATGGGATGTGCCTGGCTTCGTTTGATGTGCTGTCGGTTCGGCATCGCGCGACGCTCCAGAGGGGCGCCGCACGGGCTTGGAATTACTGCTTTGTCAAATCCCCGGCGATCACGGTGAAGATCTGGTTCGGATGGATGTGGCGGCGGAGGGCGGCGACCACGCTTTCCGTTGTCAGATCGGCGATGGCCGTCTCCAGCTTCGCCGTGTGCTTCATCGTCCGTCCGGCGTAGAGGTTCTCCTCCAGCAGCCGGGCGACCTTGGGATCCTCCGTACGCGCCACCTGCTGGGCCTGGAGATAGCCCTGCTTGGCCGCATCGAGTTCCTGCTGGGTGATGCCGTCTTTGAGAAGTTTGGCCAGTTCCTCGTTGATGGCGGCGTTCACCTTGTCCATGTTCGCCGGGTTGGCGATCGCATAGAGGGAGAGGGTCGCCCGCTGGTCGAGCATCGACGCTCGGAAGGCCGAGCCGACGCCGTAGGAAAGACCTTCCTTCTGACGCACCCGGTCACCCAGACGCGAGGAGAGGGCGCCGGCCCCGAGAACGTAGTTCCCGATAACCATCGCGGGATAATCGGGGTGGTCGTCGCTCATCGGCATCACGGATCCGCCGAAGTAGAAGGCGTTCGCCTTGTCGGGGATCTGGATCCGCTTCACTTCCGCCGTGACCGGCACCGAGCCGTTGCGTGTGATCCGTTCGTAAGTGTTCTCGCTCTTCCAGTCGGCGAGGATCCCCTTGAGGGCGGTTTCCACTTCGGCTTTGTCGAAGTCGCCGACGATGGCGATCTGTCCGACCTGGGCACTCAGGAACTCGCTGTAAAGCCGCTTCAAACCCGCGACGTCGATCGCCTCCACCAGCTTGAGTTCCTCCTCGACACTGGGGACTGCCCGCACATCGCCTGCGGGATACGGGGAGAGGACGCTGGAGACAGCCTTCACCGCCAATGTCTGGGGATCGGTCAGCCCTTGGTCGAGATCCGAACGCACTTGCTGCTTGATGACGGCCAGTTCGCTCTCGGGGAACGCTGGCTCGCGGAGGACTTGCTTGAGCAGGCCCAGCACCGCCACCAGATGCTGACGCTTGGTCTGGATGACGAATGTCGCCTCGCCGGCGTTGCCGCCCGCGCTGAGCGATGCGAAATTCTTGTCGAGCTGATCCTGCAATTGCTGACGGGTCAGCGACTTCGTCCCGCGCAACATGAGTGGTGGCAGGAACTCGCAGCTCTTCGCCAGGCCGAACAGCGATTTCTCGTTGCCGTAGCGGAGCGTGAGCCGCAAGACGACAGTGGAGGAGCGCGTCTTCTTGGGAAGCATGGCGACTTCCACGCCGCCGATCTTCGAGAGGATCGTCCGTTCCTGGATGGCCATCGGGCTGACATCGAACGCCTCACCGATCGAGGCTTCTTCGCGTCCCTTGTAGTCGCCGATCATGGCCACCAGTTCGGGCGTCTCGGGGACGATCGTCCGTTCCGATTTCTCGGAGGGCAGATACAGGCCCACCGTCCTGTTGGTGGGTTGCAGATAGGCCTTCGCCACCCGGCTGACATCCTCGGCCGTGACGGCTTCCAGGCGGTCGCGGTAAAGGAAGTAGAGCCGCCAGTCGCCCTGGGCCGCCCACTCGCTCAGCTCGACGGCGATCTCGGCGGAGTCGGAGGCCCCCATTTCGCGCTGCTTGAGCAGCCGCAGCCGGGCACGATCGACTTCCTCGGTCGTCACCCCTTTGTCGGCGGTCTCCTGCAGGACATCGAGCATCGCGTCGAGGACGGTCTGCGGGTCGTTGCCGGCGGCGACTTCGGCCATGAACCGCAGCACGCCGGGATCATGCAGCGCGTACGCCGCACCGGAGACGCTGGCTGCTTTCTTCCCTTGCACCAGGGCTTTGTAAAGCCGGCCGGAGGGCTGCATCGTCAGCACCGATTCCAGGACGTCGATCGCCACGAAGTCGGGATGCGCCCCGGAGGGAATGTGATAGACGGCACCGACGACGGCCACATCTCCCACGCGGCGAAGAACCACTTGCCGCTCGCCATCCTGGGCAGGCTCTTCGGTGTAGGTGTTGTCCAACACGCGGGTCGGGCGCGGGATCTTACCAAAGGTTTCGCCGATGATCCGCAGGGCTTCCTTGGGCTCGAACGCACCAGCAACAACGAGCATCGCGTTGTCGGGCTGATAATACTTCTGATAAAACGCCTTGAGCCGCTCGACCGGCACGCGTTCGATGTCGGCCCGGTTGCCGATCGTCGACTTGCCGTAGTTGTGCCACTCGAAGGCGGCGGCCATCATCCGCTGGCCGAGGATCGAAGCCGGGCTGTTCTCGCCCCGCTCGAACTCGTTGCGGACGACCGTCATCTCGGAGACGAGGTCTTCGCCCTTCACGTAGCTGTTCATCATCCGGTCGGCTTCGAGACGTATGGCGAACTCGAGGTTGTCCCCCTGGGCGGGCAGCGTCTCGAAGTAGTTCGTGCGGTCGAGCCAGGTCGTGCCGTTGAAGTCGGCACCGCGGCCCTGCAGTGCCTTAGGCACGCTGGGAACGTCGGGCGTCCCCTTGAAGAGCATGTGCTCGAGGAGGTGGGCCATCCCCGCCTCGCCGTAGCCTTCATGACGCGAACCGACGAAGACCGTCAGGTTCACGGTGACGGTCGGCTTGGAGGGATCCGGGAAGAGCAGCACGCGCAGGCCGTTGTCGAGCTTGTACTCGCTGATCCCTTCGATCTCGGTGACTTTCATGGGCGTTTCGGCTTTTGAGCTGGAGGAACAGAAGAGGGTCAGGCTGCCGACCACAACGGCCGCAAGCCCCCAGCGAATGGAACGGCTGGCGATCGTGGCGACGGGCGGATGTCCCGGTGAAGGTCGTGTTCCCCGCTTCACAGTCGCCAGCGGTCCTGTCCAGCGTTGCCGAGACTCGCCGCGTTGAAGCCCACCAAAGGGGCCTGCCAAGGCGTTCACAATCCTGCGGATCATCCCGTCCCACTCCATTCGTGATGAATTGCCACGGCGGCGGGATCGGGAAGGCTTGTCGCCATTCCGGAAAACGCCCGCTCACGGGTCTCGGAAAGCCCATCCACTGAACCCCCCGCTTAACGCCATGATCCTATCACCCCAAGAAAGGATCGCCAACGATTCCTTCGCAATCGGGCTTGGCGTGCGCAGGTCGCGTCCCCTGCGCACCACCCTCGTCCCTCCTTGAGGATTGCCGACGACGAGAGACCCCTACGGCTTGGCTGGTTTCGCGGCCGGGGTGAGCACGAGTTTGCGGAATTCGATGGGGCCGTGGTCGCCTTGGAGCATGAGTGGGCCGGGGGCGGCTTCGTCGCTGTCGAGGGCGCCGCCGGTGATGCCGGGAATGAGTTGACGATCGATGACCCGCTCGCCGTTGAGCACGATCGTCACCCGGCGGCCCACCAGGGTCGCTTCCAGCCTCTGCCATTCACCGGCGGGGAGGGAGGCGTTGAGCGAGGGGGTGAGGAAGCCGTAGACGCCGCCGATGTTGTGGCTGTCGACCGCCTTGCCGGACTGATCCTCCAGTTGCACTTCATACCGGCCGCGGAGGTAGATGCCGCTGTTGCTCCCCTTGGGATAGCGGAACTCGGCGACGAGTTGGAAGTCGTCGAAGGTTTGTTCGGTGATCAGGTTGTTGCCCGGCTGGGCGTTGGTGAGGACGCCGTCGATCATCTGCCAGCCGTTGGGGATGTTGGCGAATTGGGGCTTCCAGCCGGTAATGCTTTTAGAAGAAATCAGATTGACCGGTTCGCTCCAGGCGGCGGGGGCGTCGTGATCCAGAGCCGGTGCCCGGCGGGCCTCCCAGGCGAGGACTTCGCCTTTGCTGCCGGTGGTTTCGCCGCGTAGCATCTCGCCTTCGAAGCGGCCTTTGAACTCGACGTTCGTGGAGCGGGCCTCCCATTGCGGCGGCACGGAGAAGTGGAAGGTCTCCCCCTCGGTGAAGATCTCCGCGATGGGCCGGGCACTCCCCACCTGCCCGACATAGCTCCCCACCAGCGCCTTCCGCCCCGACTTGCGCACCTCGAACCACGAAGGGAAGCTGGCTCCATTCGGCCCGGTGACCGTGACATCCCACCGCCCGACGAGGGTGGGCTTGGGGGCGTCCTGCGCCGAGAGGGTTTGCCATGAGACGAGGGCCAACAGGCAGCAGATTGAAAGGATCAGCGAGCGGGGAGGGCGGAGTGTCATCGGTGGATTGTTTCCCGGTAAAATGTAGGGTGCATGCAGCAACGCGAAATGCATCGGTTCTTATAGCCTAATCAAGGCTGGTGCATTCCGTCGGAACTTCATGTAACAAACGACTTCTATTTCTCGTAAACTCCGTAGCCGGGCGCGTCCCAACCTAGGAATGACGGCTCGGTTATATATGCCAAGAACCACAGGACTGGAAGGGCACGAATCGAATCTGGTACATTCCCAGAGACCATCCACAGGTAGCGAGAGACCCTCCGACTATCATCCCCTTCGGTAAAGTATCCGTGATGGCCGTTTCGCAACACCCGGATTACGTTTGCGGCGAACTGCTCGAAAGGCTCTTCCCGCTCAGTTCCTGCGGTCTTGCCTGGAACCATCACTCCTGTTGCTGTCATTTTATTTCTAAAAAGGATCGACTCCTTGATGACCGCAACAAGTTCCCGGTAGGCAAACTCCGCTTGGGCGGCAAGATCGTCGCCCACCCCCGGAATTGTCTTTAGGATGTCACACAGCAGTTGTCGCGTCTTGCCAGCGTTGAATAAATCCTTGAACTCGTCAACCTCATTCGGCCCGGATCCTAATCGGAGCCTAACTCGAAGTGTTGCCATTAAGTCGGCGATCTCAAAGACGAGCGGCTTGGCAACTCCGATATCCTTCGACTGCATCAATGCTCCCAACCTGCCAACGATACGGTTGATTGTCATTACGAATTCAAATCCAGCCACAGGTTCGATCACCGTACTATCCCTCGACTTTTCGACGTAGTTCGTACAGTCGTAGATCGACAGAGTCCACTGGTCAAGACGACTCACCAGCCATCGAAAGAACGTGTCTCGTTGATCGATACCTGGGATTGAGGAAGCGAGCATTCTGCGGTGAACCAATCGTGCATGTTCATCGCTAGTCGTGTCGAAGAGCACTTCCAGTGACTCTTCCGCATGAATTCTTTCTGCACCGAACTCTGAAGTATCCTTGAGCAAAGCAAGCCAATCACTAGGGAAAGGCGGGCTCGAGTGTCTTGGTGCTGGACTAAGGAGCAGCAATGCCTGAGAGCCGTAGAGCCCAGAGGCAGCACCGGACACAAAAGGCATCCATAGATACTGAAAGATCCGAATGACGTTCAAGGCGAGTGTGTAGGGGTCTTTCCCGTGCCAATCCCTCATCGTCCCGAACCCTTCAAGACTTGCCGATGGCCATTCCGCCATGGGAAGCATGGAGGCCGTATAGAGAAACCGGAGTGAAGAATTCTGCGATACCAAATCGCTGCGATGAGAAAGGAATAGGACTCGGGATTCGGGGTAATATCTGAAGAATAACGGCAGGGAATACTCGACAAGCCGCCTGACGAACTCGTCAGGGTCGTGCGCAAGGTAGAATGTCTGCGAGAGGAGGCTAAGAAACCGCCACGGCCGGTCGGCCATGTACTCCTTCTCAACGTCGGCCAGCAGAGGGAGAAATTCTTCCTCGTCCATTACCACTCTCGGCATCTCCGCCAACTCCGATGAGTACAGGCGGAGATACCATTCAAAGTCCTCTCTCAGCATCTCAATCTCTGACTCGCCAAAGTTTCGCCGTATTTCGGCGACGATGCGAATCTGCGCACGGCGATCCTTCTGCCATCGAGCAGGATGCCTAATCCACTCGCTTTCAAGAGTATCAAATTCGCCGACTTCTCGTAGAAGTCTGCATGCAGCCTCACCATGCGAATGTCGAATTGACTCGGGTAGGCGACGGTAGCCAAAATCCGCCCAACTGAAAGTCTTAATCATCAAAAAGTTCCAATATCCAGTTGTGAAGGCCCAGCCTTGCCGCAGCATTTCTTCTTTGGAGCTTGATTCTCCAATAGGCTACCCAGCCGGAGTACCATAGCCTCCAATCAGAAACGGGGGACTGACATCCCCCGCTCGCCTCTTTATAGTTACTTCTTGAGGACTTTGACTTTGATGTCCTTGTAGCGGACGTGTTGTTCGACGAATTTGGCGCTGCTGACAGAGTGAGCAATGCCGGGTCTGCGGTGAAGTGCATCTGCAGGAGTGTGCGTCGATTTGTTCTTCGACGTGATTTGCATTGTGGTGTGTACACTTTGTGGAATGCTGGTTTGTACTGACTCAGTTGGTTGATAACCCGTGTAGACGACGACTCGATATACGTTGGCGTTTGTATGATAATTCATTGACAACGACGCATCAATGGGTGACAATGTGTTGTTTCCTCTCACGATCTCAATCTAATTCTGTGAGTTCTCCGCCTCGTTTCTATTCCATCGAGTGGCGTGTTTGTTTGAAACAAGAGGTCGACGGGTTGATCCGGTTCGATTTCGGTTTTCCCGCCTTTGTTTCGATCGTTGTGTTTCTCTTGTTCCATTTCTATTGATCTGGCTGCTGATTTGCAGCGATTTGGAGAGGTTTTCGATGAACACTCAACGTACCACGCCCTCGAAGGGGTTTACACTTATCGAACTTCTGGTGGTGATCGCGATTATCGCGATCCTGATCGCCCTGCTGCTCCCGGCGGTTCAACAGGCCCGCGAGGCGGCCCGTCGCACCCAGTGTCGAAACAATCTCAAACAGATCGGCTTGGGACTGCACAATTACCTGGATACCCACAGCGTCTTTCCCGCGTCCGTGCTTAGCCCGGGGGCCAGCCCGAGCGGGGGGCGAATCAGCAACGCCACCGGCTGGATCATGATCCTGCCGTTCATCGATCAGGGGCCGCTCTACAACCAGTTCAATTTCAGCCATGCCACCGGGATTTACGGAGCGGAAGGGAATTGCCCCGACGCCGGTCTTTATCCCGTGACAGGCACCGCTCCCATGCTGGCGGGGACGGATGCCGGGATTCTCGCCAACGTGGCCTTGGGTGCAAGGATTATCCCCGGTTACTATTGCCCTTCGGATCCTGGACAGAAAACCCATACGAGTGCCTGCCACTCCGACACGGCAATGGCTCCCCGCCCCGAGGCGGCTCGCTCGAATTATGAATTCAGCACCCATTCGCCGCATGCGAGTACCACCTGGGTATCAGCCTCTGCTGCCACCCGTCACATGTTCGGCCCCAATTCCAGCAGTCAGATGCGCGATCTGACCGATGGTTCCAGCAACACGATCGCCGTGGCGGAATCAACTTTGGAACTTGTCAACCACAACTGGAAAACCTGGAGCAGTACGGGTTGGTACACGGCCGGAGTCTCGGTCGGTGACGTGTCCCGCCCTCTGAATGAGCGTCGTTGCTGCAGTTGGAACAGCTTCACCCAGGCCAGTACGGCTTACAGCAAACTTTCTGACGGGGGCTTTGCCGGTAGTCTGCACACCGGAGGACTTCATGTTCTGTTAGGAGACGGCGGCGTTCGCTTCCTCTCGGATAATTCCGCACTCTCCGTGCGCCAGGCTTTGTCTCGTATCAGCGACGGCGAGATTGTTGGCGAATGGTAACGACTGTGAACCAGCGGTGATTCCGGAATTCAGTCAGGTGAAGAGCCCTTGTCTCTTTCACAACTTCAATCCGACCACTCCTCAAGTTCTCCGTGATTTCCATGAAGAGACAGCGCCCATCGGCCACTTCTGATGGACACTGTCTCTTTTTTAATTGCGCTCTTAAAAACTATGGTGTTTAACATGCCACAATGGCGATCGGTGATACTGGCCTTGCTCTCCATACAGGGACTTCTATTGACCGGATGCCAGGATGGGAGGCCTCCCTTGCCCGACCTGCATCCTGTGACCGGCACGGTCACGCTGAACGACAAGCCCGCTGCGGGAGTGCTTGTTCGATTCATACCCAAGTCCGGAACTCTCGGAGATGGCGGCAATGGACTGACAGATCAGGATGGCCGTTTCAGCCTGACATATCGAGGTGAGAAAGCGGGAGTTCCAGCCGGGGAGTATGCAGTGGCGTTTTCCAAGTTCGCCATGCCCGACGGATCGAGTGTCTCACCGGATATTCAACCGGAATCCGTGGGAGCGAAGCAGGTCATTCCCGCGCGGTACACCTCCGGAGAGAGGTCCGGCTACCTCGCCTCCGTCAGCAAGGGATCCAACAACTTCGATTATTCGCTGAAATCGAAATGAAAAAACGGTCTTCCTGACAAGCTAAATTGACTCCGTGTGGACATCTTCTTCACGTGGCAGAAACGGGGGACTAATGTCCCCCGCTCGCCTTTTTATCGTTACTTCTTGAGAACTTTGACTTTGATGTCCTTGTAGCGGACGTGTTGATCCACGAAGTTGCCGCCGCCGTGGACTTGGAGGGCGATGCCGCCTTCGGCCGGGTGGCGGAGTTCGGTTTCGGTCCACTTCATAAACTTCACGCCGTTGATCCAGGTGGTGATGGTGGGCGGGTTCCCTTCGATGCGGGCGCGGAGTTCGTTCCATTCGCCGTGCTTCCAGAACTCGGGCCATTCCTCCGCCGAAACCGGTGCGGGGACCGGGGCGTCCTTGGTTTTGATCTTCGTGACGGCGTCGAGGAAGTCGTAGTTCCTCAGGTGGGGCTTGCCGCCCAGGCCTTCGCCGTAGATGCCGGCGACGTTGCCGCCGTTGTGGTAGTCGATCATATATTGCCAGGCCTTGCCGTCCTCGGTGCTGCGGAGGAAGAGGCCGCTGTCGGGGCCGTAGTCGTTCTTCATCTTCAACACGACTTCGAAGTCGCCGTACTTCTTGTCGGTGATGACGATGCCGCCGTTGGCGGGGATGTCCTGCGAGCCGGTGATCGCGCCGTCTTCGACGACCCACTTGCCGCCGGTGGTGTTCTTGCTGGCCCGGCTGTGGCCGGTCTTGGTGCTGACATGCCAGCCGTCGAGCGTTTTGCCGTCGAAGATCGACTCGAAGCCGGTGTCGTCGAACGTTTCGCGGACGATCTCGGCGGCGTGAATGGCGGGAGTGGCGAGGGTGGCGGTGGTGAGGGCGCAGGCCGTCACGAGGGACCAGAGGCGAAGCTTGGGCATGGGGTCTCTTTCATCAGGGAGGTCGGTTCGAGGCGGGCCCCGGAAAGCGCAGGGATGCGGTCTTCCGGCGAGGCTTCATCGAAACAAATCGAGGGGGGGAATGCCACAGGCGGGTGGAAGAAAGTGGGGAGGGCAGGAAGCCTCTTCAAAAAGGGAAGAGCACTGCTGGCGAGCCAGCAGTGGCACGCGGCGGAATGGACTCATCAAATGCAAATTCCCGGCG
>PNLE01000049.1 GCA_013822855.1 Planctomyces sp.
TGGGCGAGGGGGGAAGAGGGGAGCGAAAGTGGGCGGTGTTTTGGGCATGATGGCGGCGCGAGGTGTTGGCTGTGAAGTGCATTGCTTTCCGTGGTGACTGGGCTTGGGATGAACCTGCTTTCGGCGACGATTCTGCTGTTTCTCATCATGGATCCGATGGGGAATGTGCCGCTCTATCTTTCGGTCCTCAAGCATGTCGCCCCCGAGCGGCGGCTGCGGATCGTGGTGCGCGAGCTGTGCGTCGCCCTCGGTGTGCTGCTGCTCATGCTCTTTTTCGGGCGGTATCTGCTGATCGCGCTCGATCTGCGGCAGGAATCGATCAGCATGGCCGGGGGGATCGTCCTGTTCCTCATTGGCATCAAGATGATCTTCCCGCCGCGGGAGGGGATCTTCGGCTCGTCGATCACCGGCGAGCCGTTCATCGTGCCGCTGGCGATTCCCGCCGTGGCGGGGCCTTCCATGCTGGCGGCCCTGCTCTTGCTGGTGAACCGCGAACCGGATCGCATGGGGACCTGGGCCTTGGCTCTGCTCATCGCCTGGGGGACGTCGGCGGTCATTCTCTGCGCCTCGACATGGCTCTACCGCTTCCTCGGCGAGAACGTGCTGACGGCGCTCGAACGGCTGATGGGAATGATCCTCGTGGCGATCTCCGTCCAGATGTTCATCGACGGCGTGCGGGTCTCGCTGGTGCCGGAGCCGCCCCGGGCTCACGCCGTTCCCAAGGGCGAGGTACTTCCCTGAAGTGCTGCCCAAGCGGCCCTCCACACGCTAACATCTGTTGATGCGTGGATGGATAGTGGCTGGTGCGATGGCACATCTCCAGCATCCGCGACGGCTCTGGAAGTGACAGGTGGAAGCATGCAACGCCGCTCGTTTTTGAAGTCGATGGGGAGCCTGCTGGCACTGGGGGCCTTGCCTCAGTTCTCGCGGGCGTGGGCCGCACCGGCGAAGACTGGCAAGCCGAAGATTCTGCTCAGGTCGTCGTGGCAGACGGTGAACATCGGCGATATCGCCCACACGCCCGGCGTGCTCCATCTGCTGGAGGAGCACTTCCCCGAGGCGGAGGTCGGCCTCTGGCCCAGCAGTGTGAACGATGGCGTGCGGGAACTCCTGCTCGCGCGGTTTCCGCAGCTGACGATCGTGCAGTCGAAGGAGGAAGTCGACGCCGCCCTCAAGGAGTACGACTTCCTGCTGCATGGCTCGGGGCCTTCGCTGGTGGGTGCGAAGGAAGTGAGCCGCTGGGCTGGCGAGACCGGCAAGCCGTACGGCATCTTCGGCGTCACGCTGGGAACCTTCGACGAGCCGACGCTGAAGCTGGTGAACGGGGCGAAGTTCACCTACTTCCGCGATCCCGTTTCGCTGGAACGGGCCAAGGCGAAGGGGGCCGCATGCCCGATCATGGAGTTCGGCCCGGATGGCGCGTTCGCCGTTGATCTGGCCAATCCCTCCACGGCGGATGATTTCCTCACGAAGAATCACCTCACGCCCGGCGGGTTCGTCTGCTGCATCCCCCGGCTGCGGTACACCCCCTACTGGCTGATCAAGAATCAAAAGTTCGACGAGAAGAAGCACGCCCGTAACGAGGAGATGGCCGAGCACGACCATGCTCCGCTGCGGGAGGCGATCACCGCCGTCGTTCGGGAATCGCAGGCGAAGGTGCTGCTCTGCCCCGAGGACCGCTCGCAGATGAAGGTGGGGAAGGAACTGATCCTCGACAAGCTGCCAGCGGATGTCCGCGATCGCGTCGTCTGGCGGGAGAACTACTGGCTGACCGACGAGGCGCTGAGCGTCTATCGGCAATCGGCGGGTCTCTTCGGCCTGGAGATGCACTCGCCGATCATGTGCATCGGCAACGGCATTCCGGCACTCGTGGGCCGCTTCGAGGAGCAGACGAGCAAGGGGACGATGTGGCGGGCGATCGGCCTGGAGGACTGGCTGTTCGATTTCGATCAGCCGGATCAACTGGCCCGCCTCACGCCGACCGTCCTTGCGCTGGTGAAAGATCCAACGGCGGCCCAAGAGAAGGCGGAGGTCGCGCGAAAGTTCGTGGCGGCCAAGCAAAAAGCGATGGTCGAGCAGGTGAAAGCCAGCCTGGGGTAGAGGACTTGCGGGGCCGGGGGAGAACTCTCAATGCACGGGAAGCCTCATATTCTTGCCGGCGTGTTCCTTCTCGCGGGAGTGGCGATCTGGGTCGTGACCAGCGGATTGGTTCTTTCCGCCAAAACTTTCTCGTGGCGGCCCCATGCGCTGGGTCTCATGACTCTCGTGATCATCGGCACGACACTGGCCTGCGAGCGATTGCTGCCACGCCGAAGTAACCTGACGACGCCCTTGCCACGATATTCGCTGGCCCTGCTGATCTCCGGCGCGGTGACTCTGGCTGCCCTGGTTATGCTGGCGTTCGACGCTCTTGGTGGATTTGAGTCGTGACTGTGGTGGGGGTTGCTGCCGTCTCCGGGGCACGAGTTATCGACTTCTCCATAAAGGCACCAACCATGAAGCTCATACCGTGCCTCGCCTGCTGGCTGTTGGCTGCCGCCCCCGCTTTCGCGGCGGAGTTGGAGTGGGTGGTTGTTTCGGAGGATCGATCGGGTTTCGTGTTCGCGAAGTCCCGCCAGCCGTTCCATCCGTGGGGTTTCAACTACGACCACAACGATAAGGGCCAGCTTCTGGAAGACTACTGGGACGAGGATTGGGGCAGCGTGGCCGCCGCGTTTCGCGAGATGAAGCGCCTGGGGGCGAATGTCGTTCGCATCCATCTTCAATTCGGCCAATTCATGGAGAGCCCGACCCAACCCCGGCTGCACGCGCTGGATCAGTTGAAACGACTGATCGCGCTGGCCGAGCAGACGGGGTTGTATATCGATCTCACAGGTCTGGGGTGCTACCACAAACAGGATGTGCCGCCCTGGTATGATGCGCTCGATGAGGAGTCGCGCTGGCGGGCCCAGGCGGTCTTCTGGGAAGCGGTCGCCAAAACCTGTGCCGCCAGCCCCGCCATCTTCTGCTACGACCTGATGAACGAACCGGTCGTGGCGGGTGGCGACACGAAACACGACGACTGGCTGGGGCCGGGATTCGGCGGCAAGCACTTCGTGCAGCGCATCACGCGGGAGCGGGCGGGGCGGGAGCGTCCCGAAATCGCCCGCCAATGGATCCACACGCTGGTCACGGCCATCCGCCGGCACGATCCGCGGCATCTGGTGACGGTGGGAGTGGTCCCCTGGAGCCTCGATCGCCCCGGCCTCACCTCGGGCTTTGTGCCGGAAAAGATCGCCGGGGAACTCGACTTCATCGCCGTTCATCTCTACCCCGAAACGGGAAAGCTGGATGAGGCGCTGGAGGTTCTGCGAGGCTTCGCAGCGGTGGGGAAACCCGTGGTGATCGAAGAGATCTATCCGCTCAAGTGTGATGCGAAGGAACTGCGTCGGTTCCTGGATCGATCGCAGCCGCAGGCGACCGGCTGGATCGGCTTCTACTGGGGCCGCGGCCCGGAGGATCTCCGCCCGGCCAAAACAATCCCGGAAGCCATTCACCTGAGCTGGCTCGAACTGTTCCAGGAGAAGTCGCCCAAGTTCTCGGGAGTGACTAAGGCTCCCCAGCCATAGTTTCCCGGTGGAGGAGTATGCAGCAGGGGGCGTTCCAGAGTTCTCAGCCCGCTCTTCGGGCTCGTCGGCGCGTTCCATGATTCTGGATAGGGAAAGGTAGGGATCAACCTCTTGTGGCACGCCACCCCGGTAGAAATCGGAATTTTAGCCGGAGCAACCCTGCGACAGAATTATAATCTTGAGACAATAAACATGGCATGGGATGAAAAACTGTTGACGGCGATGGACGATTCAAAAGATATGTCTATTCTTAAAATCGTTTTCCGATTTGCTCCACCAGTGAACTACAGTTTCATAAACGATTTGCAGCGAAAATATCCATTTCTCGACGACGAATACTGCCGATTTTTGTCTATAACAGATGGCGCGAGCTTATGGATGTATGAGTTCTTTGGTAGTGGCTCGTTAGAGATGCCTGCACTCGAAGGATTAATGCAAAGGTGGCAGCCAAATGTGGATAAGCTGCGAGTATTCCCATTTGCAGAATACCCTGGCGGTAATTGTATCGCAATGCGTGAAAATGGCGAGGTCATTCAGTTTGATTTTCGAGCTGAATCTGACACGGATTGTACTGTGCTTGCCCAGTCATTTGGTCTGTTTGTGGGCAACGTGTTGATGGGAGAAGATTTCTATTCGTTGTTCGACATTCCAGCTACAGATTTGAGAGATAACGAATGGACGGATTACTTGAAACAAAAAGGCTGGCTGTCCAAGAGTTCAACTTAGAAACTATCCGAAGAATAGTCTCGCGGCTATTGCGACCAGACAAACACAGCATGGGGTAACGCGCGTTCGACCTTGCGCGTCGAGTCGGACGGCACATCATGGCCGAAAACGACTATCAGGCAACTGGGAGCATAGCGCGCGGCTTGGAGGATACGGGGCACATCGGCCTCCCGATCCACCGGAAGATAATCAGCCTTGGTTCCGAGAAACCCGTGGATCGCCTTACCTGTTTCACCGATGGGAAAATCGGCGAACCGTACGAACTGCAGCGGGGCTTCCGGTGATGGGGCTGCGGTCAGCCAAAGTTTGCGATTCTCGATTTGAATGTGGGCCCACCACCACGCACTTAGCATGAAGAGGATGGCAGTCGACAGGAGTATCAGAAACCGGGCTTGCCCCCGCCGACGCCAAGGCGTCGAAACGTCCGAGTTCGCAATCATCTTCGTCCAGCCCTTATGAAGCATGAATCCGAGCTTTTGAGCGTGCAAGTGAGGCTCTTGACACGACTCAACGCTTGGAAGCCACTCAAACCTGGAAAGTTCCCTCAGAATCGGCTTTGCCGTTCATCGCGACGAAATCGCCGCAGAAGTCCCGGCCGGAGGTCATGGCCACCCTGCGGGAATCCGGAAGGGTGATTTTGGCCGAAATCACGAGGTGGCAGAAAAAGTTCCACCGGTGGAACTCATTTTTACATCGGCCTCAAGGTACCCTTTCTGAAGAGTAGGTGGGATTGGGAGTCGTCGTCCTGGCCCAATTTTGCCAGATCGACCGATCGTTCGTGGAGGCCTCAATGGCAAAATTGAAAAATAAGGTGGTTGATCAATCAGATCTCACTGAATACCTCGAAAAATACTCAGACTTTTCTTTCGAAGTAAGCGTGCTGAAGGCACTCGACAGGCTCGGATTCACTTGTGAGCATTCCGGGTCTTACACAGATCGAACAACACAAAAAATTCGCGAGTTTGATATTCGAGCCTTGAAGATCTTTGAGAAAAGTTTCCTGAGACTCGCAGTCGAATGCAAGAATCTGAGAGAAAACTATCCGTTGATCGTGTCGTGTATCCCTCGAGGCGAGAAGGAGTCATTCCATGACATCATTGCTTCCGTTGATCCGGAGGTTCAGCTCTTAGAGGAGCCTGAACAGTTTTCAAGTCGAGCAATGGCTCTTGAATCTAAGGCAATCCGAGTCCCAGCCACTCACAGCTTTTATAGAATGGGATCGCCGGTTGGGAAATCGTGTGATCAAGTTGGCAGAGGATATTCTGACGAAATTATTTCAGGAGACAGCGATGTCTACTCGAAATGGTCACAAGCGCTCAGTTCCGCTGATGATTTAATTTATGATGCAACCCGTGATGGCATTGAACGGACAGGAGATATCGCATTCGGGTTGGTCATTCCATTGTTAGTTGTTCCGAACGGACGATTGTGGACGGCGGAATTCAACGATGTCGGAACGCGAGTGTCGTCTCCAATTCAGGTGGATCGATGCTCATACTTTGTGAACCTGAATTACACTCACCGTTCCAATCTGTTTCAGACTGAGGTTTGTTTGTCGCACTTGGAATTTGTCACCGAAAATGGTCTTGTCACTTTTATTAACGAACACTTTGGCTCAGATGAGATTGTGAGAGACACCTTTGCGATTGAGTTCTTAGTGGAAGAGATTACCAAGCAATTTGACTCATAGCCGTCCGCGGATCAAACCGTCATTGTTTTGATAGTTTCGACAGAAGTCTTCCTTCTTTGTGACCGGCCAGCGCCTGCTGTTCTTGTCAATTTGAGATGAACGAATTCGACACTCGCCTTCATCTGTCGGCAATGGTGGCCATGTTGACGGAGGACGCAGGGTGGCTCCGGTTGAAATTCTGATTTCTACCGGGGTGGCAAAAGCCACAGGAGGTCTTTGGCCAGCCTGTTTGCCAACCTTCTCGGCTTTGATCCACCCCGTGAAGACTAAAATTCAGCCGGTGGATGTCCTTGCCATTCCAGCGTCTTGTGTCACCCGTCAAAATCCGGATGACCTTCTCCAGGCCAGTACAGCTCCGGAAGCCAACTCTCTGTTAGCTCGAGCAATTTCAGCGGAAGTTGACCGGAATTTCTGGAGCGATTGCGGTTCCCGAACGGTTGCTTATTGCTGGAATGGCACACCATTGACGGCGAGATTCCCACATGTCGCCAACCATTGGGAATCGACGTGTTGATCGTTGGTAGTGTTAAATGTGTGGGGCTGCTCCGGGGAGGGGTGCACCTTTTCACTTTCACAAGTGACGATCCTTCCGCCGCCCACCGTTCAGGATCTCGACCCATGCCTGGTCCCTCTCGCCATCTTTTCCGGAATCGCCGTGCCGGTGGGTTTTTCGCCAGGTTGGTTTGCTTCTTGGCGGCGATCGTTTGTCTTGTGGGGCCTGAAGCCTGGGGGGCGGATCTTCCCGTTGTCGGAGCAGCGATCGACGAGGGCCGGACGGTCTCCTACCCAAAAAGCTCTCAGGTGGTCGATATCACTCAGGCCCCATATCTGGCCAAAGGAGACGGCATCACGGACGACACGGCGGCGATTCAGCGGGCGCTGTCGGATGTCATGGGGCAGCACAAGCTCCTCTACTTTCCCAATGGCATCTACCTCGTCTCGAAGACCCTCAACTGGTCGAAAAAGAACTCGGCTGGCCAGGCGGCTTGGGGCAAGAACTTCCTGCAGGGGGAGAACGTCGGGAAGACGGTCATTCGTTTGAAAGACGCCACCTTCACCGACGAGAAGGATCCCCACAGCATCATGTGGTGCGGCGGCTTCGGTTCGGCCGACTGGTTTCACAACTACATCCAGGACCTCACCTTCGATGTCGGGCGGAACAACCCCGGCGCGATCGGCCTGCAGTTCTACTCGAACAATTCGGGAGCCGTGCGGAACTGCCGTTTCATCGCGGGCGAGGGGAGCGGCGCGGTGGGTCTCGATCTGGGGCATCGGGATATGAACGGCCCGCTCCTGGTGAGGAATTGCGAGGTCGTGGGGTTCCAGCGGGGGATCGCCACGGCCCGCGCGGTGAACGGGCAGACCTTCGAACATATCACCCTCCGCGGGCAGTCGCGGTTCGGTTTCGACAACGAAGGCCAGGCGATCAGCATCCGGGGACTGCGCAGCGAGAACGCAGTTCCGGCGGTCCGCAGCTATGGCACGCTCTGCCTCATCGAGGCCCTGCTGACGGGAACGGCCGGGGCAGGGCAGTGGCCTGCCGTCGTCAACTACAACGGAGGGCGGATCTTCCTGCGCGATGTGGCCACGACGGGCTACAAGCGGGCGGTGGCCGATGTCGCCACGCCCGATTGGTACTCCGTGGTGCGGATTTCGGGGGAAGACAAGCCGGGGAGCGCGGGGCCGGACATTTCCGAGTATGGCTCGCATCCGGCGACCAACCCCTTTCCCTCGGCGGCGGGATCATTGCGGCTTCCCATCAAAGAGACGCCGGAGGTTCCCCTGGATAATCCCCAGAGCTGGGCCAATGTGGACGACTTCGGTGCGGATCCCAGCGGTCAGAAAGACTCTTCGCCCGCCATCCAGAAGGCGATGGATTCGGGTGCGACCACTGTCTTTCTGCCGGGATCCTACGCGCTGCAATCGACGGTGGTGATCGGAGGAAATGTCCGCCGTGTCGTGGGTGTGGGGGGGATAGTGGACTACTTCGCCAAGGTGCGGCCCGACTTCCGGATCGGGGACGGGACTTCGCCAATCGTCATGTTCGAGCACTTCGCCTATCTCCACGGCGGTGTGGAAATCGACAGCCCGCGCACGATCGTCTTCCGCAGCGTTTCGGATTGCGATTTGACCTTCACTCCCCGGGCCGAAGCGGGGGAGTGCTACTTCGAGGATTTCGTCACCCACAATCTCTCCCTTAAGAACCGGCGGGTCTGGGCGCGGCAGCTCAATATCGAGAATGAAGGGACCCATCTGGTCAACGACCACAGCGATCTGTGGGTGCTGGGCTACAAGACCGAACGGGGAGGGGCTTTGTTGGCCACACGCGGCGGCGGGCGGAGCGAAATCCTTGGGGGCTTCAGCTACACGACCACCGCGGGGAAGCTGGCCCCGATGTTCGTCACCGACGACTCGGCGGTCTTCGCCTTCTTTGGCGAGATCTGCTACAGCGGCGATCCCTTCGAGACCTTGATCCGAGAGACGCGAAACGGCGTGGTCAAGGTCATCAAACGCGGCGAAGGAAATACCACGCCCTACGTCTCCCGGCCATAGCTCGCGTTCGCCATCATCAATCAATGGGCGACAAGACTTTGCGGGCATGTTGGCGAGTGAAATCGGTGGTCTCCCGTGGGTGGTTGTGGATTCTCCCAAAGGTCTGTTCGAGTCGGTGGACAGGGGCCGCCGCAGGGTGGCACAGGTTGGCCGTCTGCGGCCTACCTGCGTGCCGGAGGCAGAGGAGGTTTTGCTGCCGGAAAAACTGCCATGCGAGTTTCTAAGGATCACGGATGGGATTCTGCAAGAGTTGCACCGCTGCCAGAGACCTCCTGTGGCTTCACCACCCCGGTAGAAATCAGAATTTCAAGCGGGGCCACCCTGCCGGGGGTTTGATAGCCCGCCCTCCCTGAAGTCCTGATTTCCGTTGATCCACGATGAAACCACGCCGGACACAAAGGAAACGGCGTAGAATTGAAGGTGAACTCTCCTCCCTTGCGAAACCCTTCGTCAAAGGAGAGATCATGACCAAGTCGATTACATTCGTCGGCAACGAGTTCGATCTCATGGATCGGGACTCGGTGGCGGTGCCCGCCATTGTGGATGGCGAGAAGGTTTGCTGCTGGATTTCCGAGGAGGCGATCCGGCAGCATGTCAGGGACTGCAAAGGCCTGTATCTGTTGGCTTTCCAGAACCATCGAGCCCTCTTCCACCAGGTGATCTCCGACGTGATCCAACGCTCGACTCCCCGAAATGGCGTCTACCGGATCGATAAAACCGATGACCCGGACCAGGGAGTGTGCGGCGCGGGGTCGTCGTCGCTTCGAGATTCCGGGGTGGCGGATGCTCTCCTCCTGGAGGTGCGGGCTTGAACGATGTCGTTCGGAACCCGTCGGCTCCTTCCACGGCGTCCCACCGGTCGGCGGCGTGGGGAGTCACCCATGTGTGGGCCTTCCTGGCCTGCTGGTTTCCCTTGAATCCGCTCACGCTCTTTTTGATTTGGCATTGGTTTCAAGGACGAGTCGCGGTCACATTCACCGCGTCGCTCGCTGGTCTCCGGTTTCTGGCAGCGACCATTTGCGGGCCGTTTACTGGCCGGCTCGAAGGGCGGAATCCGGATTTTTGCTGGAACGTCGCCTGGCAGTTGCTGCCCGTCTGTTTCGGCGCGCTGGCGGTGGCGTTCCTGGTTCAGCTCTGCTGGCGGCCACGGAGTGCGACGGGAGCCGCTATCAGGATGCTGATCTGGATGGCGGGGTGGTGGGTCTGGTTCGCGGGAGGGATGGTTTCGGTGTTCCTCAATCTGGGTTGAACCAACGTGTGTTCGATCCCCGGCTGGAGTGTCTGGCCGATCATCACGACGCCAGACGAAGCAGCAAAACCCCCTCGGAACCACGGCCTCGTCGAAGGTGATAGCGAAGGCGATGGCGTGAGGTGATCACCTCAATGGCTGATATTGAAGATGTTCCCCGCCGAATCGATGGTAGGCTTCAATAGGATCTGTGGATGGCGCTGGTGAGGCGGGCTCATGTATTACTTCGAGCAAGATGCCGACGACTGTTTCGAATTCTCCAGTGTCCGCTGGGTGGGGATCATCAACGGCGAGCGGATCATTTTCGTGATCCATGCCAAGGCCATTGAGGCGATCGTGGGCTGGGGACAGAAGGAATATCTGCAGCTGTTCCACCGCTTCCGGCCTGTCATCGAACAGCTCGCTATTCAGATCGCCCGCTTTCGCAAACCGGTCAACGGGGTCATCGCCATCACCGAGGCCGATGTCGATCGTTGATCTTCGCGGTGGGGGAGGACTCTCACCGCGGACGAATTCCGCCGGTGGATTCGATGACTCCCCACTCTGAAAAGAAACCGGAGGATCGATGCGATTCTGGTCTTTCGGATGGCGGGGCTTCTGGCCGGAAACGACGGCTTCGCCCTCGGTGCGATTCGAGCCGAACGTGAAACTGCTCGACAACCCGGCCTGCATTGAATTCGCGGCCGTTTACCGGGGCGTTCGGTATCGCTGCTGCATCACGGCGGAAGCGTTGTGTTGCCTCGCGGGAGCTCGGGACTTCGCGATCCTCCACCTGTTCCACCGCTCCCGTCCCCAGGTGGAGCAGCTGACGGAAGAAATTCTTCGGACTCAAGAGAACATCGGCGACGCCTGTTTCATCACCTCGGGCCACGCGCTGGAGTACCTCGAACGGATGAAACCGGAAAGCCCGGCCGGTTCGCCTTGAATCGGATCTTGCGACCACCGGCGGCCCGCGCGGGCGGTCGCAGGCATGCTGCGGCCCCCAAAGATTGTCGAGGATTCCCACGGGGGCTGCTCGGTGATTCTTCCATGATTCTTCCGGGTGGAGGACGAGCTTGGTTCATTTCGGGCGAATCCGTTCGATCCCCTCCCGGCGGTCTGTTCGAGTCGGTGGACAGGGGCCGCCGGTTCTTGCAAGATCCGTTCAGGGCGAACACATGAGACGTTGAATGAATTGGGCCAGAATTCAGCATGCCTCAGAATAGTGGAACCACGGACCGATTGGAGCGGTTGCTGCAACTTGTCGTGTTGTTGCAATCGGGACGTCGAAGGAGCGTCTCCGATCTCTCGATCGACCTGAAGGTGAGCCGAAGGACGATTTTCCGCGACATCGCGCTGTTGCGGGATGTGGGGCTGCCGATCGTGCACCAAGCCGACAACGGCGGTGTCTGGCTGATGAAGTCTCGGTTCCAACTCCCCCGGATCAATCCCGAAAAGGTCTCGCTGCTGTTGATGGCGATCCTTTCCTCGTCGCTGAGGTCGTTGCCCGAGGTCGAGCAGTTGACGGATGCGTTCGCCGCCGAGGTTCTGGACGGACTTCCGGCGGATCAAAGAATGCTTGTTCAGCGGGTGTTGCGGGCCACGCAGATGGAACCTCCGCAGCCAGTCGAGGCGTCTTCCCAGCAATGTGTCGTGGCTTTGGTGAAGTCGATCGAGACGCAGAAGAAGGCGCGCCTGTGGGTGGTTTCCCCACCCGACGAAGAGGCATGGTCGACGCTCTCCTCGCCGTTGTGGCTTCAATTGCGGGACCGGCACTGGAAAGTTTTCGCGCATTCCTCCTTGCATCAGCAGGTCTGTGGGTTTCATATCAGGAACCTGGAGCGAGTCCAGGTTCTGGACGACGATTTCGACCCGCAGACCATCCGTCGTCCCCGCGATTTTGAAACTGTGCCGACGTACTAGCCGATCTGTTTTCCAGTCCACTTCACAGCCGGGGAATCGCGATGGCGAAAGTCGGAAAGTTGACCGCCGACAATGTCGTCAGTTTCAAGAATTGCCAGGGAACACCGGCGATCGGTTCGATTCTGCGGCTGAGTCGCGCGGCCATCGTGTTCGAGATCTACAACCCGTACTCGATCGTCCAGATCAGCGAGGTGCTGCAGCAGGTGGTGATCCGCAAGGGGGATCGCCCGATCTATCAAGGTCACGCGGTCGTCACGAGTCTGGTCAACACCGGCCTCCTGGCGGTGGTCTCGGCCTCGCTGGTAGAGCCTTGGGCCGATCTGACCGATTTGAAACCGGGGCCGGCCCTGCGGAAGGAGGTCGAGAACTTCCTGGGTGATTGGACCACGGCCAACCAGCGGCTGGAGCCGAACTACCAGCAGATGGTGACCACCATCCGCAATTTCCTGGGCGACCTGAGCCGCTGGTTGTCGCACAGCGAGGTGGTGACGGGGTTGAGCGAACTCCCCCCCACTAACTCTTTGGTCACCGAGTTCACCGAGGATGTCGCCAGCCAGACCCTCCCCAAGCTGTGCGAACTGTTCGAGCAGTTCGAGCAGGTGGTGAAGCAGGTGGACCGGAAGGTGGTGAACACTCACAAGTCGTTCGTGCAGCGGGAACTCCACCCGCTTTTGATGTGTTCGCCTTACATTCACCGCACCTATACGAAGCCGCTGGGGTATGCGGGCGACTATCAGATGGTCAACATGATCGTCAGCAACGGCTGGGAAGGGACGAGTACATACGCCCGAGTCGTCAACGCGTTTCCGCTGAAGATCTCCACCGCCCAGGCTCATCGGAACCGCATCGACATCCTCCTTGGCAAGCTCACCGAGTTGTCGAAGCAGCACTCGAATCCCGACCGCCGTTTTCGCGTGCTGAACGTCGGGTGCGGCCCAGCCGTCGAGGTGCAGCGATTCGTTCAGGCCAACGAGGGGGCCAACCGCACGAACCTCGAACTGCTCGATTTCGACGCCCAGGCGCTCGAGCACTCGAGATCGACGCTGACCCAGATTCTGGCCAGCACCCGCTCCTCGATGGAGGTGAAATTCACGAGGCGCTCGATTCACGATCTGCTGGAGACGATGGAGGAGGCTCCTCCCTTCCCCAAGGAACAGTTCGATCTGGTGTATTGCGCGGGGCTGTTCGACTACCTCAGCGATCCCGTCTGCCAGCGGCTGGTGGAACTCTTCTACGACTCCGTCGCCCCCGGCGGCACGGTGCTGGTCACCAACGTGCATCTCAAGCATCCCAGCCGGGGATTCATGGAGCATGTCCTCGAATGGACGCTGGTGCTCCGCGACGAGAACGGCATGCGGACGATGGCACCGGCGGGCTCGACATGCGTGGTCTACGACGACACCACGGGCGAGAACCTGTTTCTGGAAATCAGGAAGCCGCTTGAAGGAGATGTGTGAGCATGTCCTCGGCATCGGAACTTGAACTCGAATTCCAACGAACCCAACGCGACCTTTGGCTGCGGCGGACGCGCATCGGCTGCGTCCTCACGCTGACGTTGATCCCGGCCGGCATCCTGCTGGATCTGGCGGGCTATCCCGAGGCGTTTTATTCGATCCTCAGGGCGCGGATCGCCTGTGAAATCGTGGTGGCGACCGTCCTGGCGATCCTCTTTATCGCGCCCGAGCGGGCACCCGTCGGCCTGCTGAGCACGATCTGGGCCTTCTCCCCCTCGGCGGCCATCGCCTGGATGCTGTACGTCACGGAGGGCTCCATTTCGCCCTTCTACGCCGGTTTGAACTTGACCATCCTGGGGACGTGCGTGCTGCTCCCCTACAACGCCTGGCAGGCGCTGGGCTACTGCGCCGGAGTGCTCGGCCTTTACCTCGCGGCTTGTCTGTTCCACACACTCCACCCGTTGCGGATCGACGCCCTGGTGATGAATTCGACGTTCATCGTCATGACCTCCATCATCTGCGCCACGGCCTGTCACACCTACACCCTGGCCCGGCGGCGCGAATTCGACCTGCGGCACGATCTGGAGATCCGCAATCGGGAACTGACCGCCGTCGATGAAATGAAGGGTCGGTTCTTCGCCAACATCAGCCATGAACTGCGAACACCTTTGACGTTGATCATGGCCCCCGTCGAGGAGATGCTCGCGTGGCCGAAGGGGCGCATCGCACCGACCGTCAACGATGCGTTGAGGCTCGTGCAGCAAGGTGGTCTCCGACTATTGGGATTGATCAACGATTTGCTGGAACTTGTCCGCTTCGACCAGTCGTCGCATGCCGTGGTGAAGTCCCGCTACGATGTCTCCGAGCAACTGCGGACGCTCGTCGACTCGGCGCAGCCACTGGCGCGCGGCAAGGGGGTTTCGCTCTCCCTAGAACTCCCCACGGGTGCCGTGCCGATCGACGCCAACGACTATCTCGTGGAACGCGTCGTGTTGAATCTCCTCTCGAACGGCATCAAGTTCACGCCGGAGGGGGGCTCGGTCACCGTCGTCGCCACCACGGACGCCGAATGGACCACGATCCGTGTGACCGATTCCGGCATCGGCATGGAAGCGACCGACCTGCCCAACCTCGGCCAGCGGTTCATGCAGGTCGACAGTTCGGAGTCGCGCCGGTATCAGGGATTGGGCCTGGGGCTGTCGCTGGTTCGGGAGATCGTCGAAGCCCACGATGGCGAACTGCTGCTGGAGAGCCAGCCCGGCCAGGGAACCAGCGCGACCGTTCAATTCCCGCTGGTGAATGCGTCGCCCAAAATCATGGGAGAACCCGCCTTTGATGGTTGGGCGGATCTGCGCCGGGCGGCGGCCCTCGCCTCCGTGCGTCAGAATTCCCCCGCCGCGAACCTCATGGGTGACGAATCCGATCGGGCGAGCGACCCGCTCTCGACGGGAACCGCCACAATCGTCCTCGCCGACGACGATGCCGATATGCGGCAATGCCTGTGCCGGATACTGGAAGTCCTGGGGACGGTCATTCCCTGCCGCGACGGCGACGAGGCGGTCTCGGAGGTCGAGAAACACAAGCCGGACTTGCTGGTGCTGGATGCGATGATGCCCGGCAAGACCGGGCTGGAGGTCGCCCAGGCACTTCGCGCATCGGGACATGCTTCCGACACCAAGATCCTGGTTTTGACGGCCCGCGTCGACGATGCCTTCAAGATCAAGATGCTCGAATCGGGCGCGGATGATTTCCTGACCAAGCCGTTCAGCCCCACCGAGTTGACGACGCGCTGCCGGAATCTCGTCACGGCGGCCCATTCCCAACGGAGCCTGCGGGATCGCTCCATCGAACTCGAACGTGCCATCGGCGAGCGGCAGAAGGCCGAGGCGCGTCTCATTCAGTCGGAGAAGATGAACGCCATCGGCAGTCTCGCTGCGGGTCTGCTGCACGAATTCAACAATCCCATCAACCACGCGCAGATGGCGATCGCCTACGCCAAGAACGTGATGAATCGTGATCCGGCGGCGGCGAACCAGGCGCTGATCGGCGAGTCGCTGGACGACGCTTCAACCAGCCTGCACCGCATTGGCGACATCACCCGCGACCTGCGATCGTTCGCCTACCCGGATGCCGCCCCCGCTCGCCGCCCCGTGGCCTTCGCGCGGGTGGTGGAACTGGCCCGGCGTTTCGTTTCCCACGAGTTGAACCGTTGCGAAGTCGTAATCGATGTTCCCGACGATCTCCAGATCATGGTCGTCGAAAGCCATGTGGTGCAGGTTTTCGTGAATCTCTTCACGAACTCGGCCCATGCGGTGGCAGAACGCCATGGCGAGCAGGGGGGCGTGATCGAAGTGCGCGCCTCTCAACATGACGACCGGGTGGTGGTGACGGTCCGCGACAACGGTGTGGGCATGTCCTCCACAGTCCGCTCCCGCCTGTTCGAACCCTTCTTCACCACGAAGGATGTGGGCAAGGGGACCGGCCTGGGCCTGTCCGTCTGCCACACGATCCTGACCCAATACGAATCGACGATCGAGGTTGAGAGCCAACCCGGATCGTTCAGCGAATTCACCTTCTCGCTTCCTTCCGCAAATGTGGAAACCGCCAATGTCGCCTAACTCTCCGGCCAAATCACCACGTGTGCTGTATGTCGACGACGAGGCACCGGCCCTCAAATATTTCGATCGCATGTTCGCGGATGAATTCTCGATCGTTACCGCGCTGAACGCCGCCGACGCACGCAAACTGCTGGACACCTCCGAGGAGCCGATCGGCGTGCTGCTGACCGATCAGCGGATGCCGGGCGAGCAGGGGGTCGATCTGCTCGACTACGCCCGCCGGCATCATCCGCTGGCCGTCCGGATTTTGACGACGGCGTTTTCCGATCTGCCCAGCGCGATTGCAGCCGTCAACACCGGGGGCGCTTACCAGTATGTGACCAAGCCCTGGGATTTCGATGCTCTGCGCATCCTGCTCAGGCAGGCACTCGATCTGTTTCAATTGCGCGTCAGTCATGATGAACTGCTGGCTCAGAAGGCCTATGTCTGGCAGCAGTTGTCCCACGACGACGCCAACCGAGGATTGCTGGGACTGTGCGCCGCCGCAGAGAGGTGGAATCCCCGCGCGCTCCAGGGATTGCTCGACTACTCGCAAGCCGCGCGCCGCCTGGCGAAAGCTGCGGGCCACACCGCCCGTTCGCTTTCTGTCGCCGCGTCGGGGGCGGCGGAACTCGAGTTCCTGATCGAGTTGGCGAGGTTGATCAACGAAGAGGCACCTCGGGACCCCATCGTGATCGAGGAGCTGGGTGCGGGGACCATCCTCGGGGAATCGATTCAACGGTTCCAGCAGATGGAGACGCCGGAAGGGGTTCACATCTCGGCCGTCGAACTGCCGCCGGATGTCTCGATCGTGGGGGACCATCCCCGGCTGGTCGCGCTGATTTCGCTTCTGCTCGGCCGGATCTCGAATCTGGACGGCGACGATTTGAACATCCGGATCGACAGCGGGGTGAGCAGTTCGGATCACCTGTCGCTGACGTTGACGGCCCGCGACAAGACGTGGCCCAGGGCGGGGTGGGAGCCGCTGTTCTCCGCGATCGATGTCTCCCGCCTGGACAGGAACGATCACGCCTTGGACCTGCTCCCCGCCTTCCTGATGGCGGCGGAACTCCACATCGCGCTCGAGGTCATCGCCCCCTCGCCCGGCCTCTTCGGCGGATTCCTGTTGACGATCCCCCGGCATCGCACCGCGCCGGCAGCAACCCTCGCGGCGAGCGAGATCGCCGACAAGTTGATGGAACAACCGGACGACTACGAACACCTCATCCCCACCGCCGAGTGAACCCCACCCCGACGTCGGGAGTTTCGGAGAGGGAGTGGCCCGTGCCCCGGACGCCAGTTGATCGCTGGTTGTCCGCCGCGCCAAAGGCCCATTCAATCTAGTCTCTCATATCTACATGAGAGATACTCTTGAAGGGTGAAGGGTGGCCCAGACGTGGCTCTGCACGTCTGGGTGACGCGAGTCACAAGAAGTAGGCTGATTCCACTAGCCCATCTTGTGGGCGTGCTTCCATGTGATTTTCGTGCTGCGTCAAAAGGAGGTGCGACATTCCTTCCGCCTGTTCCAACTCGTCCGACTGTTGGATATGTTTCCCGTCAAAACGGCCGTAGAACTGCTAACCTTTTGTAGCTCAGCCACCCCGGTAGAAATCGGAATTTCAACCGAGGCCACCCTGCGGTTGATACTACAGGTGGTCAGACGGCTTTTACTCGACAGATCGCCGCCTGCCATGCTTCTGCTGCCGTCCACACCGATGCTCCGAGCAAGACTGCATCCTTCAGAAGAAACTGCCCGGGAACGGACAAGGCCGGAAATCCCAGTGAGGGCTCCCATCCGGGTGTGGTGATGATGAAGGTGAGCGTGCCGACGAACATGCTAGCCGCGACCAGACTTCCCATAGCAGACAGCTTTGGCCAGAAGTACCGAGCCGCGATGAGCAGGCCGACGAGGATCTCAGCCACACCGAGCATCGCCGAGAACTGGCCAACGCTGAAGATTTGATAGAGCCAACTCATGAGTGGACTGTTCTCGACAAACGGTCGAATCCCTTCGGCTTCGTAGTTCGTGAACTTCATCCCGCCGATCCAGAGGAAAACGATGACCAATCCGTAGCGGGTCAGGTGAATACCGGCTCGTTGCAGCGAGGAGACGAGGCGTTCCTCCCAAGTGGGAGCCACCAGTGTTGGGTGATTTGTCATTGAATGTGACTCCGTTGATCTCGTGGAAATAAGCACAAGGATTTCCTTGAGCAACAGCAGCAGGACTCTTGAATTGAGGCTGACGGCGCGATTTCACTTGGCGTTCAATGCCGGATAACACTGGGTATAAACCCAGTCCTGCTTCTTCACAGGAACGTGGCACGATCGGCACTCCGTACTGTAATTGACGGCTACCTGCTTGGTGCGATCTTCTCCTTCAAACAAGCCCCATCCCCAACCGTCGCCCCAGAGTTCGTTCTCCGGAAACCGCCCCTTCGAATCCTTGATCATCACGAACCAGACTTTGATGCCCGCGCCGTAAGCCGCCTCTCCTGTCGTGAGCTTCGAGTTGCCGGTCGATCGGACTTCTTTGACCAGCACCGCGCCATCGGGGAACTTGCCATCCTTCAGAAATGCGGCCAGATCTTCGGGGCGGGTGTATGTGCCGTGCAATTCGTCGACTGGCTGATCCGGCTTGGGAGCAACCGCCACCGTCCCGATGTGAACGAACGCCGTCTCGAAATTGTCAGGCAACGAGATGGCCCCCGATGCATCGACGTACTTCGAGAACACCTTGGTCTCGGACTGTTGACCGGATATTTCCCGGATGGCCCAAGCCCCTGAGGCAGCAATGAGGGCGACAGCAACGAGTCCTATTCGAACGGGCCAGTATTTAGTACGGCGCGGTTCACGATAGCTGGGTTCGTTCACAGGAACACTCCCGAAGGACGTAAGAAATGAGGTTTTGAGACTTGAGTCGTGAATCCGGATCCTGGGAATGCTACTTGTTCACGGTCGCGATGCCCTGCGGGCGGGATCGGAAATAGATTCCATCCGGCCCCAGATGTCGCGAATGACCTATCGAAGGGACACCATTCCGATCGATCTTCAAGCTGTGCAGGATATTTCCTTCCTCACTCTTGTTCTCGTCAGCCTGGTTGATGCGCTGACACATGACATACAGGATCGTTCCTTCCGGATTCAAGTTGCACTGAAACGCCGTGCTGCCCGGCTGCTCGAAGTCGCGGTTGTTCTTGAACGACTCACCAGGCATTGGCAGCTCAAGCACTCCGATCTCCACCGGCTTCTCCGCGTGCTCCCCGGAGATATCGTACGTGGTCACCGTCGCGGCCTTTTGCCCGAGGTCCGGCCGAGGCAGATTGTTGATGGTGTACAGCCGCGTTCCTTCCTTGTTGGGCAGCACCCAGCAGATATCTTGACCGCTGTTGGCGACAGAACCCTTGAAGTGCATTTCACCCTCGGGAGTGAAACGGTAGACGCCGACTTCGTTTCTGGTGACGAGGCCCACATAGAGCAGTGGCTGCCTGGGGTGCGTCCAGATTCCGAGAGGCATTGAGGGGACGCCATCCATCCCCTTGTATTTGTACCCGACGTTGGTTTCCGGGAGTTCCAGGCGGATCTTCTCCGTCAGGCGGCTCCCGTGACCAACCTTGAACACATGCAGCTGCCCCTGGACGCTCGGTTTGAGTCCTGCGAGAAACGAACGTTCTTTATCGCCATCGAAGTCGACATCGACCTGAAAGTCGCAACCGAACGCGATTCCGGGATCCGTCTGCGCTATATGGATCTGAGTCGGCTTCTGCGACCCTTCAACCTCAATCTTCGACACCTTCCGCAGCGATCCATCTTCCTCAATCACGAACGACACATAGCTGGCCTTCGCCTTGCCACGAAGTTCTTCGATCTGGTGATAGTCTTCATTGCGGTTGGAGACCAGCAACACATCGCCACTGACAGACAAGCTGTTTGGAGCCACCCCATGTGACGAAAACGGCGATCCTTTGACATGTTTCAATGAGCCGTCATCATGAATCGAGAACGCGGCAATTGTGTTGCTATGTGTGTTCACGGAGAAAAGATACTTGCCATTCTGACTGACAACCAGCGGCGTGTCGTTGTCATGAGGCCCCAGCTTCCCATGCGTATCGTTGTTCACGCCGGTTCCAGCTGTGTAGTACGGGTTTCCCGGCAGCGGCGATAGTGTTCCGTCGTCATGCCGAGCGTAGCCCAGCACCGCATTTCGCCCTTCACGAATGTCGTTCGCCTGAATGTAGAGATAGCGGCCGTCATCAGCATGCAGGGAAGCAGCCAGATTCACCAACGACAACAAAGCACTGACGGTCAGTCGAAACAGGGACTGAGGTGATAGCGGAATGGTCATGCAAAGTTGCTCCACATTCGGTCGCGATAGGTGCATGTTTGCGAGTGGGACGGCCCCGCTTATCTCCCGATCAACGCTGACCGATCGATACATCATCGAGGAGGAGCAACTTAGGACATTCTGTGTGGTGTGATGCCTCTACTTCTTCGCCTTCTGCAGCGAGTCTTTGAGCACTGGATAGAGATCGGAAAAGACAAACTTCGTGGCATTCTTGTCGTGACAGCTGTTGCAGGAAGCGGCTCCGTTCATGGTTGCTTCCGCTTTAAGCGGGTACTTGTGTCCGAAGGAGAAGTAGGCCCAGTGGCCCGGCTCCTTCGGAAACCGCTTGCTGTCTTTCACAGAGATTTCGAGACCACTGAAATCGCCTTGGAAGTAGCCTTTTCCACTGGACTCCTCCTTGGAGCCGACAGCCACAAGTTCCTTGACGAGCACGGTTCCGTCACGGTACTCACCCGTTTTCTCGACATGGGCGAAGCTGTCCGGGTCCATGTACGTGTTGTGGAACTCCGGGAAAGGAGCTTCACCGTCATTCATGTCATTCGGGGTGACAGGCGATCCCAGGAATACCCACTTCCGGTATCCCACCGGCTGCTTTGCCTTCCCATCGGCCGTGAATTCGACCCAGGTCTTCGCTTCTCTCTTCTCTTGCGCAAAGCCCGCAGGAGTTGTCGATAGCCAGATACCCATTGCGGAGACGCCCACCGCACAGGACAGTCCCATCAGCATTCGAATGTTCATTGAATTCCTCGCTCCCGGGAAGGAGAATGTGGTTGATCGCCAGCGGGGCTGGCCTAACCGGACATGCCAGTTGGTAAATCGTATTCTAGTGTCTGCACTTAAGCCGTTGTGTCATGTAGATGACAGAACATTCGCTTTTCATGGAATATCTTTCACTTGAGCAGATGACTCAGGTGGACATACTCTGCGGTTCCGGGCTCTTAACCGGAGGTACGCATTTCTAGACAGACAAACTCTCCAGAAGAGAAAATAAATCCGGGGCGACAGCTTGCAGATCCACTCCGAACTTTCCACGCCCTTCGTGACCGCCTGCGGCCAACTCCACTCGGCGAGCACACGTGACATCAAGTCCAAGACTCTGATCTATCTCCGTCGAACCGCCGGAACCACATGGATCGTCAAGCGGGGTTACGTCCGACTGGTCTATGTCGACCCAAGCGGTCGATCACTGACGCGATTGCTGCTCGGAAGAGGAGCGATGTTTGGCGATTTCCCCTTCACGCCGGGCTTCTTCCTGCAGAATGAACAGGCCATCGCCAGCGGAACGTCGTGCGTGATCCAGGTCGCTCGACAGGAATTGGAGAAAGAGGCCGCGGCGTCGCCTTCATTCAAATCCTTGATGCTGCGGACCTTCTCGTCGCAGCTGCAGGCTTACGACCGACGCATGCAGTGGCAGCTGATCTCCCCGTTGCGTACTCGTATCGCCACAGCGCTCTACGATCTGGTCTGCTTTTCAGGCGGACGTTGTGGACATGGCCATCTTGTCGACGTGCGGCTTACCCACGAGGAGTTTTCCGAATTAGTCGTGGCCACCCGGCCCGCCGTCTCCGAAGTGCTGGTAGATCTCAAGCACGAAGGGATCATCGACTACACGCGGTCTCACCTCTGCCTGCTGAACCTGGATCGCCTACTGAGCCTGAGCGCCGCCGAACATTGAGCTGCGGGGTGACGCAGGTTGCTCATTCTCGAGTGACCTTTGTGCCACAGGGAAGGAGGGTTCGACACTTCCTCTCCCGTCTCCTGACTTCTTGGCGTCTGGGACGCGGCTCCAATAGAGATCGCCATAGAGGTGCGAACCTCCCATGCCTCAGCCATCGCGGTAGAAATCCGAATTTCAACCGAGGCCACCCTGCGGCTTAAGAAATGACACGACGTCATGTCCGGCAAGTAGCTATGGGCGAGGCGCCAAAGAGGCAAGCAATGCCCCGCAGGTTGACCTAGACGTGGCTCCGCACGCTGGGGTCACGCCGATCATCAGAAGCGAGTCCTGCGCGCTCTTGGACGACTCTGGAAAGCGAGGAAAGCAGACTCGGCAGTTCCTGGCTTCCCTCCGCTGGCCCTCACTTCGCGCGGCTGGCCTTGGCGTACGACTCCAGCGAAGATCACCCGCCCACCTCGAACCTCCCGTGGGCTTCACCACCCCGCTAGTAATCAGAATTTCACCCGGGGCCATCCTGTGGATTGAATATCCACTTCACCCCGCAATCGTTGCAAATGCTGCGGTAGCGGCCATTTCAGTGATGCTCGTTGCAACCATGACAGCGAGGCGTGAACTTAATTGTATTCCTCGATTCGTGAGGAATCCGTGAAATTCAGTCGAGGCTCAGGTTTCTCCGTTGAAGTAACTCGCCCGCTGGATACCTTATCCGCAGCGACACAAACGGGTATGGATTGATGAGGGCCTATGACCCCTCAAGCGGCTCAACCCGTCTCGGCATCATGCACCACCCATGCCTGAGATTACCCCCGTACGCTGCGGGACTTGAAGGGGCCGGCTCCATGGGATCCACCCGATGTATGAACCGGCATGAGCGATTCATTCGGGCCTGATCGAAACCTGCACATTTGGGAACTTTCTATGCTCTCCAATCCCACCCGGCGGATGTTCCTCAAAACAGCCGTCAGAGCAGGGGTTTTGACGGCCCTCGCAGACGTCTCGACGCGCGCAGCCGAGCCAGCGACCCGCGTTCCGTCGAACCCGTATGCCGACATCGATTTCAACTCGGTTCTCCATGTTGGATCAGGAAGCCACATTCATTGTCGTTCACAAAGAGTGTTGGAAATTCTTCACCGCCGAGGCCTGACTCACCTGGCCGTTTCCAACTACTACCCCTCGGTACCCCTTCGACGCGACGAACGTCATGGCGAATATCAGGTGGGTCAACCGTGGGTGAATCGACGTGCTGGCGGCTACGTGGAGGAGCCCGTTGATTGGAACCAGGTGCTCGCCGATCCGATCACCGGCTGGAAGGACGAATTACCGGAACCGCTACGAACCACTATCCCATTTGAAGTCGGTCCACAGATTTTTGGTGACCTACCTTCCGATGTCATCCTGTGTCCCAACGCCGAACACCACTCGATGACAGACAATTCGGGACATTTCAATGCCCTCGGATCATACTTCGCTAGTGGAACATTCGATGTCCGCAATAAATATCGCTTGATTGATCACGGGTATCCAATGGGATGCTCGCTTCCCTGGAAGGATGCAGCCCAACGCATCTTCGACAAATTGCAATTCCCCGATGGCGGCGGATTGACGATCAACCATCCCATCTGGAGTGGCATGAACCTGTCGCAGGTGTGCCAGATGCTCGACCACGATCCACGTGTCCTCGGCATAGAAATCTGGAATCAGACTTGCGATCAGCTGAATAAAAAAGGTTGGGCACTCGACTTGTGGGACGACATCCTCAGGACAGGGCGGCGCTGCTACGGATTCTCTGTTTCCGACCACGCCCAAAGTTCTGACCCGAATTTCCTCGGCTACAACCGCCTGCTGATTCCACAGAACACGGCAGACAGTGAGCGGGAACATGCCTGCTTGAAAGCCTATCGCAACGGACGATTCTATTGTGTTCGAACTGGTCGTCTTGAATTGCGTTCACTCCATTTCCGCGACAATACCCTGACGCTCCAGCTCAACCACAAAGCACGTATCAAGGTGGTCACCGCCACGGGCATTCAAAATGAATCCGAAGCGGATTCCATTCAGATGTCCTGGTCGGAAAGCGATCGCGCGGAACGGAAGTACGTCCGCGTGGAAGCTTGGGGACTCGACGATGAGGAGGCGCTCTTTACGCAGCCAGTCTTCTTTGCGTGAGTGCCTCCCTCAATTCAGATTCTCTAATTCCGGCAGGCTCAACAAAATCACTGCAGCCACACGCTCGCCACAACTCCGCCCTTTTCCCGCCTTTGTTCGTCAACCCTCCCTCAGGAACTTTGCCATGACCGTCTCTAGACATCCCCGCCCCGGCT
>PNLE01000050.1 GCA_013822855.1 Planctomyces sp.
CGGCTACCAGGCGGGTGAGGCGGTGGCGATCAAGCAGGTGGCGACGAACATCAGTTCGCTTTTTCCGACCGACAGCCGGGGGACGAGCCTCTCGAACATTCCCATGATGGAGGGTGTCCGGAAGCTGGGCGATTTCGATCTGCTGCTGAATGTCTCCGCGGGATATCCGGGGGCCAAGGAGTGGGTGCAGTTCGCGACGACGACGACGCGGACCCCGTTCGCCGTGGGTTGCACGGGAGTGCAGGGGCCGCAGCTTTATCCGTACATTCCGGACCGTGTGCTGGGAGTGCTGGCGGCCATCAAGGGGGCGGCCGAGTATGAGGCGGCTCTGGGCGAGAAGTATCCCGAGTTCGCCAAGCCCGAACTGAACCAAGGGCGCAAGCGGATGGGGCCGCAGCTGTGGGCCCACCTGCTGATGATCGGTCTGATCATCGCGGGCAACATCCTCTATGTGCTCTCGCGGTACTTCCCGTTGTCGGGAGATGCGGGGCTGTCGCCGGCGGGGTCGTCTTCCGGGATGCCAACGGGAGGAGGTCGTCCATGAGCTACTCCACCGACATAAACAGCTCCAACGAGAATCCAATTCTTCCCGGCGTTCCCAATGCCTCCCTATGGAAGTTGCTCCAGGTGGCGGCCACATTGGCGGCGCTGATCTTTCTCTTGGGATGGGGGATCCACAAGGGGGGGCTGTACGGCACAGTGCTGGTCAAAGAGCGGATCATCCAGACCGAAGCGGGTATCCCGGTGCCGCAATTCGACATCGTGCGGCCCAATGCGCCGGCCGAAGATAAGGTGGGGGCGTTCATCTCCTGGCAGCGGACGCTGGGCGTCTGGCTGGCGGCGGCGATCACGCTCTCGGTCTTCTCGTCGCTGTTCCGCGACAACGTCTTCTACAAGATCGCCGAAGCGTTGATGGTGGGGGTCTCGGCGGGCTACTGGTTCGTCGTCGCGTTCTGGTCGAGCCTGGTGCCGCTGGTCTTCGCCAAGCTGGCCCCCGATCTGGCGAAGTCGACCGTCCTCCCCGGCCTGCAGATCCCTCCGAACAGCATTCAACTTCATGGTTATACCTTTCCCGATCTGATGGTGCTCATTCCGTTGGCGCTGGGAGCGATGCTGCTGGCGAGGCTGATTCCCGCGACGGGCTGGCTGGCCCGTTGGCCGCTGGCGCTGATCGTGGGCACGATGGCGGGTTTGCGGCTGGTGCTGATCATCGAATCGGATTTCGTCGAGCAGGTTCGCAGCACGATCATGCCCCTCGTCGTGATGGTGCCCAACACGGCCGGGGCGGGCGCACCGCTGGAGATCAACTGGCTGCTTTCGCTGCGGAACACCTCGATCGTCGCCTGCGTCATCAGCAGCTTGAGCTACTTCATCTTCTCGATCGAGCACAAGGGAGTCTTCGGCAAGGTGTCGCGCGTGGGGATCTTCGTGCTGATGATCACCTTCGGCGCGTCGTTCGCCTACACGGTCATGGGCCGCATCACGCTTTTGACCATGCGGCTGGAATTCCTGTTCAAGGAATGGCTGCAGCTCGATTGGCTGATCAGCTGACTTTCAGGCGGTTGTCCGTTGGTCGGAGCTGGCGGCCAAATCCCTCTCCCCTGCCCGAAGATTGTTCGATGGCGGAGTGATCCTCACGGGGGACGATCAGCGCTGTGGATTGGCGGTTGGGCGTTCGGCGGAGGCTTCCGACGGCTTGGGGCGCACGGTTTTCCCGTCGGCGGTGAGCTCGATGCCCAAGGGATAGTCCGTCTCGATCACTGCGCCCGCCAGCATCTCGTCGAGGATCTTCTTGGGGTTTGGAAATCGCGTCGGTTCGAGCTTCTTGTAGATCGCCTGCTGCACTTCCGCGAACGGCTTCATCCCCGCGTCTTCCCGAGCCTCAACCAGCACGACCTGATACGACCGGCCCGTGATCTTCACATCGCTCAGTTCGCCGATCTTGGCCGTGAAAAGGAGTTCCTCCAGAGAGGTGTCGCTGAGGCTCCCCTTCTGGGTCCAATCCCACGAACCACCTTCTTTGGCGGTGACGCCGTCGGAATACTTCTTCGCCACTTCGTCGAAGGGTGTGCCGGAGGCGAGTTCCTCGAGGGCGGCTTTCATCTTCAGACGGGCCGGTTCCTGGTCGCTCTTGAGGAACGAGCATTGGATCTGCTTCCACTTCACGCGGGCCTCGACCTTGAACTCCTCGGGATGGGCCTCGTAATACTCGATGAGGTGCTTGCGATCGATGGGCTGCGGCTTGCCGGCCTTCACCGCCAGATATTCCATCGCGATGCGGTTGTTGTGGAACGATTGCCGGACATCCTCCAAGCAGGTGCCGCGTTTGTTGAGTTCGTACTCCAGCTCGGGCTTGGTCTGCACCTTGAGCTGTTCCTTCAGCTTGGCCATCTCCTTCTCGAACGCGCCGTCCAGATAGGCTTCCATCTGCTTGGACTGTTCGGGCTTGAGGTCGGCCTTCATGCGTTCGACGATGATCTGCCGCTCGACATGCGCCCGCAGGTTCTGGGCGATGATGTTTTCTCGCAGCACTAGAAACTTGTCGGCGGGCAATTTTTCACGGGCCTGGACGAGGACTTCGCCGTACCGCTCGAGGACTTCGCTGGCGAAGATCGGCGCGCCGTTGACGCGTGCCACGACCTGGGCGCCGTACACCGCGTCGTCGTTCTGGGCGAGGATCGTCTCTTCGCCCGAGGCTTGGATGATGTCGCTTGAGGCCACTTCGCGAAGTTTCACCGAACCGTCGGCCAGCGCCCGGTCGGCGGCGTTGGCCCGGTCGTCATTCAGCGAAACCCTGCGCGGCGGCGGCGCCATCACGGGGTTTTCGACTTTTTTCTTCATGCTGTTGCATCCCGGAGCGATCAGACCCGCAGGCAGGGTCAGGCTCAACAGGAACAGCAGGGACAGCGGTCGATATCGCATCGGGAATCGCTGCCTTGGATGGAGAGAAGGAACGTCAGGTTGGATCCGGGAACAAAGGTCCCGGAAGTGGCGAGGATCGTAGATCGATCAAAAAAAGCCTGCAATCCCGAGTTCGAGCGAGAAAATCACCTTTGTGAGGCAGTTTCTGCCAGTGCGGAACAGGTCTTTGGTGGACTGTCACTTTCTGTGAGGGGAGCAGCAGGCTGTCTTCATGGGTTCACTCTCACCTGAATTCTTCTGCCGTCAACGAGCCAAAAACCGAAAGGTTGTTGGCCGGGGCCGGTTTTCACGGGTGGGCGGAAACTTGTCGAAACGGGGAAACGGCATCTGGGCGAAACGAACCGTTTGCCTTTGGTGCCGCTGGTTTCTATGCTCGCCCCGAAGGAATTCATCGAGTTTTATTGATGAATTCCTCCCGCTATACGCTTCGGAACAGTGCGTTAGCAGCCTGTTGCTGGCAAGACACTTGTTTTGACAATTGACGTTTCTTGTTCCGAAGTTTGATCCTCTGCCCCACCTGTGATGTTCCTTCGAGAAGCCCTTTGCTGATTGGAGTTCGTGGATGTCCTCTGCCCCACTCCCGGGTCTGCTGCCACCGCCGCCCGTTCCGATGGACGCCACCCGCTGGCTGATCTGCGTGATCGCCGCCATTGGCTTTGCGTTCGACATCTACGAACTGCTGATGCTCCCCCTTATCGTGCGGCCCGCGCTCCTGGAACTGGTCGGTGCCCAGCCGGGCAGTCCCGAGTTCCTCATGTGGGTCGGTCGACTCTTCTACATTCCCGCCTTTGCAGGCGGGCTGTTTGGTCTGTTGGGCGGCTATCTCACCGACCGGCTCGGCCGCCGCAGCGTGCTGACGTGGAGTATCTTGCTCTATGCGGGATCGGCCTTCCTTGCGGGCTATTCGACCAACATCTGGATGCTTCTCTTCTTCCGCTGCACGATGTTCATCGGGGTGTGCGTCGAGTTCGTCGCCGCCGTCGCGTGGCTGGCGGAACTGTTCCCCAACCCCCATCAGCGGGAAAAAGTGCTGGGGTATACTCAGGCGTTCTCGTCGATCGGCGGCCTATTGGTCGCCGTGATGAACGGTCTTGCCATCCGCTTCGCCGCCGACCTGCCGCCGACATTCATCCCGGACTTTGCCACTGGCTTCTGGGGGACGATTGAACCCGCCCATCATCACGAGGCCTGGCGCTACACGCTCATGTCGGGGCTGATACCGGCGATTCCGCTGATCATCATCCGGCCCTTCCTCCCCGAATCACCGGCATGGAAGGAGAAGATGGTCGCGGGGACTCTGAAGCGGCCCAGCATCGCCCAGCTCTTTTCGCCTCAGCTCCGTAAGACGACGATCGTCACCACGCTGATGTTCGCCATGAGCTACGGTGCGGCCTTCGGTGCCATCCAGCAGATTCCCCAGATCGTGCCGGGCTTGGCCGATGTGAAAATCAAGGCCGCCGCTGCTGCCGAGAAGGCCAAGCTCCCCCCCGATCCCGAAGTGGCCAAGAAAGCCAAGATCGGGGCGATGCGCCAATACGAACAGAAGATTGCCAGCGAATACACCAAGGTGCAGGAGATCGGCGGCCTCGTGGGTCGCTTCCTGTTGGCCCTGCTAGCCGTCCGGATTGTGAGCCGTCGCCGGTTGCTGTGGTGTCTGCAGATTCCCGGCCTGCTGATTTTGCCCGCCGTCTTCGCCCTCTTCCTGCAGGTGGAGAACAAGACGTTCTTCGAAGTGAACCTCGAATCGATCTTCCTGGGCGTGCTGCCGATCACCACTGTCTCGCTGGGTGTGTTCCTGGCGGGCCTGTTTGTCGTGGGGCAGTTCAGCTTCTGGGGGAACTATCTGCCGCGCGTCTATCCACTGCATCTACGAGGCACGGGCGAAAGCTTTGCGGCCAACATCGGTGGCCGGATGATCGGCACCAGCTTCGCGCTGGTCACGACGACGATCGCCGGTTTCCTGACGGCTAAAGCGGGTGTTGAAGGGGGCTACTCGCCCCCCATGGCCTTTTCGATCGCGGCCGCCAGCGTGGCAGGCTTTGTGACCCTAGTCGGCTTCGCCCTCAGTTTCTTCCTTCCCGAACCATCGGCCACGGATATCGATTGACTCCCGCAGGGTGCGTCACCACCTCCCTGTTGAATTTGATCGCCTCGCTTCTAAAATCGAGGGACACCGCCTGACAATTGTTTGAACAAGCACTGATGGCACCGCCAGCCACACAATTGCATGGCCCCACAACTCATAGATGATTCACCCCTCCGTTTCACTGGAGCCCTCCATCGTGACAGCCGTCGACCCCGCGAAGATCGCCGCCGCTAAAGACCGTCTCGACCAGCACACGGTGGAGACCGTCCACTGGCATTTCAGCCCCGAGACCGGCTCCCCCTTCTGGCTTGAAAAAGCCAAAACCTTCAATTTTGATCCCCTCAAAGAGGTGAAGTGCTTCGACGATCTCAAGAAGTTCCCCAATTTTGAAGATGACTGGCTCCGCGGAGGGCCGATCAGTCGCTGGGTTCCCAAGGGCCTCGCCGGCAAGCCGGTCTATGTCTTTGAAACCGGCGGCACCACCGGCCTGCCCAAGAGCCGCATGGTCGTCGAGGACCACTGGATCGATTACGAGGAATTCTCCAAGACCCTCGACGACAAATGGTTCCCCAAGGGCTCCAACTGGCTGATGCTCGGCCCTTCCGGCCCCCGCCGCCTACGCCTCGCCATCGAACACCTCGCCCAGCACCGCGGCGGGATCTGCTTCTGCATCGATCTCGATCCCCGCTGGGTGGTGAAACTCCTCAAGCAGGGCCGTATCAAAGAGGCGGAGGACTACAAGAACCACTGCATCGACCAGGTGCTGCAAGTCCTCAAGGGGGGCCACGACATCAAGTGCGCCTTTATGACCCCCAAACTCCTCGAAGCCCTCGCCCTCAAACTGATCGACAACGGCAGCAGCATCGCCGAGGAAGGGATCACCGGCATCTTCGGCGGCGGCACCGAATTCTCCCCCCAGTGGTACCGCTACTGCTGCGAGGAACTCTTGGGCTCCGATGTCTTCATGACCCCCACCTACGGCAACACGCTCATGGGCCTGGCGTGCAGCAAGCCGTTCGATCCGGCGGACAACTACAAGATCACCTACCACGCCCCCGAACCCCGCGCGGTGATCGAAGTCGTCGACTTCAAGGACTACGACAAGGTCGTCGACTACGGCCAGACCGGCCGCGTCAAGCTCTACACCATGACGAAGGAATTCTTCGTCCCCGGCTTCATGGAACGCGACGAAGGCGAGCGCGAACTCCCCTGCGACAAATACCCCTGGGACGGCATCAGCGGCACAAGGCCGTTCCATGAGATCGCGAAGTCGACGACGGTGGGCGTGTATTGATGGAGTTTGGTGTTTGGTATTGGGTGTTTGAAAGTCGCGTTCGATAAACAGGCGACTTCCGTGGAAGGTGAGTGATGCGGACTCGCTACCAAAACCTTCGAATTTACGTTCTTGCCGAGGATCTGTCGGATCGAATTTGGCTGATCGTTGGACGATGGAAGCCGTTCGAACGGAACACGGTCGGTATTCAGATCGTCCGTGCGGCGGACAGCATTGGTGCGAATATCGCCGAGGGAGCCGGTCGTTCAAGTAACGGTGACAATCGTCGATTTCTACGCATTGCTCGAGGATCCCTCAACGAGACCCAGCATTGGCTAAGACGTGCTTTTCGAAGGAACTTGCTTTCTGAACAAGATATAGGCGATCTCAAATGTCTACTTGATGAGCTCGCACCCAAACTCAACGCTTATTTAAGATCGATAGGAAAAGCCTCTCCACCTCCCGATCTCTTATCATCCGAGTAACGCCATTTTCGTCTCTTTCAAACACCTAACATCAAATACCAAACACCAGAGAAAACCATGTTCGAAGTCCCCATCCTCCGCTTCGGCAAGCCCTATGACAGCATGGAAAAAGTGGACATCAAACACTTTGAAACGGGGGAGACCCTTGCCAGGCTCCACCAAGCCACCGGTGCCATGGTCAAGATGGATCTCCGCAAGGCCCAGCAATCCCGCGAAGCTTTGCGTCAATTCTCCATCGGCCAGCTCATCGAGATCTGCAAGAAGGCGGCCGATCTCTATCTGAACGCCGAACTCCCCTGCGGCACCGGGTCGCTCACGCCAGACAAGTTCTGCCAAATGCAGTCGGCCACCACCGGCATCCCCATCTCGCTCTGCGCGTTCAACATGCGTAAGAACTCGTACGTGCTCTCGCATATGGGCGAAGTCATCGACGCCCTCACCCGCGGCCTCCCCCACGAGATCCTCTCCAAGGGTTACGGCATGGAATCCCGCGGCGTCATGGTCAGCTACCAGGCGACCACGCCCATCCTCGGGGCCGTCCTCCCCTCGAACTCGCCCGGCGTCCACACCCTGTGGCTTCCCGCGATCCCCATGCAGGTCGGCCTCATGCTCAAGCCCGGCTCGCAGGAGTTCTGGACCCCCTATCGCATCACCGAGGCCTTCTACGCCGCCGGTATTCCGCGTGAAGCGATCTCGCTCTATCCCGGCGGCCACGATGTCGGTGGCGGCCTCCTGAGCGACGCCCAGCGCTGCATGATCTTCGGCAGCCAGCAGACCGTCCAGCAGCACGCCGGCAACCCCAAGGTCTCCGTCCACGGCCCCGGCTTCAGCAAGATCATCCTGGGTGACGACCTGGTCGACCAGTGGGAAGACTATCTCGATGTCATGGTCGACAGCGTCGCCGCCAACGGCGGTCGCGGCTGCATCAATTGCTCGAGCATCTACGCCTCGCGCCACACGCTGGCCATCGCCGAAGCGATCGCCAAGAAAATGAGTGAACTCGTCCCCCTCCCCGCCAACGACCCCAAGGCGATCCTCGCCGCTTCGACCACCGCCGGCGTGGCCGAAAGCGTGTCGAACCAGATCGACGAGGGCCTCAAAGCGGGCGGAGCGACGGATGTCAGCGCCAAGTACCACCATGGCAGCCGCATCGGGAAGCTCGGCCAGTCGGAGTACCTCCTCCCGACGGTCATCCATTGCACCTCGCCCGAGGCCAAGCTGGCCAACGCCGAGTACATGTTCCCCTTCACGTCGGTCGTGGAGTGCCCGCAGAACCAGATGATCAAGTCGATCGGCCCCACCTTGGTCTGCACGGCGATCACCGAGGATCCCAAGTTCTCGCAGCAACTCCTTGACGCCTACAACATCGACCGGCTGAACATCGGCCGCGTGAAGACCGTCCAACTAAACTGGCTCCAGCCGCACGAAGGGAACCTCGTCGAATTCCTCTTCCGCAACCGCGCCTTCCAAAACAGCCCACCCCCCGCCCATTGATCTCTTCGGGTGAATTGAGGGATTTGGTGATGTCATGTCCTATCGCCAACGATCGAACTGCCGGATGCGATCTGAGGATGTTCACAGCAAAGGCTTGAAGGGCAAGAGATCTTTCATGTCGAATGCGGAAATGATGCCTGCCTTTGACTGCTCTTGGTATTTCAGTGGTGAAAATGCCCTCTACTTCTCTCACTGGGGTTAAGTTGCACCTTATGTGAAGGTTTTCGACCTTCCGTCACTGCACTGATGGCTCGATGTCACCGGGGAGGGTAAACTCGGTTGTCTGCGCGAAGTCTGCGTGCGGTGTGGGGCCGACGGGCCGCGTGTGATGTGCCACCAACTTCTGAGTGATGTGCCCGCCTGTGTCGACGAGTTCCGTTCGCTCTGATCAACGCCGCTCGAAGATCGCGATTGTCGGTCTGGGTGGCCGGTTTCCCGGGGGGCGGACACTCGGTGACTTCTGGGCGAATGTCGCGGCGGGTGTTGATGCGGGGCGGATCGTCCCCGAAGGTCGCTGGCGGCTGGAACCCCGTTTCGCTGTTTCTTCAGCGGCGAGCGGGACGAATGGCGATGTTTCACCGCCGGATCATGCGCTGTCGTCCTGGGGTTGCTATCTCGAGGAAGCGGCCTGGCAACTGCCAAACGGTCGAGGATTGAGGGGACTCACCGCCGATCAGTGGTCGCGGCTGGATCCGTTGTTTCGGCTGGGGCTGAATGCGGCTTGGGATGCAGTGGAGAAGTTGGGAGCGTCCAATATGGTCCGCACAGCGGACCCTACTACGGGGGGGGATGCTCATTTCACCAACTGGTACGACCCGGCGCGGTGCGGGGTGATTTTGGGGAGCATCGCGCTGCCCGTTGAATCGGTCAACGATCTTTGTTGGGATGTTCTAGGGAACCGATACATCGAGCGCGTCCTCCACGCCTCAGGCCACACGTTTCCAGCCAAAGAACGACAGGCTCATCGCTGGTCGACAGCCAACCGGCATGCGCTGGGATTGCCCGCGGCGCTCATCGCCCGCGAACTCGGTTGGAGCGGCCCGGCCTTCACGCTGGATGCCGCTTGCGCGTCGTCGATCTACGCGATCAAGCTGGCCATGGACGAACTCCGCGCGGGGCGGGTCGATGTGATGCTCGCCGGTGGTCTCTCCCGGCCCGATTGCCAATACACGCAGATCGGCTTCTCGCAGCTCAAGGCTCTCTCGCAAGGCCAAAAGTGCCGCCCGCTCGACGCCCGGGCCGATGGCCTTGTCGTCGGCGAAGGGGCGGGGATGTTCCTGCTCATGCGGCTGGAGGACGCCCTCGCCGGCGGTCACGAGATCCACGGCCTCCTCGTCGAAGCGGGACTCTCCAACGATCGCGGCGGCAGCTTGCTTTCCCCCCGCACCGAAGGCCAGTTGCGGGCGATGCGCGAAGCCTACACCCGCGCCGGTTGGTCTCCCGAAAGTGTCGATCTCATCGAATGCCATGCCACGGGAACTCCGGTGGGCGACCAGGTGGAGATCGCCAGCCTGCATGAGCTCTGGCAGGGTGCGGCGCCCCGCTACGGAAAGAGTGTCCTGGGGGCGGTGAAGTCGAACGTGGGGCATCTGCTCACGGGGGCCGGTGCCGCCGCCTTGATGAAAGTCCTCTTCGCCCTCAAGCACCAGACGCTCCCCTGCACGGCCAATTTCCAGCAACCCGCGGTCCTGCTCCAAGAGCGGCACTCTCCCTTCAAGGTGCTGAGTGAAAGCCAGCCGTGGGAAGCACCGCGCAGCGGCCTCCCCCGCCGGGCGGCCGTCAATGGCTTCGGATTCGGCGGCATCAACGGCCATCTGCTCGTCGAAGAATTCGTCCCCGAATTCGCCAGGAGAGATCTCGAACGCCAGACTGCTGACACTCGCTCGCAGGTGAGTGTGCTGTCGAAGGTCGTGCCGGAAGCATCCGAGAGCGATTCCATCGCCATCATCGGCTTCTCGGCCTCCCTCGGCGGTGTGTCGCTGTTGGAACTGATCGAACGCTGGCAGAGCCGGCATCCCGAACGGGGTTCGCCTCTCGAAGAGGATCCCCAAATCAGCTGGCCGATCCAGCGCTTCCGCATTCCCCCCGTCGAGCAGCAGGACATGTTGCCGCAGCAAGGGTTGATGCTGGACGTGGCGAGCGAGGCCAAGGCCCATGCGGGCCTCACAGGGCCATTGGGCGATCGTTGCGGCCTGTTTGTCGGCATCGCGCTCGACATTGCATCGTCCAACTTCCACCTCCGCTGGCGGTTGGAGCAGGAACTGCGCGATGCGACCGCCGAGTCGTCCGGGGAAAGACCACGCCCTTCGGAAGACCTCAGGGTCGTGCCACCCCCGGACGACATTCACAATTCCCACGCCCTTCGCAAAGCCTCAGGGACGTGCCACACGCCGCTGGAGGAGGAACAACTGACAGCCCTGCTCGACGGCCTGCATCCTCCCCTCACACCCAATCGCGTGATGGGCAACCTCGGGGGGATCGTCGCCAGCCGGGTGGCCCGCGAGTTGGATTGCGGCGGTCCCTCGTTTGTCCTCTCCAGCGAAGAAGTCAGCGGCCTCGAATCGATTCGATTGGCGGCCGAGGCTCTCCGTACGCGGCAGGTCGATCTGGCCATCGCCGGTGCCGTCGACCTCCCCGATGCCGACCAGACCGGCCTCTTCGCAGAGACACTTCCCTCCGGCACTCTTCCGGCACACATGACCTACGGCGCCGGTGCCGTCGTTCTCAAGCGACTGGCGGATGCCGAGCGGGATGGCGATACGGTTTGGGCCGTCGTCGAGCAGGTCGCCTCGGGGGTCTCTCAACATCTCCCCGCAGCCGTGCAGGCGACGTTCCCGTCTCTCACGACGGAACTGGGCCATGCCGGTGCTGCGTCGGGGATGGTCGATGTCGTGGCGGCAGTGGCGTGCCTTGCCGCGCGCCAGCTTCCGCCGGGTGCGCGGGATGCCATGGGTCACACCACGCGCGGCTGGCAGTTCTGGCTCCGCAACCGGTCGGACGGTCCTCGGCGCTCCACTCTCACACAACAATCCCTTACGCAGCTTTGGAGTGCGTTGACCCTCGCCGAAAGCCCGATCTCTTCGCCCGCCCTGGAATCGCTGGGCCTCCATCATTGCGAGGAATTGCCACTGCTCATCTGGCCGCAGGTGATTCCCAGTGAAGGACTATCGCCAACTCGACCCGCATCCCTCGCCGAGCGGGCGGCCTCGCTCATCGCCGCCTGGGAGAATTCGGCGGTCAACGGCACCAGCGGCCACCATGTCGGCCCTCATCGCTGGCGGCACTTCCTCGAAGTCTACGCCACGCCCGACACTCCCACGCAGCCACTCGCTGTTCTCATGGTCTCGTCGAACGAGACACTCGCCGAACGACTAGGCCAGCTCACGAAGGAAGATGGTCTTTCCCAGCTTGTCGAAGCGGGCCTGCTGTTTGCCTCGTCCGGTGATTCATCGAAAGCCGCACCACCCCGGCTGGCGTTTGTCTTCCCCGGCTCGGGGAGTCATTTCCTGGGGATGGGCCGCGAGCTGGCACTCGCCTTCCCGGCCATCCTTGAACAACAGGACCGCGAGAACCAGCGCCTCGCCGACCAGTTCCGCCCCGACCTCTTGTGGAATGGCGAGTCATCGTCGGCGATCGGAGACGATCACCGCGCGATGATCTTCGGTCAGGTGGCTCTCGCCACGCTGGTTTGCGACCTCCTCGCCAAATTCGGCGTCACCCCGCAGGCGAGCATCGGCAACAGCCTCGGTGAATCCGCCGCCCTCTTCGGCCTGCGGATCTGGACCTCCCGCGACGACATGCTCGCGCGGATGCTCGCCTCACGACTCTTCGCGGGGGAATTGACCCCTCCCTACGATGTGGCCCGCGAGGCGTGGCGCGTGCCCGCAGATGAAGCGGTTCCCTGGGCCAGCGGCATCATCGAACGCTCGGCGGAGGAACTCTGGACCCGCATCGCCCGGTTGCCGCGGGTTGAGCTCTTGATTGTTCTCGGGCCGAAGCGTTGCCTGGTCGGGGGCGATGCCGAGCAGATCGAGCAGCTGCGCAATGAAATGGCGATTTCGTGGACACCCCTCTCCGCCCCCAGCACGGTTCATGTGGGAATGGTGCAGCAGGTGGAGCCGGCGTGGCGGGCTTTGCATGAACTGCCCGTCACCCCCCGGCCCGGCGTGAGTCTCTACAGCACCGCGACGGCCAGCGCTTACCAGCCCTCCACCGCCACATGTGCCGAAGCGATCACGGCCCAGGCCCTGCACACGATCGACTTCCCCGCCGTCATCGCAGCCGCCCGGCGGGAGGGGGTTAACACGTTCTTGGAGATCGGGCCGGGGAGTTCCTGCACCCGCCTGATCGGAGAGATTGTCGGATCCCCCAAAGATTCTTCACCCGCGCGCAGTGCCTCCCCGCTCACTGCCCATCCCGTCCGCCACTTCGTGCGAACACTCGCCTGGCTGGCAGCGCGCGGGATCCCGGTCGACTTCACCCCTCTCTTCGCACCCAGCCCGATCGAACTGGTCACGCACGGGAAGGGACCAATCAGAGACTCCAAGCCCGGCCCCCGAATCGAGATTCCAATTCGCCGGTTGAACTGGAAACAGCTACCAGTTGTGGGAAGTGAGGTGGCCGCGTTGCTGACGGCTGTCTTAAGCAGAGATGCAGCATCTTCAGGCAGCGGTGCCGGTCAACCCCTTCCCCCCGAGGGGGAAGGTGGCCGAAGGCCGGATGAGGGCGGATTGAGCGAGGAATCGGGGAATGCGGTGACGCATACAAGCCGGATCAAAGAGGAATGCGAAGACCTTCACCCTAACCCTCTCCCGGGGGGAGAGGGGATTGTCGATGCAAATACCCATATCGCCAGACCAAGTGCCACGCCCATGACGACTGAATCAATCTCTCAACTCGACCCCGCCGAAGCGGCTTATCTCGCCTTTGAAGAGCGGCTGGCCCGGTTGCAGGAGGGGGGTGAGCTGGAAGTGGTTCCTCAGGGTGCCGCACCAGTTCCCGAGCACGCTCCCAGTCCCCAGCCGGACATCCTTAGACACCCGGGCATCGCGGCGAGTGAACCAGTGGCACCGCCCCGTTCGCTCTCGCGGGAACAATGCCTGGAGTTCGCCATCGGGAAGATCGGCGAGGCGTTGGGGCCGCTCTTCGCGGAAGTCGACCAATATCCTACCCGCGTGCGTCTGCCCGATGAACCGCTGATGCTCGTCGACCGCATCACGCATATCGAGGGGGAACCCCTCTCGATGACCAGCGGCCGCCTCGTCACCGAGCACGATGTCACCGCCGACCGCTGGTATCTCGACGGCGGCCGCATCCCCACCGCCATCGCCGTCGAATCAGGTCAGGCCGATCTCTTCTTGTCGGGCTGGCTGGGGATCGATTTCCATACCAAAGGCCTCGCGGTCTATCGGTTGCTCGATGCGATCGTCACCTTCCATCGCGGCTTGCCGATGCCAGGCGAAACGATCGTCTACGACATCCGCATTCTTAAGTTCTTCCAGCAGGGCGAGACCTGGCTCTTCAAGTTCGAGTTCGACGGCACCGTGAATGGCGAGCCTCTCCTCACCATGCGCGAAGGGTGTGCGGGCTTCTTCACGCCGGCGGCCTTGGCGGCGGGGAAGGGGATCATCCACAGCACGCTCGACAAGCAGCCGCGGCCGGGCGTCGTCCCCGCTGATTGGCGCGAGCCGGTCGCCATCACTTCGGAAAGCTTCAGCGACGCCCAGATCGAGCAGCTCCGGCAAGGCGATCTGGTGGGTGCCTTTGGTGAGGCCTTCCAAGGTTTGCCGCTCGCCAGGCCTTACACCATTCCCGGCGGCAAGCTGCGGCTGGTTGACCGCGTGCTCGAAATGGAGCCGGGGGGCGGGAAGTACGGCCTCGGGCGGATCAAAGCCGCTCTCGACATCCATCCCGACGACTGGTTCCTCGAATGCCACTTCTGCGATGACCATGTGATGCCCGGCACACTCATGTACGAGTGCTGCCTCCACACCCTGCGGATCTACCTGCTGCGGATGGGCTGGATTGGCGAAGCGGACGAGGTCGTCTGCGAACCGATCACCGGCGTGCAGAGCCGACTCAAGTGCCGGGGACAAGTTCTCGAAACGACGAAGCAAGTCTGGTACGAGGTCACGATCCGCGAGCTGGGCTACGAGCCGGAGGCTTACTGCCTGGCCGACGCCCTGATGTTCGCCGACGGCAAGCCGATCGTCGAGATCACGAACATGTCTCTCCGCATGACGGGGTTGACGAAGGAGCGCGTCGAGTCGTTGTGGGCGGGGAAGAGCGGAAAAGCGGGAGAAGCGGAGAAGCGGGGAAGCCAGCGGGAGGAAGAGGGGGGAGAAGGAGAGAAGGAGGACTTGCAAGAGGATAGGGCAGAGAAATACGAAGACCCTCACCCTAGCCCTCTCCCAGGGGGAGAGGGGACTGTCGCCAGACAATTGCCATCTGACTACGACGTGCGACCGGCGGTTTATGGTTTGGAGCGGATTACGGCTTATGCGATTGGCAAGCCTTCGGAGGCGTTCGGGCCGGAGTATGCCGTCTTCGACCAGGAGCGGAAGATCGCGCGGTTGCCGGGGCCGCCGTTCCAGTTTCTCGACCGGATTGTCGAAGTCGGCGGGCCGCCGTTTGTCATGAAAGCGGGCTGCCACTGCGTGGCCCAGTACGATGTGCCAGTGGATACCTGGTACTTCGCAGCGAACCGGCAGGCTGAAATGCCCTTCTCGGTGCTGCTCGAAACGGCTCTGCAACCTTGCGGCTGGCTGGCGGCCTACGCGGGTTCAGCACTCACCAGCGAGACCGACATCAAGTTCCGCAACCTCGGGGGGAAGGCGACCCAGCACCGCCCCGTGACGCCTGGCATCGGTACGCTCACCACGACCGCCCGAATGACGCAAGCCTCAATGTCCGGCGGCATGATCATCCAGCACTTCAGCATGGAGATGCACGCCCGGGAGGAACTCGTGTATTCGGGAACGACCTACTTCGGCTTTTTCTCCGCCGCCTCGCTGGCGAACCAGGTCGGTCTCCGCGATGCGAAACGCGTCACGCCGGAGGCGATTTCAGTTCCTGTTCCCTACGCGCTCACCGCACCCTTCCCTGACCAGAATTATTCGTTCGTGGATGAGATCACCAGTTGTCTGGCGGGTGCCGGAACGGTTCCCGGCAGGCCCGAACTGGCGGGCTTCGTGCGGGGCGTGGCGCGGGTCGATCCAGGTGCGTGGTACTACAAGGCCCACTTCTTTGAAGATCCCGTGATGCCGGGATCGCTGGGGCTGGAAGCTTTTCTCCAGGTGATCAAGCACTGGATGGCTTCGCAGTGGAACACGACCACCAGCGAACTGACCACCTTCGAAACCCCCGTCTGTGGCACGCCGCACGCCTGGGTCTATCGCGGACAGGTCATTCCCCGAGATTCTCTCGTCACCGTCGAAGCCGAGATCCTCTCCGCCGATCCCACCACCCGCACAGTCGTCGCCAACGGCTGGCTGGAAGTCGACGGACGGGTGATTTATCAGATGCAGGGATGGACGGTGAGGGGATCTTGATGGGGTTTGACCGTGGTCAGTTGTCCGTTGGGAGTTGTCAGGAGATTGGGCACCTGCGAACCTTGCGACTTGGAAATGAAATCAGGCGACAGCGGCAACAACAGGGCTGACCAGTTCTTCTCAACTGACAAAACCCAAACACCAAACTCCCAATACCAAACCCCATGCACTACACCAAAGTCCAAATCGAAACCATCGGCTACGAACTGGCTCCCGTGGTCGTCACCTCGGTCGAGCTGGAAGAGCGGCTGGCGGGGGTTTACGAGAAACTCAAAGTGAGTGCCGGGCAACTCGAGGCGTGGACGGGGATTGGCGAACGCCGCTGGTGGCCCGAAGGCTACAAACTGACCGAGGGGGCCACTGCAGCCGCCCGCCGGGCCCTCGAGCAGTCGAACGTTTCGACGCATGACCTCGGCGCGCTGATCTATGCCGGAGTCTGCCGCGAACAGTTCGAGCCAGCCACCGCCTGCGGCGTCGCGGCCAATCTCCGCCTGGCCGACGACATCGCCGTCTACGACATCAGCAACGCTTGCCTGGGCGTTCTCAACGGCATGGTCGACATCGCCAACAAGATCGAACTGGGCCAGATCCGCGCGGGGATGGTCGTCTCCTGCGAATCGGCCCGCGAGATCATCGAATACACCATCCAGCGTCTCCAGGAAGACCCGACGATGGAGAACCTCACCAAGTCGCTCGCCACCCTCACCGGCGGCAGCGGCGCGGTCGCGGTCATCCTCACCGATGGCTCGTTCTCCAAGAAACGCGGGCACAAGCTCCTGGGAGGCAGCCTCCTCGCCGCACCGGAACATCATGAACTCTGCCGCTGGGGGTTCGAGTCCCTCCTGCCGGCAGCGGTCAACAAGGTTGAGCAGGTTCTCCCCAGCGCCGTCACCCACACGAAGCTCGGCTCGCTGATGCCGCAACTGGTACAGCAAAAGGTGAGCGGCATCCTCCCCGCCAAGCTCTCGCACGCCTTCAACCAGTTCATGCAGACCGATTCGATCTCGGTCATGAAGTACGGCGTCGAGCTGGGCGTGAAGACCTGGTCCTCACTCCTCGCGCGGATGGGGATGAAACCGCAGGATATCGACAAGGTGATCTGCCACCAGGTGGGCAAGGGACACCGCGAGCAGGTTCTCAAGTCGCTGGGCATCCCGCTGGAAAAGGACTTCGCGACCTACCCCTTCCTGGGGAACATCGGCACGGTCTCGCTCCCCATCACGGCGGCCATCGCCAACGAGCGCGGCTTCCTGAAGCCGGGCGACCGCGTCGCCTTCCTCGGCATCGGCAGCGGCCTCAATTGCCTGATGCTGGCCGTGGACTGGTAGATGTGTCCGGGAGATCGTCCGGAGTGCCGCAATCTTCTCCATCGCCCCTGCGCGGTGATAACTCTTTGTCTCACAGCCACTGGATTTCGAGCCGGTTTGCCATTCCCGGAATCGCCGCTCCGCACGATCATTCAAGGACTTCAGGAGTTCGTTTCCCCCAACAGGCCGGTTTGTCATGCCTCGCGATTTCATCAGTGAGAGTCTGTCGCACGATCCCATCCATGGGTACATCCCGTTCATCTCCCGGGCCGGGCTGGCCGCGGGCGAGACCGCCGAGCAGGACATCATCGATCATCCCTGGGTCCAGCGGCTGCGCCACATCCACCAATTGCAGACGGCGTGGTGGGTCTTCCCCGCCGCCGAACACATGCGCTTCCAGCATGTCATGGGGGCGATGCACCTGGCGTCGGTCGCCATTGACCACTGGTACGATTCGCTCTGCGACGCCAGCCGGAACGTCCCCTCGCGGCCTTATGTCGAATCCCTGCTGCGGATGGCGGCCCTCCTGCACGATGTGGGGCACGGCCCCTTCGGCCACTTCTTCGACGACCACTACCTCTCGCAATTCAATGTGACTCACGAGGATGTCGGCGGCGCGATCATCGAACAGGAACTGGGCGAGCTGCTCCGCGGCATCCGCCGCAATCCCCAGGGCCAGCTCAAACCACTCGAAGAACTCGACCCCCGTCAAATCGCCTGGCTCATCCGCCGGCCCCGGCCCGGAACTCCCGACGACGAGGGCCACCCCGATTGGCTGCGGAAGCTCCGCAGCATGTTCAGCGGCATCTACACCGTCGACAACATGGATTTCGTCCTCCGCGACGCCTACATGACCGGCTACAACGTCCGCGCCTTCGATATCTCCCGGCTTCTGCACTACTCATTTTTCACGCCCCAGGGCTTGACGATCCATGTGCGGGGCCTGCCCACGCTGATCAACTTCATTGAAACGCGGGCCAACCTCTTCCGCACTGTCTACTTCCACCGCACGGTGCGGGCCATCGACCTGGCGCTCGAGGAACTTTTCCCCGAGACGATGCCGCATCTGTTCCAGGGGAACCCGATCGGCCAGTTGGAGAACTACCGGCGGCTGACGGAGTCGTCGTTCCTGGTGGATGTCGACCGCTTCTCGCAATCGAACGATCCCGCGACGCGCGATCTGGGGGCGCGGTGGCAAAGGATCCTCTCCCGCGAGGTCCATTGGAAGATGGCCACCGAGCGGACGATGGGCTACCACAGCGGTTCGGCCGAACGGATGTCGATCTTCTCGGAACCCGACCTCATCGAACAAAGAATCCGCGACCGGCTCCCCGTCGAGAAGAAGTCGATCGAACTGCGGCTCGATGTCGCCCGGCACTACCACCGTCCCAGCGGCCGCCTCCCTGTGGGTGGGCAGAACCACCTCTTCGATCCGGCGGCCGGGGGCATCACCGAACTGTCGGACGACGAACTCTTCCGCCAGCTTCCCTTGAGCCTGAGCGTGTTCCGCGTCTATTCCCGCGACCACGTCAACGACACGGCCATCACCGCAGCCCTGCAAAGCATCCTGGGCGACGCCAGCGACGCGAAGACGAACATGTAGGTCGGGAGTGGTTCTGATTCATCAGGCGGCGCTAGCTGAATGTGGGCTTCCATCCCGGCTGATTCCACTTGGTTCTCCACGATTGGCGTCGGCCGTCGAGGAGTCGAGTCAGTTACAGTATCGGCGTCAATCCCTGTTCGCCACGGCCCGTGAGACCGAGCATGTCGCTGCCTGATCATCCCGCGAAGAATCATCCGAAGAGCATTACGCGTCCCGCAGATTCGGTGAGCTTCCCCCAGGAGGTGGGTGCGGGGAGAGATCCTGCGGCGAATGTGGTGCGCGTCCCGAAAGTGAGGAGGCGATGGTTTCGTCGCCGGACGTCTCCCGGCCTGCCCCCCGGCACTATTTCGCCCCATGAGTTGAACCGTCCCGCGCGAATGGAGCTGTTCTCGTATTCGGCGGCGGCGTGTCATGAGACGACCCCCGCCACCATCGCGGAGGTTGCCCCCCTGCTGGTTCCCGAGCAGATCCACTGGCTGAACATCGACGGCTATGGCAGTGCCGACCTGCTGAAGGGACTGGCCGACCAGTTCAAGATCCATCCCTTGGCGATGGAGGATGTCGTCAACACGCATCAGCGGGCCAAGGTCGACAATTACGACGACCAGCTCTTTGTCGTCGCCCGGCGGGTCGTGGGCCCTCCCTTTTGCAGCGAGCAGATCAGCTTCGTACTGGCGGGGAATGTGTTGCTGACGTTCCAGGAGGATCTCGACGGCGATTGCTTCGACAATGTCCGCGAACGTTTGCGGAACAACCGGGGCCGCACCCGGAGTTCCGGCAGCGACTATCTGCTCTATGAATTGCTCGACGCGGTGATCGACAGCTACTTTCCGGTGATCGAGAAGATGGGGGAGGATCTTGACCGAATCGAGGAACTGGTGCAGAACCATCCTTCGCCCAGGTCGCTCCGCTTGATCCACAGCCATCGGGCCGATCTGTTGCAGCTTCGCCGGGCGGCGTGGCCGCTGCGGGAGGCAGTGCAGCATTTGTTGCGGGGGGAGTTTCCCCAGATCACCCGTGAGACGCTGCTTTATCTGCGTGACGGCTACGACCATGTCGTGCAGATCATGGACATCCTCGACATCTATCGCGAAACGTGCGGCGATCTGCGGGACTACTACTACAACATCGTCAGCAGCCGGACGAACGATGTGATGCGGACGCTGACGATCATCTCGACGCTCTTCCTGCCCATGACGTTCGTGGCGGGTGTGTATGGCATGAACTTCCAGTACATGCCGGAACTGGTGCAACCCTGGGGCTACCCCGCCTGCCTCGCCTTCATGGCGATGATCGGCATCGGTTTTCTGCTCTTTTTCTGGAGAAAGGGCTGGCTCCACAGCTTCGACAGGGAGCGGGGGGATGACGGAAAATAAGGCGATCCTTCCCAGTCATTTTCCACTGATGGATTGCTGAAGAAAGGTTCGGCGGTTGTCATGCCAACGGATTTGTATCCGCTGTTGGTGATGAAACCGTGCGGCAGACCCAAGGAAGCAGAAATTCGGTCGCCAGGATTCAGCGAAAGTTGCAAAGTAATTCATGGAAATGATTTACAGCGCCTAGCGCCGGTGGATTGACGCTTGTCGCCAAAGGCCGTTGAATCGGCGCAATCCGCAAAAACGCCTTCAGGTTGCCCATCCCTCCGGCATTCCCTGACATGTGAGGCCTGCCAAAATTGCCAGTTGCCGAAAAAAGGAGGGGTTCGACCGGAACTTCGCCTTGGCGAATCCGGTTTGAATATCTGGTCGGATGCGGCACATCCCGGTTCGCCGCCGCGCGCCAATAAAATGGTCTTCTGTTCACTCCATCTCGCTTCGTGAGATGTGCGACTTCAAAACGATTGATGGATTGCCGGACATGGTTTTGTTCCGGAAAGGGTGTTTGATGGACGGGAACTTCTCCCAGAAGCTGGAATTGCTCCCCGGTGATTCCATGACGGTTCATCCGCTGATGGCTGGTGGCTGGCGGCACTCCAGCCGTGGTGGCTATGCCCGCGCTCTGCTGGTGGCTGTGCTGGCGGGACATGCCTGGGTGGGCGATCCCCTCGGTCTGACGGGAGGCCATCTGGCGGCCGCCGATGTCGCCGCTCAAGAAGTGGCCCCGGTCGCCAATGACACTTCCACCCCGGAGCAAGTGCCTGAGTCGACTCCCGCGTCCGCTTCGCCGCCAGCCAGCACTTTGCCCGTGGCTGCCCCCGGCGAAACTTCAGCCGCGACGATTTCCCCCGTCGCCAATCCGGTTACTCCAGCACCCGCCACCGCAGCACCAGCCATCACGGCACCGGCTGCACCTGTCGTCGCGCCCATGGCGGTGGTTGCCCCCAAGATCGAAGCCAGCTTCGCTCCCCCGGCGACACCCGTCGTTCCCAACGAAGATCCCGAGAAGCCGTTCTCGTTCAGTTTCCGCTATGCCCCGTGGGCCGATGTGCTGCAGTTGTTCGCCACCAAGGCCAACCTGACGCTCGACCTCACGGAGATCCCACCCGGCACCTTCAACTATCTCGACAGCCGCCGCTACACGCCGATCGAAGCGCTCGACATCCTCAACGGATATCTCCTCCCCAAGGGCTTCGTCCTGGTTCGCCGTGATCAGTTTCTCGTGGTCGCGAACATCTCCAACGGCATCCCCCCCAATCTGGTGCCGGATGTCCTTCCCGAAGACCTGGAGAAGCGCGGCAAGAATGAGTTGATGTCGGTCTTGATCCCACTCACCGGCCTCGATGCCGAAGTGGCCGCCAACGAAGTGAAGGATCTGGTCGGGCCGCAAGGGAAGGTCTCCTCTCTCAAGAACACCAATTCGATCGTCGTCACCGACATCGGCTCGAACTTGCGACGAATCCATCGTCTGTTGACGGGAGACGGCGCGACGGGGAACCGGGAGCTGACGTTCAAATCCGTCCCGCTGAAGCACATCACCGCTGCCGAAGCCGAGCGCACGGTGCGTCGGTTGTTCGGTCTGCCGACATCGACAGTCGCCACCACGACCAGTTCGTCTTCTTCGTCCCGCGACGAACGCAGCCGCTGGGAGGATCGTGGCCGGGACGATCGAGGGCGAGATCCCCGCGAGCAGCCGCAGGCACCCCGAACCACCACTACGACCAACGCGCTCGCGTCGAAGCTCCAGGTGACGGCGGAAACCCGCACCAATTCGCTCCTGATCGCCGCTCCGGCGACGCTGCTCCCCACGGTGGAAGAACTCATCAAGTCGATTGATGTTGATCGCGGTGCCGATGGTCGGCCCTTGGCGGGGGAATCCCCCGTTTCCCTGCGGGTCTATCAGGTGACATCCAGCGACCTGACTCAGGTCGTGCGCACGATCAGCACCCTCATGCCGGGAACGGTCGTGGGCGAAGATGCCCGCTACGGCAAGATCTTCATCCAGGCCACCGAGACAGAGCACGGCGAGATCGACCGGCTGGTCAAGCAGCTGGCGGGGGACGCCTCGTCCTCCGTGGCAGTGGTCAATCTGGTGAAGCTCGATCCCGTGGCAGCCTCCAACACGCTCCGTTCGCTTTTCTCCAGCGATGGTCGGGAAGCTCCCAGCATCGAACCGGATGCCTACGGCAACCGCCTAATGATCCGCGGCACTCCCGATCAACTGGCGCAGGTCAAATCGCTTCTGGCGGAACTGGGTGAGGATGGCACGGGCAACGCCAAACGCACCACCGGCCAAGGAATGGTACGCTCGCTGACACTCGGCGGCCGCGACCCCGAGGAAGTCTTGCAGCTGATGCAGAAGGTTTGGGCGGCCACGGACGAAAGTCCGATACGGATCGTCGTCCCCTCGGCCCGCAATCCGGTGCGTGAGTTGAAGACGCCTGGTGCCCGCAAGATCGAACCGACTCAAACTCCCGCTCCCCGCCAGCCCGATCTCACCACGGGCGTGCCGGTCGATCGATCGCCTGTGCCCAATGCTGCCAGTTTGCCTGTCGCCGCCGCGACTCCCGCGGCGCGGGGGAGCCTGTTGACGGTTTCAAGGACATCGCGGCCCGCCCAGGCAGTCCGTGTGGCCGCCGTGCTGGAAGAAGAAGCGGTCGATCTCGAAGGGGATGAGACGCTTTCGCCGAGTGAAAAAGATACGAAGGGGCCGGAAGGCATCCCACAGGAATCGGCCGATGCGGAGACTCCCGCCAATGAGGCCGCTGCTTCCAATGAAGCTGTGGGCGACGCCTCGCCCGGTGCCGCGCCATCAACCACGGTGACCACACCGCAGGCCACGAAGGAAGCCGAGGGGAAGGCAACGCTCAAGGCCGTTCCTCCCGGTGTTTCGATGACCGTCAACGGCGACGAGATCATCATGACTTCGCCCGACACAACCGCGTTGGATCGGCTGGAGGAACTCTTCGCGACATTGTCGGAATCGATTCCGGCCCGCACCCGTTGGACGATCTTCTATCTCCGCTCGGCCGACGCCACCGAAACGGCGACCATGCTCGAACGCCTCTTCCCCCAGAGCAGTGTGACGGCCTCCTCGGCGGCTGATTCCGGTGGCATGTTCGGCGGATTCTCCAGCGGCTTCTCCTCGATGGGGAAGAGCATGCTGGGTGCGACGGGTCTGGATTCGTTGGGAAGTTCTTCCCAGCCCGTGCGGATCATCACCGACACCCGCGCCAACGCGCTCTTCGTCTCCGGCCCGACCGACAAGATCCGCGAGATCGAGCAGATGCTCGAGATTCTCGATGCCGACGAACTTCCGCAGAACGCCCGCGATCGCCTGCCGCGATCCATCGCCGTCAACTACGCCGATGTGGAGGAAGTCGCCTCCATCGTCAACGAGGTCTTCAAGGACAAGCTCGAATCCCCCCAGGCCATGCCGGGTGGTGGACAACGGGGCGGCCGTGGTGGTGGCGGTGGTGATTTCAATCCGCTGGCGATGATGATGGGCCAGATGGGTGGTGGTGCCCAGGGCCGGGGGGCGCAGCGTGGGCCCGAAATGACGCTGGGGGTCGATACCCGCACCAGTCATCTCGTGGTCTCGGCCAACGACAGCCTCTTCCAGCAGGTCTCGGAACTCGTCACCGATCTCGATCAGCGGGCCAAGGATGCCCGGCAGACCATCCGCGTGATCACGCTCGACAAGGCGGATCCCGCCGTCCTTTCGCAATCGATCTCCTCGCTGATGCCCAAGGTAAGTGTGAGTGGTTCCAGCCGCACGCGGCCTTCCCGCAGCTCGACGGGATGGGGGGGCAACTCATCCCAGCCCCAACAGGAACAGCCGCAGCAGCAGCCCAATAGTGACGATCTCCGACGGATCATGGAGCAACGAATGCGCGAACGCATGGGCTCGGGTGGCGGTGGAGCGGCTCCTTCGGGAGGTGGTTTCGGCGGCGGTGGATTTGGCGGCGGTGGACGCGGTCAAGGCGGCGGCAAT